>NZ_BNTL01000001.1:0-299403 GCF_022179005.1 Pseudomonas sp. PAGU 2196 | reverse complement strand
AGGTAGGGGTTTTGTCTTTTGGGCTGGAAAAGATTTGTCGCCATGCCCGCCATAACCCCGGGCATGCCCCGTGATATGGTTCCGCATCAGAACCCACCGCTTCCAGGGAATGCTCAATGGTCAACACCACCGCCCTCCATCCCGGCTTCATGATCGTACATGGCAACCGCCTCGACGATTTGCGCAGCTTGGTGGTGAGCTGGATGCGGCGTTACCCGTTAGCGCCACTGGAAAATGAAATCGCCCTGGTGCAGAGCAACGGCATCGCCCAGTGGCTAAAACTGGCGCTGGCTGAAGACCCTGAAGAAGGTGACCTAGGCGGCTGTGGTATTGCCGCCGCGATCGATGTGCAACTGCCCGGTAGCTTCATGTGGCAGCTTTACCGACGAGTGCTGGGCCGCGATGAGATCCCCGAAGTTTCCCTGCTCGACAAGGCGCCGTTGACCTGGCGCCTCATGCGCCTGCTTCCGGCGTTGATCGAGCGCCCGCATTTCGAGCCCCTGCGCCGTTTTCTCACCGACGATAGCGACCTGCGCAAGCGTTACCAGCTTGCCGAGCGCCTGGCCGACCTGTTCGACCAGTACCAAGTTTACCGAGCCGACTGGCTCAAGGACTGGGCTGCTGGCGAGCACATCCTCAATACCGCCCGTGGCGAGCGTAAACCCTTGCCCCCTGGCAATCGCTGGCAGGCCGAATTGTGGCGGGCGCTGCTGGATGATGTCGGCGAGCAGGGCATGGCGCAAAGCCGTGCAGGTGTGCATCAACGGTTCATCGAGCGTATCAACAGCCTGGAGCAGGCACCTGTCGGCCTGCCATCGCGCGTGATCGTGTTCGGTATCTCCTCCCTGCCAGCGCAAGCATTGGAGGCTTTGGCGGGGCTTGCCCGGTTCAGCCAGGTATTGCTTTGCGTCCACAACCCGTGTCGCCATCACTGGGCTGATATCGTCGCCGACAAAGACCTGCTGCGGCATCAGTACAAACGCCAACAACGCAAGCAAGGCATGCCGCTCCTGCTGGATGACCAATCGCTTCACCAGCATGCTCATCCGCTGCTGGCCGCCTGGGGCAAGCAGGGCCGTGACTACATCAACCTGCTCGACAGCTATGACGACCCTGGCAGCTACCGCGGCGTATTCAGCGAAGGGCGCATCGACCTGTTCAGCGAAGCTTCGCCGACCACGCTGCTCAACCAACTGCAGGATGACATCCTCGAACTGCGTCCACTTGCCGAAACCCGCGAACGCTGGCCGCAAGTCGACCTCGCGCAGGACCGTTCGATGCGCTTCCATGTCGCGCACAGCCCGCAACGCGAGGTGGAAATTCTCCACGACCAGTTACTGGCCCGCTTCAGCGCCGACCCTACGCTGCGCCCGCGCGATGTGATCGTGATGCTGCCGGCAATCGACACTTATGCACCCCATATCCGCGCCGTGTTCGGCCAATTGCAGCGCAACGACCCGCGCTACATCCCGTTCACCCTCACCGACCAAGGCCAGCGCGGTCGAGAGCCCTTGCTGATTGCCCTGGAGCACCTGCTCAAGCTTCCAGACAGTCGCTTTGCGGTCAGTGAAGTGCTCGACCTGCTGGACGTGCCGGCAGTACGGGCCCGCTTCGGTATCCGTGAAAGCGATTTGCCCACGCTTCATCGCTGGATCGAAGGTGCCGGTATCCGCTGGGGCCTGAACGCCGAGCAACGGGCCAGCCTCGGCTTGCCTGAAGGCCTGGAACAGAACAGCTGGCGTTTCGGCCTGCGGCGCATGTTGTTGGGTTATGCCGTAGGCGTGGGTGAGGGGTGTGATGGCATTGAACCCTATGACGAAATCGGTGGCCTCGATGCGGCACTGATCGGCCCCTTGGTAGCCCTGCTGGACGCCCTTGAGGTGGCCTGCCAGGCACTGTCACAGCCTGCGACCGTCACCGAGTGGGGCGAGCGCTTGAATGCCTTGCTGCAGGTGTTTTTCCTGGCCGAAGGTGAGCACGACGAGTTTCTGCTGATGCAGTTGCAGGACCTGCGCGACGCCTGGCTGGAAGTGTGCGAAACCGTCGGCCTGCAAGACGCGCTACCGCTGACGGTGGTCCGGGAAGCGTGGTTGTCGGGTCTTGACCAAGGCAAGCTGTCGCAGCGTTTTCTGGCGGGGTCGGTGAACTTCTGCACCCTCATGCCCATGCGCGCCATCCCGTTCCGCGTGGTCTGCCTGCTGGGCATGAACGATGGTGACTACCCCCGCGCCCAGCAGCCGCTGGACTTCGACCTGATGGCCAGCGACTACCGCCCCGGTGATCGCTCGCGTCGTGAAGATGACCGTTACCTGTTGCTCGAAGCGCTGCTGTCGGCACGTGATCAGCTTTATGTCAGTTGGGTCGGGCGCAGCATCCGCGACAACAGCGAGCGCCCGGCCTCGGTGCTGATCGGCCAGTTGCGTGATCATGTGGCTGCCGGCTGGCGGTTGGCCGGTGCAGAGGACGGGTCAGGCCAAGGGCCGGATGAGCGCTTGCTGCACGCCTTGACCCAGGAGCACCCGCTGCAACCGTTCAGCCCGCGCTACTTCCAGAAGGGCAGCCCGTTGTTCAGCTTCGCCCATGAATGGCAGCTGCTGCATCGGCAAGTGCAGGACGCCACGCAGGTCGAGCCGGCTTTGCCTCCTTATGCCGACGACGAAGCACTGAGCCTGACGCAGCTGAACGATTTTCTTCGCCACCCGGTGCGGCACTTCTTCAGCCAGCGCCTGAAGGTGTTCTTCGAGGCCCTGGAGGCGCCGACGCCGGATGAAGAGCCGTTCGTCCTCGATACGCTGCAACGCTACAGTGCCAGTGAAACCCTGTTGAATGCCGCGCTGGCCGACCCGGCGAATGCCGAGCAGGCCTTGCAGGTGCAGGCACGCCGCCTGCAAGCGTGTGGCGTGTTGCCGCTTGCCGGTTTTGGCGCACTGTTGCAGGCCGATCTGATTCAGCCGCTGCCTGACCTGCTGCAACGCCATCGTCAGTTGTTGCAGCGTTGGCCACACCTGGTCGAAGGCGCATTGCCTGTGCATTACGAACAGGGCACACACCGGTTGGAAGGCTGGCTAGGCCGGGTTTACCAGGCTGATGATCAAAGCCTGCTAAGCATCACGACCGTCCCGAACACCATCAGTGCCGGGCGCAACAACTATAAATGGCACCGGTTGATCGCACCCTGGGTCATGCACCTGGCTGCCTGCGCTGCGGGTTATCCGCTGAACAGTGCGCTGGTGGCCAGTGACCTGACCTTGCTCCTGGCACCTTTACCGCAAGACCAGGCGGCGCAATTGCTCGGCGACCTGTTGGTTGCCCGCCAGGCCGCCATGAATGCGCCGCTGCCGGTGGCGGCCAAAACGGCCTTCGCCTGGCTGGCCCAAGACGATGCCGACAAAGCGCTGGCCGCGGCTGCTCGCGCCTATGAAGGCTATGAGCGCAACAGTTTTGGCGAGCGCAGCGAGAGCATTGCCCTGGCGCGGCAGTTCCGTGACTTCGCCGCGCTCACCGCCGACGAAACCTTTGAAGGTTGGTGCGAAACCCTGTACCGCCCCTTGTTCAACGCACCCTGGCAGGCCCTGGGCAACCCGGAGAGTGGCGCATGACCCAGGACCGTCCCCTGGCACTGAGTTTCCCCTTGCACGGCAGCCAGCTGATTGAAGCAAGTGCCGGTACCGGCAAGACGTTTACCATCTCGGCGCTGTACCTGCGGCTCATCCTCGGGCACGGGGGCGAACAGGCCTTCGGCCGTGAACTGCTGCCCCCGCAGATTCTGGTGGTGACCTTTACCGACGCCGCCACCAAAGAGCTGCGCGAACGTATCCGCGCCCGCTTGGCCGAGGCGGCGCGGTTCTTCCGTGGCGAGCTTGACGCTGCTGACCCACTGCTGCACCAGTTGCGCGACGATTACCCGCAAGAGGCTTGGCCACGTTGCGCCAGCCGCCTGGAAATCGCCGTGCAATGGATGGACGAAGCCGCGGTGTCGACCATCCACGGTTGGTGCCAGCGCATGCTTCGCGAGCACGCGTTCGACAGCGGCAGCCTGTTCACCCAAACACTCGAGACCGATCACAGCGATTTGCTGGGCCAGGTCATGCGCGATTACTGGCGCCGGTTCTGCTATGGCATGCAAGGTGAGGCCCTGGCCTGGGTACGTGGGCATTGGGGCAGCCCCGACGCGCTGTTGCCGCGGATTCGCCCGCTGTTCGGCCGGGTACGGGCACAGCAGGACGAGCAAGCGCCCGAAGCGTTGATTCAAACCGCGCTTGGGCAACGCACCGAACAGTTGGCTGCGCTCAAGGCGCCCTGGGCACAATGGGCCGATGAGCTGCGGCAGATCTGCCGCGATGCCGTGGCCGCCAAGCGGGCCGACGGGCGCAAGATGCAGGCACGCTATTTCGAACCTTGGTTCGACAAGCTGTGCGCCTGGGCCGTCGACGAGCAGGCCGTGGAGCTCGATCTCGGCACCGGGTTCACCCGCCTGACGCCAGCGGGCATGGCCGAGGCCTGGAAGTCTGGCGAGCCACCCGATCACCCCGGGCTGCACGCCATGCAGACGCTGCAGCAGCAATTGCAGGCCCTGGCTAGCCCGGATGCGCAGTTGCTTGAACACGCTGCTGGCTGGGTGTCGGCGCGCTTCGAAGTGGAAAAGCGCCGCCGCGCCGAGATGGGCTTCGACGACATGCTGCTGCGGCTGCAACATGCCTTGGCCAGTGAGGCCGGCGAGCGCCTGGCCGGGTTGATTCGTGAGCAGTTCCCGGTAGCGCTGATCGACGAATTTCAGGACACCGACCCGGTCCAGTACGGGATTTTCGAGCGGATCTACCAGATCAGCGAGAACCGCCCTGAAACCGGGCTGTTCATGATTGGCGACCCCAAGCAGGCGATCTATGCCTTCCGCGGTGCCGACATCTATACCTACCTCGCCGCCCGGCGCGCCACCACCGGGCGCCTGCACAGCCTGGACACCAACTACCGTTCGAGCCAGGCCATGGTCGCGGCGGTCAACCAGGTGTTTCTCCAGGCCGAGGCCCGAAGCCAGGGGCGAGGGGCGTTTCTGTTCCGTGAAGCGCAAGACAACCCGTTGCCCTTCATCGAGGTCCGCGCCAAAGGCCGTAGCGAGCACCTGCTGGTGGACGGCCAGCCAAGCGCAGCCCTGCAATGCTGGCACCTGCAGAGCGAAGAGCCGGTATCGAGCAGCGTTTACCGCCAGCACCTGGCTGCCAGCTGCGCCAGCCATATCGTCGCCTTGCTCAACGGTGGGCAGCAGGGTACGGCGGGTTTCCGCAACGGCGAAGGTGAACTGCGCCCCTGCCTGCCTTCAGATATCGCCATTCTCGTGCGCGACGGCCACGAGGCACAGATGATCCGTGCCGAACTGGCCGCGCGTGAGGTGCGCAGCGTGTACCTGTCCGACAAGGACTCGGTGTTCGCCGCCCAAGAGGCGCATGACCTGCTGGCCTGGCTCAAGGCCTGCGCCGAGCCGGATTCGGAGCGCCTGCTCAAGGCCGCGCTGGCCAGCCTGACCCTCGACCTGTCACTGGCGGCGCTGGACAAGCTGAACCAGGACGAACGGGTGTGGGAAGACTGGGTCATGCGTTTTCGGCGCTATCGCGATACCTGGCAGCGCCAAGGCGTGCTGCCGATGCTGCGCCACCTGCTGCACGACTTCCAGTTGCCGCGCACGCTCATCGCCCGCAGTGACGGCGAGCGTGTGCTAACCAACCTGCTGCACCTGGCCGAGCTGCTGCAACAGGCGGCGGGCGAGCTCGATGGCGAGCAAGCGTTGATCCGTCACCTGGCCGAACACCTGGCCAGCTCCGGTCAGGCCGGTGAAGAACAGATCCTGCGGCTGGAGAGCGATGAGCAACTGGTCAAAGTGGTGACCATCCACAAGTCCAAGGGCCTCGAATACCCCTTGGTTTACTTGCCGTTCATCTGCACCAGCAAGCCCGTGGACGGTACCCGCCTGCCCTTGGCTTGGCATGACAGCCAAGGCAACGCGCACCTGACGTTAACCCCTGACCAGGAGCAGATCGCCCGCGCCGACGACGAGCGCCTGGCCGAAGACCTGCGTCTGCTCTACGTGGCCCTGACCCGCGCCCAGCATGCGTGCTGGCTTGGCGTCGCCGACCTCAAGCGCGGCAACCAGAAGAGCTCGCAACTGCACCGCTCAGCCCTCGGTTACCTGCTTGGCGGTGGCCTTGCGTTGACGGGGTCCGGGCAATTGGCGGACTGGCTGCAGGCGTTGGCATCAAGCTGCTCGTACATTGAGTGCCCACCGCTGCCGCTGGCCGACGAGCAGCTGTATCGCACGCCACATGCCGAGCGTGAGCTGCTGCCCGCGCGCAAGCCACGGCGAGCGGCCGCCGAGCACTGGTGGATTGCGTCCTATAGTGCCTTGCGCGTCGGTGACCAGACCCTCGGTGCCGACAGCTCACAGGCTCAGCAGCTGCTGGATGACGAAGTCCTCGATGCGCAACTGCTGCGCGAGGTGCCGGCTGAAGGGGGGGATATCCACCGCTTCCCACGCGGGCCAAACCCCGGCACCTTCCTGCACGGCCTGCTGGAATGGGCCGGCCGAGAAGGCTTCGCCGAAGTCAGCGGCAACCCCGAGCTGATCGAGCGCACGGTCGGCCAGCGCTGCAATCGCCGTGACTGGACTGGCTGGATCCCGACGCTGACGCCGTGGCTGCGCCAGTTGCTGAACGAACCGCTGCCTGTCCTGGCCCACGACGTAAGCCTCACCCTGGCGCACCTGCGTCACTACCAGATCGAAATGGAGTTCTGGTTCGCCAGCCATCAGGTAGACGCCGAACAGCTCGATCAACTGGTGGCGCGTTATACGCACCCCGGCCAGGCGCGGCCGGCGGCACAGCCGACGCTGCTCAATGGCATGTTCAAGGGCTTCATCGACCTGGCCTTCGAGCTGGACGGGCGCTATTACGTGGCTGATTACAAATCCAACTGGCTGGGCCCGGACATCCAGTCCTACGACAGCCAAGCCATGGAAAAGGCCATCCTCGAGCATCGTTACGACTTGCAGTACGTGCTCTACCTGCTGGCCCTGCACCGCCAACTGCGCGCCCGCTTGCCTGACTACGATTACGACCGCCATGTCGGCGGCGCCTTGTTCATCTTCCTGCGCGGTGCCAACAGCAGCGGTCATGGCGTGTACTTCGTCAAGCCGCCGCGGGCACTGATTGAAGCCCTCGATGCGCTGTTCCGTGGCGAGTATGCACCCACGCAGCAGGACCTGTTTGCCGGAGCCGCACCATGAGCCGAACCCTCACCGACCTGCTGCCCACGCCGCTGCACGCCGAACACCTGCTGGCCCTGGCGCCGCAGCGTGTCAGCGCTGACCTGCTGCAACTGCTGGACCGTTGGGTCGAGCGTGGCTGGCTGCGAGCCCTCGACCGCGCGTTCGTGTCGTTTCTCGAAGAGCGTGCCCCGGGCAGCGACCCCTTGCTATTGCTGGCGGCTGCCCTGGCGAGCCATCAGCTGGGCCACGGCCATGTCTGCCTGGACTTGCAGCAAACCCTGGCCGAACCGGACTTTGCGCTGTCGCTGCCGCCAGAAGGCGATGCCTTGATCGGCCCCTTGCTGCTGCCTTCGCAACTGCTTGCAGACCTGGACCTTCAGGCCTGGCGCCAGCGCATCGCTGCCAGCCCACTGGTGGCCGCTGGCGACACGCCAGGCCAGCAGGCACGGCCGCTGGTGCTCAGCGGCGAGCGCCTGTACCTGCGCCGCTATTGGAACTACGAACGGCGCATCGACCAGAACTTGCGGCAGCGCCTGAACCAGGATGAAGCCGCACCGGCTGACTTGCCGGCGCGCCTGGCACAGCTGTTCGACGCGGGTGCCCTGGCCGGTCAGGTTGATTGGCAAAAGCTGGCGTGCGCCCTGGCGACCCGCGCCGGCTTCAGCATCATCACCGGCGGCCCTGGCACCGGCAAGACCACCACGGTGGTGCGCCTGCTGGCCTTGCTGCAGGCCCCGGCGGTGGAGCAGGGCAGGCCTCTGCGTATTCGCCTGGCCGCGCCGACCGGCAAGGCCGCTGCGCGCTTGACCGAATCCATTGGCCAGCAGGTCGAGCGCCTGCAAGTCAGCGCCGCCGTGCGCGGGCAGATCCCCACCGAGGTCAGCACCGTGCACCGGCTGCTGGGCAGCCGCCCCGGGTCGCGGCATTTCCGTCATCACGCGGGCAACCCGTTGCCATTGGACGTGCTGGTGGTCGACGAAGCCTCGATGATCGACCTGGAGATGATGGCCAACCTCCTCGACGCCCTGCCACCCCGCGCACGGCTGATCCTGCTGGGTGACAAAGACCAGTTGGCCTCGGTCGAGGCGGGGGCGGTATTGGGCGACCTGTGCCGGGATGCCGAAGAGGGCTGTTACTCACCCGCGACCCAGGCGTGGCTGGAGCAGATTGGTGGCCAGTCGCTGGAAGGCAGCGGTCTCAAAGCCGGTGATGCGCAGCGCAATCCGCTGGCCCAGCAGGTAGTGATGCTGCGTTTCTCCCGGCGCTTCGGCGAAGGCAGCGGGATTGGGCAGTTGGCGCGGCTGGTCAACCGTCAGGAATCCCATGCCGCGCGTAATCTGCTCGCGATGCCTCCGCCGGATGTCAATGGCCTGGCGCTGAAGAACGAACACGATCGAGCCTTCGACCGTCTACTGCTCGACGGCCTCAACCGCGGCGCAGAAGGGCCTCAAGGCTATCGCAGCTACCTTCGAACACTGGGCCGCTATCGGCCGGCTCCGGCTACCGCGTTCGATGACCCGCTCTGGGAACAATGGGCAAGCAAGGTGCTGCACAGTTTCGAGGACTTCCAGCTGCTCTGCGCGGTACGCAGGGGCGCATGGGGTGTCGAGGGTCTTAACGAACGGGTGGCGCGGGTGCTGCACAACGCCGGGCTGATCGACGCTCAGCAGCCTTGGTATGAGGGCCGGCCGGTGCTGGTGACCCGTAACGATTATGGCCTGGGCCTTATGAACGGCGACATCGGCATCGCCTTGCGCCTGCCCGACGAGCGGGGCGAGCCCCTGCTACGGGTTGCCTTCCCGCGTAACGACGGCAACGGTGGGGTACGTTTCGTCTTGCCAAGCCGGCTCAACGAAGTGGAAACCGTGTTCGCCATGACGGTGCACAAGTCCCAGGGCTCGGAGTTCAGCCATACCGCCCTGGTGCTGCCGGACGCCCTTAACCCGGTGCTGACCAAGGAGCTTGTGTACACCGGCATCACCCGCGCCAAGCATTGCTTCAGCCTGATCGAACCACGGCAGGGCATCTTCGAGGAGGCGGTGTCGCGCAAGGTGCGGCGCATTTCCGGCCTGATGCTCGAACAGGTCTGACACTGGCCGCCAGGTACGGTTGGCGGCCATGTGCTATCGTTGCGCCAACATCTGAAAGGACTTCGAGAGATTTCCCACATGACCGTGGCCGGAAGGCGAGTGACACGCTGTACGCTTTCGCTGTTGCTGGCGGTCCTGTTACTACTGGCAGGCCCTGCCTGGGCGGAAACCTCAGCAACCGCTGTGCAGGCCCAGCAACGTGCCAAGGCTGTCACCCAGGTGGTGTTGGGGATCTTCAGTTACGCCCGCTGGCCCGTCGAGCCTACGCCCCTGCGCCTGTGCCTGATCGGCCCCACCGAATACGCAGACGACCTGATCAAGGGCCACGTGCAGGAGTCCGGGCGGCCGCTGCAGGTGCGTCGGCTGCTGGCTGACGATGCGCAGGTTGCCCAGGCCTGTGATGCCATCTACATCGGTAAACTCGATCAGGGCCAGCGCGACCGGTTGTTCCAGCGTGTCAGCGGTCACCCGGTGCTGAGCATCAGCGAGGCCGACGACCCGTGTACGGTCGGCAGCCTGTTCTGCCTGCGGGTCAGCGATCAGCAGGTGGCCTTTGAAGTGAACCTCGATTCCGTGGCCCGTTCCGGCGTACGCATCCACCCCAGCGTGCTGCAATTGTCGCGGCGCCGAGGTGCGCAGCCATGAAAACGACCAACAGGCGTATTCGCCCGACCCTGCGTTCGGTGCTCGGCCGTGGGCACCTCAGTGTCGCCCTGCTCGCCGTGGGCCTGGTCGGTATTTCGCTGACCGTGCTGGGCGTGCTTGCCCTGCAGGTCTATGCCAACCACAACCTGCACCTGATCGCCCGCTCGATCACCTACACCGTCGAAGCCGCCGTGGTGTTCGACGACAGCGTTGCGGCCAGTGAGGCGCTGGCACTGATTGCCAGTACCGAAGAGGTGGCCGACGCCAAGGTCTTCAACAATGAAGGCGAGCAACTGGCCCACTGGCAACGCAACGACAGCGGCATGCTCGCGCACCTGGAAACCCGGGTCGCCACCGCGCTGCTGGACGAGCCGGTCAACCTGCCGATCATTCACCAGCAGCAAAAGGTCGGGCATATCGAACTGATTGGCCAAGGCCGTAGCCTGTTGTTGTTCCTGCTCGGCGGGTTGGGCGGGATCCTGTTGTGCATGGTACTCAGCGCCGTCATCGCCCTGTACTTGTCGCGGCGCCTGCTCGGCGACATCGTTCGCCCATTGCGCGCCCTGGCCAGCGTTGCCCATGCAGCCCGCCGTGAACGTCGTTTCGACCGCCGCGTGCCAGAAGCCCCGATTGCCGAGCTCAACGAGCTGAGTAACGACTTCAACGCCTTGCTCGATGAACTGGAGGTGTGGCACAGCCACCTGCAGAGCGAAAACCAGACCCTCGCTCACCAGGCCAGCCACGACAGCCTGACCGGCCTGCCCAACCGCGCCTTTTTCGAAGGCCGCCTCAGCCGCAGCCTGCGCAACGCTGCGCGGCAGCAGGATCATCTGGCGCTGCTGTTCCTCGACAGTGACCACTTCAAGCAGATCAACGACAGCCTTGGCCATGCCGTGGGCGATGAAGTGCTGATCAGCGTGGCCGACCGCATTCGCGCCCAACTGCGTGAGCATGACCTGGTGGCGCGCCTGGGCGGCGATGAGTTCGCGGTGTTGCTGACACCGCTGCAGTCGCGCTCAGACGCCGAACTCATCGCCGAGAAAATCGTCGCCAGCATGAAACTGCCGGTACAGCTGGACAGTGGCAGCAGCATTGCCACCTCGCTGAGTGTCGGCATCGCCTTTTACCCCCAGGATGGCACTGACCCTGCCAGCCTTCTCGACGCCGCCGATGCGGCAATGTACCAGGCCAAGCGTAAGCACCGTGGCCATTGGCAAGTGGCGCAGACGGAACGGTCCGCCACCGAAATCAAGAACAGGAGTTGAACCCGTGATTCATCGTTTGCGTTTTCCCCTTTTGGCGTTGCTGCTCGCCATGCTGGCACTTACCGGTTGCCAGACCACACCCAAGGGGCTGACTGCTGAGCAAATCGCTGTGCTCAAGCGTGAAGGTTTTGCCCCGACTGATGAAGGTTGGGCGTTTGACCTGTCCGGCAAGGTACTGTTTGGCAGTGACCTGGACAGCCTCAATGGCCAGAGCCAGGCGATCGTCGAGCGAATTGGCAAAGCGTTGCTGGGCGTAGGTCTCCAACGCGTGCGGGTGGATGGCCACGCGGATGCGTCGGGCAGGGCCACCTATAACCAGCAATTGTCCGAGCGCCGCGCACAGAGCGTGGCCAGAACGCTGATCGGGGTCGGCATGCCCGCGCAGAACATCCAGACCCGCGGCCTGGGCAGCACCCAGCCGGTGGCGGACAACCGCAGCAGCGCCGGGCGCACCGAAAATCGACGCGTATCGATCATCGTGGCGTCCTACTGAACAGACCCACCCAACCCAGGTAGGCGCTGGCCTGCCTGCGATCGAGGGCGCAGCCCTTGGGCCGCGTTGCGGCCGATCGCAGCGGTTCGTTGCCACTACAAGCCAGCGCCGACCTGTACGGGGTTGTGGCTGAGGGCGGCGTCAGCCCTGAGCAAACTGCACTTCGCGGGTCTCGCCCATCAACAACGGCGCATTCGCCTCGGTCACCTCGCGAATGTAATCCCACAACAGGGTTATCCGCTTCAGCTTCCTCAAGTCCTCCCGGCAATACATCCAGAACTGCCGCGTCACCTCGATCTCCGCCGGTAACACCGTCACCAGCCGCGGGTCCTGCGCCGCCAGAAAACACGGCAAGATTGCCAGCCCACGCCCCTGCAATGCCGCGGTGTACTGGGCAATCACGCTGGTACTGCGCAAATGCGCGTTGGCATTGGGAATCAGGTTGGCCAGGTACAACAGCTCCGAACTGAACGCCAGGTCATCCACATAACTAATGAACGGGTGCTTCGCCAAGTCCCCGACCTGCCGAATCGGCGCGTGGTTATCCAGGTATGTCTGGGTTGCGTACAGCCGCAGCCGGTAGTCGCACAGCTTGCAGCACACATAGGGGCCGTGTTCAGGGCGTTCCAGGGCGATGACGATATCCGCCTCGCGCTTGGACAGGCTGATGAAGTGCGGCAACGGCAAGATATCCACCGAAATGGCCGGATACGCATCGACGAAGTGGCTGAGTTGCGGCGTGACAAAGAAGCTGCCAAAACCTTCGGTGCAGCCCATGCGCACATGCCCCGACAACGCCACGCCCGACCCCGAAACCTGCTCGCACGCCATGTGCAAAGTGCTTTCGATCGACTCGGCATAGCCCAGCAGGCGCTGGCCTTCGGCGGTCAGGACGAAGCCGTTGGTCCGGGATTTTTCGAACAACAACGTGCCCAGCGCACCCTCCAGCGAGGTGATGCGCCGTGACACCGTGGTGTAGTCGACGCTCAGGCGCTTGGCGGCGCTACTGGCTTTGCGGGTGCGGGCCACTTCGAGGAAGAACTTCAGGTCGTCCCAGTTGAGCGCGCTCAAGGATGTGAGGTCTTTTTGCATGATGATCCGGTTTTTTTGTGCGTTCTTGTTGGATGTTTGCACATCTATACTCGAAAAAAGCCCCAGGACGCCACCTCGCGTTTGCACGGCGCTGGCGATCTCGACCCGACAATAATTCCAAGGAGAACCCAGATGAACGCACCTCAATCCCCCGACCAGACCAAGGTCGCGCAGGTCAAGCTGCTGATCGATGGCCAATGGGTCGAATCCAAGACCACCGAATGGCGCGACATCGTCAACCCGGCCACCCAAGAGGTGTTGGCGCGGGTGCCGTTCGCCACCGTCGAGGAAGTCGACGCTGCCGTGGCCGCTGCCCATCGCGCCTTCAAGACCTGGCGTGACACCCCAATCGGCGCGCGCATGCGCATCATGCTCAAGCTGCAGGCGCTGATCCGCGAACACACCAAACGCATCGCCCAAACCCTCAGCGCCGAGCAGGGTAAAACCCTCGCCGATGCCGAAGGCGACATCTTCCGCGGCCTGGAAGTGGTCGAGCACGCCGCTTCGATCGGCACCCTGCAGATGGGCGAGTTCGCCGAGAACGTTGCCGGCGGCGTCGACACCTACACCTTGCGCCAGCCGATCGGCGTGTGCGCGGGCATCACCCCGTTCAACTTCCCGGCCATGATCCCGCTGTGGATGTTCCCCATGGCCATCGTCTGCGGCAACACCTTCGTGCTCAAGCCTTCCGAGCAGGACCCGCTGTCGACCATGATGCTGGTGGAGCTGGCGCTGGAAGCCGGCGTGCCGGCCGGTGTGCTCAACGTGGTGCATGGCGGCAAGCAGGTAGTGGATGCGATCTGCACCCATCAAGACATCAAGGCGATCTCGTTCGTCGGCTCTACCGAAGTCGGCACCCACGTCTACAACCTGGGCAGCCAGCACGGCAAGCGCGTGCAGTCGATGATGGGCGCGAAGAACCACGCCGTGGTGCTGCCTGACGCTAACCGCACCCAAACCGTCAACGCCTTGGTCGGCGCGGCCTTTGGTGCTGCCGGCCAGCGCTGCATGGCAACCTCCGTGGCGGTGCTGGTGGGCAAGGCCCGCGAGTGGCTGCCGGACATCAAAGAGGCCGCGAGCAAGCTCAAGGTCAATGCCGGCTCCGAGCCGGGCACCGATGTCGGGCCGGTGGTGTCCAAGCGGGCCAAGGAGCGGGTACTGGGCTTGATCGAAAGCGGCATCAAGGAAGGCGCCAAGCTCGAACTCGATGGCCGCGGCGTCACTGTGCCGGGCTATGAGCAAGGCAACTTCGTTGGCCCCACCCTGTTCTCTGGGGTGAAAACCGACATGCAGGTCTACACCCAGGAAATCTTCGGCCCGGTGTTGGTGACCTTGGAAGTCGACACCCTCGATGAAGCCATCGCCCTGGTGAACAGCAACCCGTTCGGCAACGGCACTGGCCTGTTCACCCAGAGCGGTGCGGCTGCACGCAAGTTCCAGAGCGAGATCGACATCGGCCAGGTCGGCATCAACATCCCGATCCCGGTACCGGTACCGTTCTTCAGCTTCACCGGCTCGCGCGGCTCCAAGCTGGGTGATCTCGGCCCTTACGGCAAGCAAGTGGTGCAGTTCTACACTCAGACCAAGACCGTCACCGCCCGCTGGTTCGATGATGACAGCGTCAATGACGGTGTGAACACCACCATCAGCCTGCGCTAAGGAGTTCGCCATGCGTATTGCATTCATCGGCCTGGGCAACATGGGCGCGCCAATGGCCCGCAACCTGATCAAGGCCGGGCATCAGCTGAACCTGTTTGACCTGAACAAGACCGTGCTGGCTGAGCTCGCCGAACTGGGCGGGCAGGTCAGCCCATCGCCAAAGGAAGCGGCGGCCAACAGTGAGCTGGTGATCACCATGCTGCCGGCCGCAGCCCATGTGCGCAGCGTCTACCTGAACGATGACGGCGTGCTGGCGGGCATACGCCCTGGCACGCCGACCGTGGACTGCAGCACCATCGACCCGCAGACCGCCCGCGAGGTGTCCAAGGCCGCAGCGGCCAAGGGCGTCGACATGGGCGATGCGCCGGTGTCCGGTGGTACGGGCGGCGCGGCGGCCGGCACCCTGACCTTCATGGTCGGTGCCAGTGCCGAGCTGTTTGCCACGCTCAAACCGGTGCTGGAGCAGATGGGCCGCAACATCGTGCACTGTGGTGAGGTCGGCACAGGGCAGATCGCCAAGATCTGCAACAACCTGCTGCTGGGCATCTCGATGATCGGCGTGTCAGAGGCCATGGCCCTGGGTAACGCACTGGGCATCGACACCAAGGTGCTGGCCGGCATCATCAACAGCTCGACCGGGCGTTGCTGGAGTTCGGACACATACAACCCGTGGCCCGGCATCATCGAGACCGCACCGGCCTCACGCGGTTACACCGGCGGCTTTGGCGCCGAATTGATGCTCAAAGACTTGGGGCTGGCTACCGAAGCTGCACGCCAGGCGCACCAACCGGTGATTTTGGGTGCCGTGGCACAGCAGCTGTATCAGGCAATGAGCCTGCGCGGGGAGGGGGGTAAAGACTTCTCGGCCATCGTCGAGGGGTACCGCAAGCAGGATTGACGAGCGAGGTGTATTTCATCGCGGGCCAGGCGGCCTTCCCTCTGTAACTGCGCACCAGAGGGAAGGGCACCTGCTCCGCGATTTTTTTTTGCCCTGAACGTGCAGGCTTGAATGCCTCTTGTAGGAGCAGCCTTGTGCTGCGAAGAGGCCAGCCAAGGCAACACAATTGCTATGCCTGGTTTGGCCCTTTCGCAGCGCAAGGCTGCTCCTACAGGGGGATTTGCAGCCTAAGGAATCAGGCGAACACGAAGTACTTGCGCACGGTTTCGACCACTTCCCAGGTGCCTTTCATACCAGGTTCGATCACGAATACATCACCGGCCTTCAGGTGCTTCGGCTCTTCGCCTTCTGGGGTGATGATGCAGTAGCCGTCGAGGAAGTGGCAGAACTCCCACTTGTCATAGTTGACCTCGAACTTGCCCGGGGTGCAGATCCAGGTACCCATGATCTTGCTACCGTCGGCCGACAGGTAGGCGTTCAGGTTGACGGTGTGCGGATCGCCGCCGATGCGCTTCCACTTGGTGGCGTCCACGACCGGCGTCGGGCAGGTTTCGCGCAGGACGGTGATGAAATCGGACATGGCACAACTCCTGGTGACTGGCTGAATGACTCGACACCATAGGGCCATTGGCCGCGCCGCAGTTGCCTGGGCTCGACGTCCAGGTGCCTGACTGCGCTATATGTGCTTTTTCGCCGGTCTTCGCGGCATCCTGTTTTTCCTACACTTTGAATCGTAGATTCCGCAACGTATGGAGTGAAGTGGCCGCTAGTTTTTTCCTGCGCGCCCGAGTCTAGTGGACGTTGTGCAATCAGCGAGTACGTGCCGTGAAGTTTCTGGTGGTGTTACACAAAGACAATGATTCGGACTATGGAGTGACCGTTCCTGATGTGCCTGGCTGTTTTTCAGCTGGTACGAGTGTCGGCCAGGCGCTGGAGAATGTTCAGAAAGCACTGGTCATGCATTTTGAAGGTCTGGTCGCTGATAACGAAGCGCTACCGCAAGCGCAGGCAGTCGAAGTTCATGTTGCAAACTCCGATTACAAAGGTGGGCAGTGGGCTTTCGTGGAGTTAGACCTACCCCCTTACTTAGCCGCATGAATCGGAACGTCCAACCGCTGGGATGGGTCGTGAAGCGGCCCCAAAAGTGTCAGATCCCACAAAAAATCTTCAGAATTTCCCCCTTCCTTGTAGTCCATTTCCCAAAGATACTCTCGCAGCGCTTAAGCCATTGCGATGGGTATGTGTCGCGCTCTAGTCTCGGCGGGCTGTTGCAAATTCAACAGCCGGGTTTAGCCACCTGAGTTCAAGACGAATGCATTTCCCTGTGCACTCCGATGTCGAGCAATCGGCGTTGGTGCTTCATGGCGGCTGTGCGCGGTGCACCTTCGGGTGAGCCGGGTTCGTCTTCCCGGTTGGCTAACCCGCGTACAGCTGCCTCCCTTTCGTTTAGCCACGGATCTGCGGCAGCTCAACCAAGACGGAGCTGTAGCCATGCTGAAAATCGTCCCCGACCCACCCCTCAACACCCTCGAAGACTCCCTCGCCGTCATATCTGAATACTTGGTATGCGCGCATACCATCACCCAGCAATTAGTATTCCTCAACCCACAGCAGCCCATGCAGGCTATGGGGTTGGCGGTAATGCATGAGCTCGAGGCCGCCCGCGGTCTGGTCGAGCAGACGTTGGCCCAGGTGAATACATGCCACTGAATAGCGAGCAGAAAGCCATGGACAAAGAATTCATAACGCCTGGGCTCGCTAAAGTGCGCGTGAGCGAATCGATCCCGGAACTGATGCGGGTGCTGCCCGGCATTCCAGTGAGCCTGGCGTTGGAGCAGGCTTCGATCATCCAGGATTGTGTGCGTCATCTAACACTGGAGTCGGCCCTGGCGGAGCAGGGCGGGGGCAACTTGATGTGGGCGGCGCACTACCTGAGTGGTATGGCCAAAGCATTGCTGGATGATGCGGCGCAGGGGTTACAAGGCTGAGCTATGTGTCGGCTGGGCCGGCCTCTTCGCGGGTAAACCCGCTCCCACAGGGATTGGCGTTGCACCTGTGGGGGCAGGTTTACCTGCTAAGAGGCGCATCTTTCTCAAGCCCACCAATACCGCACAAAGTGGAAAAACACCGGCGCCGCAAAGCACACCGAGTCCATCCGGTCGAGCATGCCGCCGTGGCCTTCGATCATGTGCCCCCAGTCTTTCACCCCGCGGTCACGCTTGATCGCCGACATGACCAGCCCGCCGAAGAAGCCCATGGCGTTCACGGTCAGGGCCATCAGTGCCGCCTGCCAGAAGTTGAACGGGGTGATCCAGCACAGCAGGGCGCCGATCAGTGTGGCCAGTGCCACGCCACCGACGAGGCCTTCGAGGGTTTTCGAGGGCGACAGGTTGGGCGCCACCTTGCGTTTGCCGAACAGCTTGCCGCACACGTATTGCAGCACGTCGCTGATTTGCACCACGAGGATCAGCCAGGCGATCAGCAGCAGGTTGCGGCCCTCGAACCCGGGGATGTCGAGGGTCATCAGCGCGGGCACCGAAGACACGCAATACACCGCGATCATCAGCCCCCATTGCACCTTTGATGCGCGCTCGAGAAAACGCGTGGTGTCGCCGCCGAAACTGGCAAGGATCGGCAGCAGCAAAAACAGATACACCGGGATGAAAATACTGAACAAGCCATACCAGTCCATGGCGATCAGCACGTACTGCACCGGCAGCGCCACATAGAACGCCGCCACCAACGCCGGGTAGTCGCTGCGCCGGGTCGGGGTGAGGGTCATGAACTCGCGCAGCGCATAGAACGACACGCCGTAGAACAGCACGATCACGCCGTACTTGCCGAACAGGAAGGCGATGCCGATCACCAGCACCATCACCCACCAGGCGTTGATGCGGGCGTTGAGGTTGTCGATCACCGCATGCGGCGCGGGGCCGGCACGCCACTTGAGCAGGCGGCCGATCACGCTGGCGAGCAGCAGCAGGGCGCCGATGCCGGCGAACAGCGAAAGGGTATTGTCGTCCATGTCAGGCATCCTTCGGCGCCAGGTTCAGCAGGGCCTGGCTGGCCCGCTCGAGAAAGGCCTGCTTGTTTTCATCAGCCTGCAGGTGGAGAGGTTCGCCAAAGCTCAGCGTGCACAGCAGCGGCAATGGCAGGGCGCGGCCCTTGGGCATGACCCGGTTGAGGTTGGCGATCCACACCGGCACCAGCTCGACGTCGGGGTTGGCCGCAGCCAAATGGTACAGGCCGCTTCTGAATGGCATGAGCGGCTCATCGCCCAGGTTGCGGGTGCCTTCGGGGAAGAAGATCAACGAATCGCCCTGGGCCACGGCCTCAAGAATCGGCTGCAGGGGGCTGCCTTGGCCTTCTGCGCGCTGGCGGTCGATCAAGACGCCGTTGAACACCTTGCGGATGAGAAAGTCGCGAATCCCGGGCTTCGCCCAGTAGTCGGCCCCGGCCACCGGGCGGGTGCGCCTGCGCAAAGGTTCTGGCAGCGAGGCCCAGAGCAGCACGAAGTCGCCGTGGCTGCTGTGGTTGGCGAAGTACAGGCGTTGCACCGGCTGCGGTGTGCAGCCGAGCCATAACGCACGGGCGCCAGTGATCAGCCGGGCGGCCGAGGTGATGACGAAAGCGGTCAAGGTCGCAAGCATGGGGCGGTGGTCATCCGGTAAAGGGCAGTGTCAGCAGGGTAGCCAAGGCCAGCAACAGTTGCAGGCCCAGGCACATGGCTTGGCGGCGCAGCAGGGCTAATGCGGCTTGGCTGCGAGCGGGCCAGTCGCGGCTATCCTTGGCGTGCGGTTTCAGGTTGAGGTCGAACAAGGCACGGTCCAGCGCTTGCGTGTCTGCAGGTAGGTCTTGGCTGGCGCCAAGGTGGGCGAACAGTTCGGCGTCCAGGGCCACGCGGATGGCCCAGTACTTGTGCAGCACGCCGAGCGCCAGCAGCAGCGCGCACAGCAGGCTGCCCAGTGGCGGCAGCGCGGCGCCCAACAAGGGTGCCAGGCCAACGCCCAGGGCGAGCAGCGTGATGCCGTCCGACAGGCGCTCCAGCTGTCGGCCCCGGGCCAGTAGGCTGGCAGTCAGTTGCAGGTTCATCGCTGTGCGCCAAGTTGTTGCAGGGCCTGTCGATGGGCCGCGTGCAAGACCACGCCAGCGCGTGCGCTGCGTATCCGCTGTTCAGCGTGGTCGGCATTTGTGCAACGCCCCGTGAGTACCAGCCAGGCCGCCACGGCGCTGGCGCTGCGCGAATATCCCAGGGCGCAACAGACCAGCAGAGGGCCTTGCTGGCGCAACTGCTCGATAGCGTTTGCAGCTTCGTGCAACAGGTTGCTGTCTGGCACGATCAAGTCCAGGGTGGGAAGCGAGCGGTAGTTCTGAGCGGTGAGAGCGGCCCCAGTGCGGCACGGCAGCTCTGCGCAAAGGTCGACGATGGCAGCGAACTGCGCGCCCTCACCACGGCCAGGAATCCGCCCCAGGAATACCCCGTCACACACCTCATCCGCCTGCGGATGGCGCCGTGTCCAGACCCTGGAATTGATCCACGCCCCGATCAGATAGGGCAACAGCAGCCAGGTCGCGGCGCTGGACAAGCGCCCATCGGCGCCCTTCTGAAAACCACCCGCGCCGAACAAGCCGTAGTTCAGTGCCACCCACAACAGCGCCACGGCTGGCCATGACAGCCACAACCCGGCACCGCCCACCGCATACGCCAGCCCCGCGCACAGCAAGGCCCCAACGCCATAACACAGCGCCAGCCGCTGGCATTTGCCATCGTGCGCAAGGCGGGCCTGCTGCCATGGCAGGCGACCTTGCCACGGCCATAGCCATAAGCACACAAACCCTGCCAATGCCCCGGTGGGCACGTCGATGAAGTGATGCTGCCAGGTGGTCAGCACCGACACGCCGATCAACGCCATCCAGCCATGCACCACCCAGCGCCAGGGCTGGCGCTGCACGTGCCGGGCGAACATCGTCCAGATGATCACCAGCAACGCGATGTGCAGCGAAGGTGCCTGATTGTAAGGCTTGTCGAAGCCCATCAGCACATCGAACAGCCAGCCGAACAGCCCAGCCATTTCTGGCCGTTCGAAGGTGAACCGCAGCGGCCAGAGCAGGAAGCAACTGACGCTGATCACCTGTGCCGTAAGCAGCGCCAGGGCATGCCGGTCCATCTCTTGGCGCGTGCGTGGCAGCAGGAAGGACAACCCGTACAGCAGGTCGATCGACCAGTACGGGATGATCGTCCAGGGCCACAGCGGCATGCCGTGCTCCCAGCCGAACACCAGGCTGCCGACATCACTGCGGCTGGCGGTGTGGGTGTTCACCAGCCCATAGCTGAGGAAGAAGAACGGCCCCAGCAGCAACAGCCAGAACACGCCCCGCCGAATCAGCCCGGGCTCACGCGTTGGGTTCATTCACGCACCCGTTGCGCCAGGCTGACGCTGAAGATGCCCCATTCGTCGATGCGCTGGGCCAGCTTGCGGAAGCCCGCCGCCTCGACCAGTTGGTCCATCTCTGCCTGGCTGCGCCGGCGCATCACCCACGCCTCGCCGCCGCGATGGCTGGTCAGGGCACGCGCGATCATCTCCAGTTGAGGGTGCCAAGGTTGGCCTGTGTAGACCAGGTAACCGCCTGCTTCGACGGCATCGGCAAGGCCGGCCAGGGAATTGCTCACCAACGCGTTGCTGGGGAACAGTTCGTACAGGCCAGACACCACGGCCAGCGTAGGCCCAGGCTGCAGCGCCGCGAGGCTGGCGCGGTCGAAGGCATCGCCTTGGACGAAGCGGGCAATCTCGGCCAGGCCTTTTTCGGCGATCAATGCGCTGCCTTGTTGCACGTTCAGTTCGCTGTAGTCGCGCAGCAGGATGGAGTCGGGCCGTTGTTCGAGTTCCTCCAAGGCTTCGAGGATGTAACGGCCGTGGCCGGCGGCGATGTCGACGATATGCACCGGCCGCTGCTCGGCGCGCAGGCGGGCAATGGCCTCGCGCAGCAGTTCTTCGACGTGCAGTTTGCGCTGACGAATGCCGCGCCAGCCGATGGCGTTGAGGTAGTTCTGGTCGACCATGCGGCCCAGCTTGCCTTTGCCCGTCGGCTGGTTGCGGTAGACGTAGTCGAGGGTGCTGCCAGAGTCGAAGCCGGTGTCGAACCCCAGCTTCACGCCTTCGGCCAGCCCTTTGCCCAGGCGCAGGCTTGCACGGGTGGCGCGCCAGTAGAGGTCGCGGGGCGAGTTGCGTGGCAAGGGCGCGGCCAGGCTTTCGGCTTCGGCGCAGCTGGCGCCGACCTTGTCGGCATCGAGCAGCGAAGGCGCGGTAACAGGGCTGTCGAAGCAATGTGCGACGAAGCGCTCGATGCGCTTCAGCGCATGGGCGCGGTCGCGTTCACCGAGGGTGTCATGGAAAAAGCCCGGGAGGATGTGCATTTCTTTACGTGCACTGCCCAGACGCTCGAAAAAGCGCTCCTGCGGTTTGCGCTCGACCACAAGGTCCGCGCCAGAGACCAGCAACTGCGTCGGTACCTGAATAGCCTGGGCGTCAGCCACCACACGGTCGGCTGCTTCGTACAGGCCCAGCAGCATGGTCACCGAAATCGGCCGGCTGATCAGCGGGTCGGCCACGTACGACATGACCCGCTCGGGGTCATGGGTAAGCAGGCGCGGCTTGACGTAACTGTTGACGAAGAAGTTGCCGCGCACGGCCTTGAGCAGCTTCAGGCCGGGCCGTGCGAAGGGCACATACAGCTTGACCTTGAACGCCGGCGAGGCCAGCACCAGGCAGCGTACCTTGGGCGCGTAGTCGTGGGCCCAGGTGGCGATCAGCACGGCGCCGACGCTTTGCGCCAGCACCACCATGTCGTGCTCGGCGATGCCGTGCACGGTCTGCAGATGCTCGATGAAGGTCTGCACGTCGCGCACGCTGGTGGCAAACCCTGGGCTGTCGCCGCGGGCGCCCGGCGACTGGCCGTGGCCGCGGGCATCCCAGGCGAAGAAATCGTAGCCGGGCATGTCCAGTTCGTCGGCCAGGTGGGCCATGCGCCCGCCGTGTTCGTGGCCACGGTGGAACATCACCACGGCGCGGCGCGGCTGGTGTTCATTGCGTGTCGCGGGCCAATGACGGTAGTGCAGCTCGACACCATCATGGGTAGAGAAATGCAGCGATTGCGCTTGGCGCATGGCGAGAATCCTTGTCCGGCGGCGATGGGCTCAGCGGGCTTCGACCAGCCCTTGGCGAACCCGGTTGTAGAGGGTATAGAGCGAGAGCGCGAAGATGACCAGCAAGAGGCTGTTGAGCCAGGTGGCGTTGAGCAGGCCGAACGCAACGCCGGTGCCCAGTACGCCAAAGGCGAATGCCCGGTCGCTTTTGCCCATCGGGCCGTCGTAGCGGCGCGAGGCGCCTGCCAGCGGGCCCATGACGCCGGCGTATTCGCTGAAGGTCGCACTCAGCACCACCAGCACCACCAGGCTGGGCCAGACGCCAGCCAGCAGGGCGAATGGCAAGTACAGCGCGGCGTCGGCGATCACGTCGCACAGTTCGTTGAGGTAGGCACCGAGCCTGGATTGCTGGCCGAATTCCCGCGCTAGCATGCCGTCCACGGCGTTGAGCGCCATGCGCAGCAACATCCACAGCGGGATCAGGATGAACAGCCAGGTGATGTGGCTGAACCCGGCCAGCAGCAGGCCCAGCAGGACCGAGACCAAGGCGGCGGCGACGGTGACCTGGTTGGCGGTGACGCCACGGTCGTAGAGGCGCTTGACGCCGGGCCGGAGCAAGGCCTGGAAGCGGGGCTTGAGCTGGTAGATCGAGGGCACTTGGAACTCCTTTTCGTGGTGCAGCGTGATTGTGGGCAAAGAGCCCCAGTGGCCGCAAGCGGGTTGGTGAGAGATGGCTCACATCTGAACGGGGTGTAAGGGTGTTGTTCCGCCAACCAAGCGCTTGACCAAGCCCGACGCATAGCCGGGCAACGCTGCAAAGTCCCGCGCGCACACCATCAATCGGCGGTTGGCCCAGTCCTCGCGAAGCGCCACCCAGTGCAGCGGCAACAGCCCTTGCCAGCGTTGCACCGAAGCCAAGGGCACAACGCCGACCCCGGCGCCCCCCGCGACCATGCGCAGCACCCCATCGAAGCCATCGGCTCGTACCCGTACGCGCATCCGCAAGCCTTCACGCAGGGCCTGTTCCTCCAGGTACAAGGCCAATGCGCTGTCTGCTCCCAGCCCGACATGACCATGGGCCAGGCTGTCAATGAAGCTCGGCGCAGGGTATGCCGCCAGCGGATGCGCAAGGGGGGTCACCAACACCAGTGGGTCATCGCGAAAGGGCAGGGTCTGCAAATGCTCGCTGGGCGCCGCAGTCGAAATGATCCCCAGGTCGGCGATGCCTTGGGTAATCGACTGCACGATGCGCAAGCTTGGCAGCTCTTGGACATCGACACTGACGCCGGGGTTCTGTGCCAGATAACTGGCCAGCAATTCGGGCAGGTACTCGGTCAGCGCCGCGGTGTTGCACAACAGCCGCACCTGGCCCTGCAGCCCCTGCGCGTACTGGCTCAGGTCGAACTGCAGGCGCTCCACTTGCTGCGCGATCAGGCGGGCATGCTGCAACAGCGCCTGCCCGGCAGGCGTCGGCTGTACGCCGCGTCGATTGCGCGCTAGCAATTGCGTGCCCAGGGACGCTTCCATCGCGCGGATGCGCGCACTCGCAGCCGGCAGCGACAGATGGCTGCGCCGGGCGCCGGCAGTGATGTTGCCGCATTCCAAGGTGTGCCGGAAAAGCGCGAGGTCGATTAGGTCGAAATGCATGTGCCTCTGTCCTGGCAATAGTCAGGCTGAGTATATGGCAGATTTTCAGCCAGCCTGGCGCACGCCATCATGGCCCTATGAATACCTTGATCGCGTTCTATCAACACATCGGCCCGGCACTGACGCTGCTGGTGGTCATCACCTTTCTGCTGGCCGGCACCGTCAAAGGCGTCATCGGCCTCGGCTTGCCGACCATCGCCATGGGCCTGCTGGGCCTGGCTATGCCGCCAGCGCAGGCTGCCGCTTTACTCATCGTGCCGTCGACACTCACCAACCTCTGGCAGTTGGCTGCCGGTGGTCATCTGTGGGTGTTGCTGCGTCGCCTGGGGCCGATGCTGGTGATGATCTTTGTCGGCACCCTGGTCGGCAGCGCATGGTTGGGCATCAACAGTGGCGCGTGGGCCGCGCATGCGCTGGGCGCCACGTTGCTGGTGTATGCGGTGTATGGGCTGATGGGGCCAGGGTTGCGCGTGGCGCAAGCGCGGGAAGGGTGGCTGGGGCCGCTGTGCGGGTTGGTGACGGGCGTGGTGACGGCCGCTACCGGCGTATTCGTGATGCCGGCAGTGCCGTACCTGCAAAGCCTTGGCCTGAACCGCGACGAGATGATCCAGGCTTTGGGCCTGTCGTTCACGGTTTCGACCCTGGCGCTGGCCCTGGGCCTGGCCGGGCAAGATGCCTTGGGCGGCCAGGCGCTGGGTGCTTCATTGCTGATGCTGGCGCCAGCACTGGTGGGCATGCTGGCAGGGCAGTGGTTGCGTCAGCGCATCAGCGCCGCGCTGTTCAAACGCTGCTTTTTCATTGGCCTGGCCGTACTCGGCGGCCATCTGCTGATCAACGGTTAGCAGACGAGGCGCTGAGCATGTCGATCAACTGGATATCGAACTCGCGCTCCAGGTAGTCCATGCGCTTTTCGAAGAACGCGACCATGTGCGGCAGGGCCGAGTGCACATTCAGTGCGGCTTTGTCCGCCCACACTTCGTAGAACACGAACAGGCTCGGGTCAGCCTTGTCGCGCAGCATGTGGTACTCGATGCAGCCCGGTTCCTGGCGGCTGGGTTCGACATAGGCGCGGAACAGGGTTTCGAAGGCTTCGGCCATTTCCGGGCGGGTCTTGGCTTTGAGGATAAAAGCGTACTGCTCGCTCATGGATCGCTACTCGCTGGTGAATGATGAACCGATTCTAAGGCAATAATTAGCTGGCTATTCGTGATTTGAAGGCAATTGTATTTTGACTCATGGCCGCTGTTTCCCCTGCCGCTGAGTCTCTAATCTGCCGGTCATCCAATTTGACTCGATCCAGGCAGCACGCCCTCGGATCGACATCGCCAAATCGAGGCCAGCATGAAAAACATCCTTCTGCTCAACGGTGGTAAACAGTTCGCTCACTCCGATGGCCGCCTTAACGCGACCCTGCACGAAGCGGCCCTCGCTCACCTGGACCGTGCCGGTTTCGACGTGCGGCAGACCTTCATCGATGGCGGCTACGATGTGCGGGAAGAGGTCGAGAAGTTTCTCTGGGCTGACGTGGTGATCTACCAGATGCCAGGTTGGTGGATGGGCGCACCGTGGACGGTGAAGAAGTACATCGATGACGTCTTCACCGAAGGCCATGGCAGCCTTTACGCCAACGACGGCCGGACCCGTTCGGATGCCTCGCAGAAGTACGGCAGCGGTGGCCTGATCCAGGGCAAGCAATACATGTTGTCGCTGACCTGGAACGCCCCGCAGCAGGCGTTTGACGACCCCAGCGATTTCTTCGAGGGCAAGGGTGTGGACGCCGTGTATTTCCCATTCCACAAGGCTAACCAGTTCCTTGGCATGACCGGCTTGCCGACCTTCCTGGCGGTGGATGTGATGAAGCGCCCGGATGTGCCAGCGGCGTTGGCAGCGTATGAAGCGCACCTGGACAAGGTGTTTGGCAAGGCTGTGTAAGTGCCTTTGACTGGGGCTGCTGCGCAGCCCAATCGCGGCGCAAGGCCGCTCCCACAAATGCCCTGCGTACCCCGCTCAATGTGGGAGCGGCCTTGCGTCGCGATTGGGCCGCGCAGCGGCCCCCCTTGCACAGACCCCACCGACCCGCTATGAATCACGGCACACTCCAGCCAAGGCCAAGCGCGTGAAAACCCGATCCGAAGAACTCCAGGTATTCGTCGCTGTGATCGACTGCGGTTCGATCTCTGCTGCTGCCGAGCAGGTGGGCCAGACCCCGTCAGCCGTCAGCCGCACCTTGTCGCGCCTGGAGGCCAAGCTTGGCACCACCCTGGTCAACCGCACCACCCGGCGCATGGACCTGACCGAAGAAGGCCGCTTCTTTCTTGAACGCTCGCGCCTGATCCTGGAACAGATGGACGCGATGGAAGAGCGCCTGTCGATGAACCACCAGACCGCCACCGGGCGCCTGCGCATCAACGCCGCCGCGCCGTTCATGCTGCACGCCATCCTGCCCTGGATCGGCGAGTTCCGCCGCCAGTACCCCGGCATCGAGCTGGAGCTCAACACCGACGACCTGATCATCGACCTGCTCGAACAGAGCACCGATGTGGCGATCCGTATCGGCGAGCTGGCCGACTCCAGCCTGCACGCCCGCAACCTGGGGTGCAGCCCGGTGCAGGTGCTGGCCAGCCCCGCCTACCTGGAACGCCACGGCACCCCGCAGCGCGTCGAAGACCTGGCCAACCACTGCTTGCTTGGCTTCAGCCAGCCCGAGTCGCTCAACCACTGGCCCTTGCGCCATGCCCAGGGCGACCGCTGGGCGATCCGCCCCGCGCTGATCGCCTCCAGCGGCGAAACCCTGCGCCAGCTGGCGCTGGCCGGGGAGGGCATCGTCAGCCTGTCGCATTTCATGACCCACGAAGACATCCGCAGCGGCCGCCTGCAGGTGCTGTTGGGCGACGCCAACAACGGCTATCGCCAGCCGATCCATGCGGTGTACTACCGCAACACTCAGTTGGCGCTGCGCATCCAGTGCTTCCTCGATTTTATCCAGCGCAAGCTGGCGATGTACGCCTGCTGAGTTGCCTGAACGCGACACATCCTGCCCAAAGGCGGCGCAACTTCCTACATTGGATTGCACAGTCGACACGCTTCGGCCTTACTGAGTGATCAACAAAAACAACACCAAGGAAGTGTCATGCGTATTGTCCTGTTCCCGACCATGGCCCTCGGAGCCGCGATCCTGACCTGTTCCTCGGCCTATGCAGCCGCCCTGGAAGGTGGCGCGGTGGCTGCGCCCGATCAATATGGTGCACAGGTTGCTGCCGATATCCTGAAAAAAGGCGGCAACGCCGTGGACGCCGCCGTGGCAACGGCATTCACCCTGGCGGTGACCTACCCAGAAGCCGGCAACATCGGCGGCGGTGGTTTCATGACCCTGTTCGTCGACGGCAAGCCCTACTTCCTCGACTACCGCGAAGTGGCGCCCAAGGCTGCCAGCCGCAACATGTACCTGGACGACAAAGGCGAGGTGATCGAGAACCTCAGCCTGGTCGGTGTGCGTGCAGCAGGTGTACCCGGCACGGTGATGGGCCTGTGGGAGGCGCACCAGAAGTTCGGCAAGTTGCCGTGGAGCGAGCTGCTGACGCCGGCCATCGGCTATGCCAAAAACGGTTTCAAGATTGCCGAAAAACAGTACCAGTACCGCAACGATGCCCAGGGCCTGTTCAAGACGGCGACCAACTTCAACGACTACTTCGGCAACATGAAGGTCGGCGAACTGTTCAAGCAGCCAGAAATGGCCCAGACCCTCGAGCGCATTGCCGACAAGGGCGTAAGCGAGTTCTACCAGGGCAAGACCGCCGACCTGCTGGTGGCGCAGATGCAGGCCGACAAAGGCCTGATCACCAAGCAAGACCTCAAGGACTACAAGGCGGTCTGGCGTGAGCCGATGGCCTTGAGCTGGCGCGGTAATGTGGTCTACACCGCGCCACCGCCAAGCTCCGGCGGCGTCGCTCTGGCCCAGTTGCTGGGCATCAAGGAAGACCGCGCGGCAGACTTCAAGGGCGTGGCGCACAACTCGGCGCAGTACATTCACCTGCTTGCCGAGATTGAGAAACGCGTGTTTGCCGACCGCGCCGACTACCTGGGCGACCCGGCCTTCACCAAGGTGCCGGTCGATCAGTTGATTGCCAAGGATTACCTGGCCAAGCGCGCCGCGCAGGTCAACCCCAAGGCCATTTCGGTCACCGATGACGTCAAGCCGGGGCTGGAGCCGCACCAGACCACGCACTTCTCCATCGTCGACAAACAGGGCAACGCGGTCAGCAACACCTACACCCTCAACCTCGACTACGGCAGTGGCGTGGTGGTCAAGGGCGCCGGCTTCCTGCTCAACGACGAGATGGACGACTTCAGCGCCAAGCCGGGTGCGGCCAATGCCTTTGGCGTTGTCGGTGGGGAGGCCAACGCCATCGAGCCGGGCAAGCGCATGCTGTCATCCATGAGCCCAAGCCTGATGACCCGTGATGGCAAGGTCGAACTGGTGATCGGCACACCAGGTGGCTCGCGCATCTTCACCTCGATCTTCCAGGTGATGAACAACCTGTACGACTATGACATGCCGTTGGAAAAGGCAGTGGCGGCGCAGCGTGTGCACCATCAGTTGCTGCCTAAAGACACCATCTACTTCGACAGCTATGCACCGCTGACCGGCGCGGTGGCGGATGACTTGAAGAAAATGGGGTATGTGCTGGAGGACCAGGGCTGGGAGATGGGCGATATCCAGGCGATCCGGGTGAACGGGGACAAGCTGGAAACGGCGTCCGATCCACGTGGGCGTGGGGTGGGGATGATCGTCAAGTAACGATCGCACCTGTGTAGGAGCAGCCTTGTGCTGCGAAGAGGCCAGTGGCAGCCCAGTAAATCTGCGGTGCTGCCACTGGCCTCTTCGCAGCACAAGGCTGCTCCTACCTGGTTTTGGCGCACGGAGTGTGCGCCCGCCGTGGTTGAATCAAACGCGGAACTGGCTCACCAGCATCTGCAACTGCCCGCCCAACCGCGCCAGCTCAACGCTGGACGCCGCCGTCTCGTTATTGGCCGCTGCCGTCTGCTCGGACACATCCCGCACATTCAGAATGCTCCGGCTGATTTCTTCGGCCACCGCGCTTTGCTCTTCCGCCGCCGCCGCAATCTGCTGGTTCATCGACTGAATGCTCGACACCGTGCCGGTGATGCTTTCCAGCGAGGCGCCGGCCTTGCGCGCCAGTTCGACACTGCTGTCGGTCAGGGTCCGGCTACCCTGCATGGCCGTCGCCACTTGCTGGGTGCCGTGCTGCAGGCTGGCAATCAGCTCTTCGATCTCTTCGGTGGACTTCTGCGTGCGCTGGGCCAACCCACGCACCTCGTCAGCGACCACGGCAAAGCCACGGCCTGCCTCGCCGGCACGGGCCGCTTCGATCGCGGCGTTGAGTGCCAGCAGGTTGGTCTGGTCGGCGACCGACTTGATCACGTCCATCACGCTGCCGATCTTCTGGCTTTCCTGTTGCAGCAGGTTCATGGCCTCGGTGGAGCGGTGCATTTCTTCGGCCAGGCGTTCGATTTGGCTGATCGCCTCACCGACCACCTGATCACCCGCGCGGGCTTCGTCGTCGGCACCGGTGGCGGCATGCGAGGCCTGCTCGGCGTTGCGCGCGACTTCCTGAACCGTGGCCGCCATTTCGTGCATTGCAGTGGCGACTTGGTCGGTCTCGACTTTCTGGCTGTTGGCCCCTGCGCTGGTTTGCTCGGTGACCGCCGACAGCTCTTCGGCAGCGCTGGCGATCTGGGTGACGCCGTCGCGGATGCCGCTGATCAGCTCGCGCAGGGTGGTGCCCATGCGGGCGATGCCCTGTTGCAATACGCCCAGTTCATCACGGCGGGTGACGCGCAGGTCGTGCGTCAGGTCGCCGCCCGCGATGCGCTCCACCGCTTGCAAGGTTTCCTGCAGCGGGCGGGTGATCTGCCGGGTGATGAGTACCGCAGCCAGTACGCCGACCAGCAACGCCAGCAAGGTCGCGATGGCCTGCAGGCTACGGGCCTGCGCACTCTCGATGTCGCGGCGCTCCAGCTGGATTTTGTACAGCGCGTCGCTGGTCTTGACGATGTCGGCGCCTTGGACAGTCATTTCAGCGCGTGCGCTGGTAATGCTGGCCAGCGCATCACGGAACTGGCGAACAGCGTCACGGTAGGCCAGCACTGACTGTTCGAACTGCTGCAGACGCGCGTCGGCGGCCGGCAGCCGGCGCTTGAGGTTGTCGGCCTCGGCCAGCGCCGCTTCGAGCTGGCGCAGGGCGGCCTGTTCATTGGTCGCGCTGTTATCGGCCATGTAGCCGCGCACGTCGATGCGTACCTGCAGCAGTTGCTGGCGGGCCTTGCTGATCAGCTGGTACTGGGCCAGGCGCACGCTGTCGGTTTCGGGGCGTGCCATGACTTCCTGGCTAAGGGCGTCCATGGCCTGGTCGGCCTTGGCCCCCGACGCATTCATGGCATCACGCGCGGCCCGGGTGGCGTTGTAGCCCGTGCGCATGGTGGCCAGCGAGACCTTGTACTGGCTGATGGTCTGCCCCAGTTCGTGCAGCAGCTTGACGTTGTCCGGGCTCTTGAAGGTGCTGACCAGGCGTTGTTGCTGGTTACTGAAGGCATCGAGCTTGTTCAGCGTGTTGGCCGCCGCCGCATCATCGCCGTTGGCAATCATGTACTGCAGGCGCGCGATGCGCAGGTCAGTCAGGTCCTTGTTGAGCTGACTGATATCGCTCATCCAGTTGCTGCGGTCGATCAGGCTGCCCAGGCTGGTCCAGCCGGTCAGGGCCAGCAGGCCGGTGAGGATCAGCACCAGGCCGAAGCCCAGGCCGAGTTTGAGGTTGACGCTGATGTTGGCAAACCAGCTGTTCATGCACGCACTCCAGAAGTTGTTTTCGCTCTCTTGATCGTCGATCGCAAGGCGTTGTTGTTCTGGATGCCCGCTGATTCGTGCAGGGGTTATCGGCAATGATCAGGGAAGCTGAAACGCTTTTTCAGCAGATTTGTAACTTGTCGTTAGGGTGAGGCTGGGGCTGCCAGGCAGCCCCAGGCGTGTCAGAGGTTACGGGCACTGAAGGTATCGCAGCTGTTCACTTCGCCCTCGGCAAACCCCGCCTTGAACCAGCGCACACGCTGCGCCGAGGTGCCGTGGGTGAAGGAGTCGGGCACCACGCGGCCCTGGCCTTTTTGCTGCAGGCGGTCATCACCGATGGCATTGGCCGCGTTCAGCGCTTCCTCGACGTCACCCGGCTCCAGCCAGTTCAGGCGTTTTTGCGCTTGGTAGGCCCACACCCCTGCCAGGCAGTCGGCCTGCAGCTCCTGGCGCACCAGCAAGCCGTTGTCGCCTTCCATGCGCTGGCCATTGCGGCGGGCGGCATCGACCTTGGCCGACACGCCGAGCAGGGTCTGCACGTGGTGGCCAATCTCGTGGGCGATGACATAGGCCTGGGCAAAGTCACCCGCGGCGGCGAAACGGGTTTCCATCTCGCGGAAGAACGACATGTCCAGGTACACCCGCTGGTCGGCCGGGCAATAGAACGGGCCGACGGCCGCCGAAGCGAAGCCGCAGGCCGAGTTGACCTGGCCGCTGAACAGCACCAGTTTGGGGTCGCGGTACTGCTTGCCCGCCTGGGAGAACAGCGCTTTCCAGGTGTCTTCCGTGTCACCCAGCACCGAGGCGACGAAGTCGGCCTGCTGGTCATTGGCCGGCGGCGCCTTGCCGCCTGCGCCACTGGGCGCCTGTTGCTGCTGCTGGGTCATCTGCCCGGTGAGCTGGCCGAGTATCTGCAGCGGGTCTTGCCCGGTCAGCCAGCCAATGCCCACGATCAGCAGGATCGCCCCCAGCCCGAGGCCCTTGCCGCCGCCGAAGCGCATGCCGCCACCACCGCCACCTTCACCTCGGGCATCGACCACGTTGTCGCTGCGTCGGCCTTTTCGCCATTCCATGAATGCTCTCCGGAGCGTGAAACAAGAAGACAAAGATTAGTTCACCAACGGGGAGGGTGTCAGACAAAGGTGTTAACCCATAACCATATGGTTATGTATGTGAGGGCTGATTTCAGTATTCATCCCGCGCGGCTTATCTGAAACTGTAAGTCCGCCTGCCCTGCAAGGCGTCCAGATAATTCCAAGAGAGGAAAACGGCATGCCCGCCCAGGACACCAGCCGCTTCGTGATCCGTGATCGCAACTGGCACCCTAAAGCCCTGACCCCCGACTACAAGACCTCCATTGCCCGCTCGCCGCGCCAGGCATTGGTCAGCATCCCGCAGTCGATCAGCGAAACCACCGGCCCGGACTTCACCCACCTGGGTTTCGGCGCCCACGACCATGACCTGCTGCTGAACTTCAACAACGGTGGCCTGCCGATTGGTGAGCGCATCATCGTTGCCGGCCGCGTGGTCGATCAATACGGCAAGCCTGTGCCCAATACCCTGGTGGAAATGTGGCAGGCCAACGCTGGCGGCCGCTACCGCCACAAGAACGACCGCTACCTGGCACCGCTGGACCCTAACTTCGGTGGCGTCGGCCGTTGCCTGACCGACCGCGACGGCTACTACAGCTTCCGCACCATCAAGCCGGGCCCATACCCATGGCGCAACGGCCCGAACGACTGGCGCCCGGCGCACATCCACTTCGGCATCAGCGGCCCATCGATTGCGACCAAGCTGATCACCCAGCTGTACTTCGAGGGTGACCCGCTGATCCCGATGTGCCCGATCGTCAAGTCGATCGCCAACCCAGAAGCCGTGCAGCAGTTGATCGCCAAGCTCGACATGAGCAACGCCAACCCGATGGACTGCCTGGCGTACCGCTTTGATATCGTGCTGCGCGGCCAGCGCAAGACCCACTTCGAAAACTGCTGAGGACCCCGCCATGCCAATCGAACTGCTGCCGGAAACCCCTTCGCAGACTGCCGGCCCCTACGTGCATATCGGCCTGGCCCTGGAAGCGGCCGGCAACCCGACCCGCGACCAGGAAATCTGGAACCGCCTGGCCAAGCCAGAGGCGCCGGGTGAACACATCCTGTTGATCGGCCAGGTCTATGACGGTAACGGGCACCTGGTGCGCGATTCGTTCCTGGAGCTGTGGCAGGCCGATGCCGCCGGCCAGTACCAGGATGCATACAACCTGGAAAACGCCTTCAACAGCTTCGGCCGCACTGCTACCACTTTCGATGCCGGTGAGTGGACCGTGCAAACGGTGAAGCCGGGTGTGGTGAAGAACGCTGCCGGCGTGCCGATGGCGCCGCACATCAACATCAGCCTGTTTGCCCGTGGCATCAACATCCACCTGCACACGCGCCTGTATTTTGATGATGAAGCCGAGGCCAACGCCAAGTGCCCGGTGCTTAACCTGATCGAGCAGCCGCAGCGCCGTGAGACGTTGATTGCCAAGCGTTGCGAAGTGGATGGGAAGACGGCGTACCGTTTCGATATCCGTATTCAGGGGGAAGGGGAGACGGTGTTCTTCGACTTCTGAGTTATTGGGGCTGCTAAGCAGCCCCAATTTCTAACAATCAACGCCGAACCAGCAAAACCCCACTTTCCATGTGATGGGTATACGGGAACTGGTCAAACAACGCACAACGCTCGATGCGGTGTGTGTCCTGCAACTGCTCAATGTTCGCCGCCAGCGTTTCCGGATTGCACGAGATGTACAAAATCCGCTCGAAGCGCCGGGTCAGCTCGCAGGTATCCGGGTCCATCCCCGCACGCGGCGGGTCGACGAACACGGTACCGAACGCGTAACTTTTCAGGTCGATGCCTTCCAGCCGACGGAACGGGCGCACGTCATTCAGCGCCTGGGTCAGCTCCTCAGCCGACAGCCGCACCAAGCGCACGTTATCCACACCGTTCTCATCAAGGTTGCTCAGCGCAGCATTGACCGAGGTCTTGCTGATCTCGGTGGCCAGCACTTGGCGCGCACGGGTGGCCAGTGGCAGGGTGAAGTTGCCGTTGCCGCAATACAGCTCCAGCAGGTCATCCTCGCGCTCGCCCATGGCGTCGAACGCCCAGCTCAGCATCTTCTGGTTCACCGCGCCGTTAGGCTGGGTGAACGCGCCTTCCGGCTGGCGATAGCTGAACACACGGCCCGCCACGTCCAGTTTCTCTACCGCGTAATCACGGCCAATCACCAGGCGCTTGCCCTTGGAGCGGCCGATCAGGCTTACCCCCAGTTCTTCGGCCAACTGCCGCGCGGCCACTTCCCAGGCCTCGTCCAGCGGGCGGTGGTAGCACATCGTGACCATCGCATCGCCGGCCAGGGTGGTGAGGAACTCCACCTGGAAGAGACGATTACTCAGTGCCTCGCTGGCCTGCCAGGCCGCCTTCAGGCGCGGCATCAAGTCATTGATGCGCGCGCTGGCGATGGGGAAGTCGTCGATCAGGATAGCGTTGTGCTTCTCGCCCGGGGCGAACATCGCGTAGTGGCGCTGGCCGTCCTCGCGCCACAGGCGGAACTCGGCGCGCAGGCGATAGTGCTCGCGCGGCGAATCGAAAACAGCCGGTTCCGGCGCGCCGAACGGCGCCAGCAGCTCGCGCAGCCGGGCAACCTTGGCGTCCAGCTGGGTGGCGTAGGAGGAGGGGTCGAAAGCAGCACTCATGCGTTGAACCAGCCCAGCTTGATGACGAACAGGATGGAAAGGATCACCAGGGCCGGGTTCAGGTCGCGGTGGCGACCGGAGATCAGCTTGACGGCGGTCCAGGAAATGAAGCCGAAGGCGATGCCGTTAGCGATCGAGTAGGTCAGCGGCATGGCCAGGGCGGTCACCACCACAGGTGCGGCTTCGGTGACGTCGTCCCAGTTTATTTCCGCCAGGCCCGAGGCCATCAGCACGGCGACGAACAGCAGCGCTGGCGCCGTGGCGAAGGCCGGGACGCTACCGGCCAGCGGTGCGAAGAACAGCGCCAGCAAGAACAGCACGGCCACCACGATGGCGGTCAGGCCGGTGCGCCCGCCCGCGCTCACGCCGGCAGCCGATTCGATATAGCTGGTAGTGGTCGAGGTGCCCAGCAGCGAGCCGGCCATGGCGGCGGTGCTGTCGGCAATCAGGGCGCGGCCCATCTTCGGCATGTGGCCGTCCTTGCCCATCAGGCCGGCGCGTTTGGCCACGCCGATCAAAGTGCCGGAGTTGTCGAACAGGTCGACGAACAGGAAGGCGAAGATGACGCTGACCAGGCCCACATCCAGGGCACCGGCGATGTCCAGCTGGAGGAAGGTCGGTGCCAGCGATGGCGGCATGGACACGACGCCGGCGAACGGCGTCACGCCCATCGCGATCGCGGCGATGGTCACGGCCAGAATGCCAATCAGCACCGCGCCGCGAACCTTCAGCGATTCGAGGCCGACGATCAGGAAGAAGCCCAGGGTGGCGAGGATCGGCGCCGGCTGCTTGAGGTCGCCCAGGCCAACCAGGGTGGCCGGGTTATCGACGACGATGCCGGCGTTATGCAGGGCAATCAGCGCCAGGAACAGACCAATACCGGCGGCGATGGCCGAGCGCAGCGGCAGCGGGATGCTGTTCACGATCCATTCGCGGATGCGGAAGATCGACAGCAGGAAGAACATCACCGCCGACAGGAACACCGCGCCCAGCGCGACCTGCCAGGTGTGGCCCATGTGCAGGACCACGGTGTAGGTGAAGAAGGCGTTCAGGCCCATGCCCGGCGCCAGGGCGATCGGGTAGTTGGCGATCAGGCCCATGGTCGTCGAGCCGATGGCCGCGGCCAGGCAGGTGGCGACGAAGATCGCACCTTTGTCCATGCCGGTCTCGCCGAGGATGCTCGGGTTGACGAACAGGATGTAGGCCATGGCCAGGAAGGTGGTGACGCCCGCAAGAATCTCGGTGCGCACATTGGTGTTGTGTGCTTTTAGTTGAAACAGCCTTTCCAGCATGCCCGCTCCCCAAGGCGCCCCCGGCGCCGTGATTTGTATCGACCCCATCAGCAAAGCACAGACCGTACCGGTTGCCGTGGTTTTATCTGGGGCGGAAAAAAGCCGCGCATCATACCAGCATGCATGGCGGGGGCCTATGGCCATTGGGGAATGGGTTTTCCCCAGTGATCAGCCGCTGTGCAACCGATCGCGTTTGGCCAACGTTGGGAACAGTTTTATCCACACCCCAGTCACCACCAGCGTGCCCACGCCACCGAGCACCACCGCCGGCACTGTGCCAAACCAGTGCGCCGTGACCCCCGATTCGAACTCGCCGAGCTGGTTCGAGGCACCGATGAACAAGCCGTTGACGGCGCTCACCCGCCCGCGCATTTCATCTGGCGTCTCCAGCTGAACGAACGAACTGCGAATGACCATGCTGATCATGTCCGCTGCACCCAATACCACCAGCACCGCCAGCGAGAACCAGAACGACGTCGACAGGCCAAACGCGATGGTCGCCACGCCAAATACGCCCACCGCTGTGAACATGGTGCGCCCGACCTTGCGCTCGAACGGGAAGCGCGCCAGCCACAGCGACATCAGCAACGCGCCCACCGCCGGTGCCGAGCGCAGCAGGCCCAGGCCCCAGGGGCCGGTGAGCAGGATGTCCTTGGCGAACACCGGCAACAGCGCGGTCGCGCCGCCCAGCAGCACGGCGAACAGGTCGAGCGAAATGGCCCCGAGAATGTCTGGCCGGCTGCGGATAAAGCGAATACCGGCCAATAGCGACTCCAGGCTGGCACGGCCGCGTTGGGCCACTTGCTGGCGCGCGTCCAGGCTCAAGGTCAGCACGCAAGCGATGGCGTACAGCCCTACGGTCGGCCCATACACCCAGATGCTGCCAAAGGCATACAGCAAGCCGCCCACCGCCGGGGCGACGATGGTGGCGGCCTGGGTCGCCGAGGCCGAGGCTGCCACTGCCCGGGGGAACAACCCCGGCGGCACGACGTTGGGCAGCAGGGCCTGGGTCGCCGGCATCTCGAACGAACGTGTCGCGCCCAGCAGGAAGGCCAGGGCGAAAATCAGCTCGCGGCTGACGTTGTCGGTGGCGCTGCCCACCGCCAGCGCCAGGGCAATCAACCCCTGCAGGCTCTGGCACAGGGCGGCGACCTTGCGCCGGTCATAGCGGTCGGCAACATGCCCGGTGTGCAGCATGAACAGCACGCGCGGGGCAAATTCGACCAGGCCGACCAGGCCCAGGTCGAGCACATTGCCGGTGAGCTGGTAGAGGTGCCAACCGATGGCCACGGTAAGCATCTGGAAGCCGCTGGCGGTAAACACACGGGCCAGCCAGAAGGCGATGAAGGGGCGATGATGACGCAACAACTGCGGTGCGGAATCGGACATCGGAAACCTGTGGCCTCGGCGCAGTAGAGGGGGCGGCAGATTATCATCTGTTTGTAACAAGCAGTTACTGTTTGCCGTAATCGGCACTTTTTCACGGTTTATGAAAGTGGGTGGGGCAACGGGTCACGCGGCAATCAACCACACGGCCCGCCTGGCCATTCAGGACTATGCTTCCAGTCAGTCGTTGACCTGGATCAATCGTTGCAAATGCAACGATCAGCCGACGATGTGGCCTTTGGGCCGGAATCCCTGCGATTGCACAGAACAATTCCAACTCGCCGCACTCGATACCGTGGGGGCAGTAGGCGCCAGGGCCACGAGCCCAAACGCCGGATTATCTGAAGAGGAAGCACTATGTTCGGTTTAGAGGCCCTAGATCTCGCCCGAATCCAGTTTGCATTTACCGTGTCCTTTCACATCCTGTTCCCGGCCATCACCATTGGCTTGGCGAGCTATCTGGCGGTCCTCGAAGGCCTTTGGCTGCGGACCCACAACCAGGTCTACCGTGACCTCTACCACTTCTGGTCGAAAATCTTCGCCGTCAACTTCGGCATGGGCGTGGTCTCTGGCCTGGTCATGGCCTATCAGTTCGGCACCAACTGGAGCCGCTTCTCCGATTTCGCCGGCGCCGTCACTGGCCCCTTGCTCACCTATGAGGTGCTGACGGCGTTCTTCCTCGAGGCAGGCTTCCTGGGCGTCATGCTGTTTGGCTGGAACCGTGTCGGCCGCGGCCTGCACTTCTTCGCCACAGTCATGGTGGCGCTCGGCACGCTGGTTTCGACCTTCTGGATCCTGGCCTCCAACAGCTGGATGCAGACCCCGCAAGGCCACGAGATCATCGATGGCCGCGTGGTGCCGGTGGACTGGCTGGCGGTGATCTTCAACCCCTCGTTCCCCTACCGGCTGATGCACATGGCCACGGCCGCGTTCGTTGCCACAGCCTTCTTCGTCGGCGCCTCGGCGGCCTGGCACTTGCTGCGCGGGCGTGACAACCCGGCCGTGCGCAAGATGCTGTCTATGGCCATGTGGATGGCGCTGATCGTTGCGCCGATCCAAGCGGTGATCGGTGACTTCCACGGGCTCAACACGCTCAAGCACCAGCCGGTGAAAATCGCCGCCATCGAGGGCCATTGGGAGAACGTGCCGGGCGAGCCGACCCCGTTGATCCTGTTCGGCATCCCTGACATGAAAGCCGAGACCACGCGCTTCAAGGTCGAGATCCCAGCCCTCGGCAGCCTGATCCTGACCCACAGCCTGGACAAGCAAGTGCCCGCGATGAAGGAATTCCCGGCAGCGGACCGGCCCAACTCGACCATCGTGTTCTGGTCGTTCCGGGTCATGGTCGGGCTTGGCTTCCTGATGATCTTCGTGGGCCTGTGGAGCCTGTGGCTGCGCAAGCGCGGCACGCTATACAGCTCCCGGCCGTTCCTGTACCTGACCCTGTGGATGGGGCCTTCCGGCCTGATCGCCATCCTGGCCGGCTGGTTCACTACCGAAATCGGCCGCCAGCCGTGGGTGGTGTATGGCCTGATGCGCACCTCCGAAGGGGTCTCCAACCACAGTTACGTTCAGCTCGGCTTTACCTTGGTGGCGTTCGTGGTGGTGTACTTCGCCCTGTTCGGCACCGGCCTCGGTTACATGATGCGCCTGGTGCGCAAAGGGCCGAAGACGGGCGAGGGGGATGAACCCAACCCAGGTGGCCCAGGCCAGAAACGCACGCCGGCGCGGCCGCTGTCCGCCGCCGATGATGGCCATGAGGCCAACACCGTCAGCCTGAGCAAGGGGAACTGAGCCATGGGTATCGACCTTCCGCTGATCTGGGCCGTGATCATCATCTTCGGCGTCATGATGTACGTTGTGATGGATGGTTTCGACCTGGGCATCGGCATGCTCTTCCCCTTCGTCAAGGGCGAGCGTGACCGTGATGTGATGATGAACACCGTCGCCCCCGTGTGGGACGGCAACGAGACCTGGCTGGTGCTGGGCGGCGCCGGGCTGTTCGGGGCTTTCCCGATGGCCTATTCGGTGGTACTCGAAGCCTTGTACCTGCCGCTGATCCTCATGCTGATTGGCCTGATCTTCCGCGGCGTGGCCTTCGAGTTCCGTTTCAAGGCCAAGGATGACAAGCGGCACATCTGGGACAAGGCGTTCATTTGGGGTTCGTTGATCGCGACCTTCTTCCAGGGCGTTGCGCTGGGCGCGTTCATCGAGGGCTTCAAGGTGGTTGACCGCCACTATGCCGGTGGCACCCTCGACTGGCTGACCCCGTTCAGCGTGTTCAGCGGGTTGGGCCTGATCGTCGCCTACACCCTGCTGGGCTGCACCTGGCTGATCATGAAGACCGAAGGGCCGCTGCAATTGCAGATGCATGACCTGGCCAAGCCGCTAGCGCTGGTGCTGCTGGTGGTGATAGGTATCGTCAGCCTGTGGACGCCGATCGCCTACCCGCAAATCGCCGACCGCTGGTTCAGCATGCCTAACCTGATCTGGTTCATGCCGGTGCCTATCCTGGTGCTGGTGACCTTCTACGGGTTGCTCAAGGCGGTCGCGCGCAATGCCAACTACACGCCGTTCCTGCTGACCCTGGTGCTGATCTTCCTTGGCTACAGCGGCCTGGGCATCAGTGTGTGGCCGAACATCATCCCGCCGTCGATCTCGATCTGGGATGCCGCGGCGCCGCCGCAGAGCCAAGGGTTCATGCTGGTGGGTACGTTGTTCATCCTGCCGTTCATCCTGGGGTACACCTTCTGGAGCTACTACGTGTTCCGCGGCAAGGTGACCCATGAAGACGGCTATCACTAGGAGGCGCGCATGATGACCGGCAAGCATGGCTTGGAAGAGAAGAAGCCACTGTGGCAGCGCCTGGGTTGGCTGGTGCTGATCTGGGCAATGAGTGTGGCGGCCCTGGGTGTGGCGGCCTATGTGATGCGCCTGTTCATGGGCGCAGCTGGCCTCACCACCCATTGATCAAAAGGGTTTAGCCCTTCTTTGTAGGAGCAGCCTTGTGCTGCGAAGAGGCCAGTCGCAGCACGTAGATTTTCGTTGCTGTCACCGGCCTCTTCGCAGCACAAGGCTGCTCCTACCTGGGTTGCGCAGGCCTGGATTTAGGCAGTCGCAGCGTGTTACTTACGGGCCTTAAGGATCACGAACTTCGGCGTCGCGGCCACTTGTTCAACCCCGCGGAACAGCCGCGCCAGCTTGCTGTGGTAACCCAGGTGGCGGTTACCGACGATGTACAGCGCCCCCCCCACCACCAATGCCTCGCGGGCCTGCTGGAACATGCGCCAGGCCAGGAAGTCACCGACCACTTGCTGCTGGTGGAACGGCGGGTTGCACAGCACCACGTCCAGCGATTGTTTTTCCACCCCGGCCAAGCCATCGGCCGCCAGCATCACTGCCGGGCGCTCGCCCAGCGCTGCCTGCCAGTTTTCGCGGGCCGATTGCACCGCCATGTACGACTCGTCGACCAGCGTGTAATGGGCCTCAGGGTTGTCCAGGGCGCTGGCGATCGCCAACACGCCGTTGCCACAGCCCAGGTCCGCAACACGGGCGGCGCCCAGGTTGCGCGGCAGGTGCGGGAGAAACGCACGGGTGCCGATATCCAGGCCATCGCGGCAGAACACATTGGCGTGGTTGACCAGTTCCAGCGCCGGCGATTCGAGCTGATAGCGGCTAGGGTAGGGCGAGCGAGCAGTCGGGCGCTCGGCAACGGTGGCCGTCAGCAGGCGGGCCTTTTTTTGCGCCAGCGAGGCCTGTACCGGGCCGATGTACTTCTCCATCAGGTCACCCGCCGCGCGTGGCAGGTGCTTGATCATCGCCCCGGCGATCACCTGCGCGCCGGGCGCCAGGTGACCCTGCAGGCGGATGAGTTGCTCTTCGAGCAAGGCCAGGGTCTTGGGCACGCGCACCAGTACCCGGTCGAACGGGCCCTGCCACGCCTCACTGGCGGGCACGAACGGCACGCTGTCGAACGGCTTGCCGTTGCGGGCGAGGTTTTTTTCCAGGGCCAGGTGCGCCAGGTGCGAGTCGCCGCTGCTGACCACTTTAAGCTGCCCGGCGAGGCTGGCGGCCAGGGCGCCGAAGCTGTCATTGAGCACCAGTACCCGGCAGTTCGCGTCAGGCGCCTGCTCATGCAGTTGCGCGAGCAGGTACTCGTCGGCGGCATCGAAGGCCTGCAGCGGGTCGTTGGCCTGGTCCGGCTGGCGGATCAGGTCGAGTTCGGCGTAGGGGGTGGTCAACAAGGGCATGGCGTCTGGCTCGGGTACGAATCTGCCCGTTGCGGATCGCCACGGGCTTTGCCGCGCAATTCTACAGGGCTTTGCCGATGGTCGCAGAAATGGCTATCAGATCCACCCACGCAGGGCGGCAATGGCGATGGCGCCGGCCTTGTTGGCGGCGTTGGTCTTGGTGATCACGCTGCGGATGTGGAAGTTTACCGTGCTTTGCGACAGCGACAGGATGCAGGCGACGTCGGCGGCAGTCTTGCCGGCGGCTGACCATTTCAGCACTTCCAGTTCCCGCTCGCTCATTTTCGGCTGGGGTGGGCAGAGGGCGTTCAGGTGGTGCTCGCACAGCACGGCGTGCAGGGTGTGGCACAGCCACTGCACGTTGCCGCCTTTTTCGTACAGTTCGTTGATCGTTATTTTTTCTGCGGGCCTGGCGACGCTGACCTGGCTCTCGTTGTGTTGCAAGTCATGCAGTGATTGTGTCCAGCCATGACGCAAGCCGTGCTCACAGGCCGCCTGGCGAAAATGCGGCGCTTCACGGTACAGCTCGTCGCTCCAGAGCACGGGGGTGGTCTGGCAATGGCTTACGCGTGCGGCAGGGTCCTGCTTGTAGAACTCATCGCGCTGATAGCACTCGATCCACTCGGCGGGGTAGTTGCTATAGAGGTACACCCGGGGCGTCTGGGTGGCGATTTGGATGCGGATGTTCAGCCCGAGGTGTTGCATGCCCAGGTCCTGCACCAGGTGCACAGCGATGTCGAACAGCTTCCGTGGGGATCGCTCGCTGACAAAATGATGAAGATGCTCAGGCTTCCAGTGATGCATCCGTAACACTCCGAAGGGGCAACAGGATCCAATCCGTTTGCATACCCGCATCATTGTAGGAAAAGACCTAGTGTGGCGTTGGGATTTTTTGTTATAGCGATCAGGCTTATCTGCGTCATCGGCAGCATCGGCGTGGTGAGGCCTTACAAACCGGTGGTTTTTATCCAGGCCGCTTTGCGCGACACTGTGCGCACGTCAACCTTGGAGCCCGATATGACCGCCAGCGCCGAAAAGTTCACCCGCCAGACACTGCTCGATGTTCAGCCATTGACGCCGAACCTCTTCAGCCTGCGGGTCACGCGCGATTCGGGTTTTCGCTTCCGTGCGGGCCAGTTCGCTCGCCTTGGCGTGACCAAGGCCGATGGCAGTGTAGTCTGGCGCGCCTACTCCATGGTCAGCGCGCCCCATGACGAGTTCCTCGACTTCTTCTCGATCGTGGTGCCTGGCGGGGAGTTCACCAGCGAACTGAGCCGGTTGGGCGCAGGTGACAGCTTACTGATCGACCGGCAGGCCTTTGGTTTCCTGACCCTCGATCGCTTTATCGGCGGCCGCGACCTGTGGCTGCTGGCCACCGGCACCGGCATCGCACCGTTCATGTCCATCCTGCAGGACTTCGAGGCCTGGGAGCGGTTTGACAGCATCAAGCTGGTGTATTCGGTACGCGAGGCGAAGGAGCTGGCCTACGTGGACGACATCGCCGGGTTGGAGCAACGTGATTACCTGGCCGAGTTTGCCGGCAAGTTGCAGTTCATTCCGGTGGTCACGCGCGAGCAGCACCCAGGTGCGTTGAATGCGCGTATTACCACGCTGATCGAGAATGGCGAGCTGGAGAAGGCGGCGGGGCTGGAACTGTCGCCCGAGCATTCGCGCATTATGCTCTGCGGTAACCCGGAGATGATCGATGAAACCCGAAAGGTGCTCAAGGCGCGTGACCTGCAGTTGAGCTTGAGCAAGCGGCCGGGGCAGGTGGCGGTGGAAAACTACTGGTAACGCACGGGGCCGCAATGCGGCCCCAGTACGTTTCAGGGCAAGCGATTCTGGTTCTGCGTCTTGAGCAGGTCACGAATCTCGGTCAGCAGCGTTTCTTCAGCGCTTGGCACGGGCGGCGCGCTCGGTGCCACGGCTTCTTCACGCTTCAGGCGGTTGATCGCCTTCACACCCATGAAGATGGCAAACGCAACGATCACGAAGTCGATCACGGTCTGGATGAACTTGCCGTAGGCCAGCACCACCGCTGGAATGTCACCTTCTGCAGCCTTCAAGGTAATCGCCAGGTCACTGAAGTCCACGCCACCGATCAACAACCCCAGTGGCGGCATGACCACGTCACCCACGAAGGACGAGACGATCTTGCCGAAGGCCGCGCCGATGATGATACCGACCGCCATGTCGACGACATTGCCTTTGACCGCGAAGGCCTTGAACTCACTGATCATGCCCATGTTCGATTCCTTTGTAACAAATGGTGATGTAAACGCAGTGTAAGCCACTTAAACGCTTCATGCGTTAGGTACAGCCCTAATGACTGTGGTTAGAACGAATAGTTTTGTCGCATCTCGAAGCGTTCGAGACACGTCTCGCTCGGCTATCATGGCGGTTTTTCCAGGAGAATCCGCCCATGGCCAAGGCCAAGCGCTTGTACGGCTGCACCGAGTGCGGCGCGACCTTTCCCAAATGGGCCGGCCAGTGCGGTGAATGCGGGGCCTGGAACACCCTGGTCGAAACCATGATCGAAAGCGGCGGCGCGGCCGCGCCCAGCAGCGGCCGTGCCGGCTGGACCGGACAGCAGGCGCAGATCAAGACACTGGCCGAAGTCAGTGTGGAAGAAATCCCGCGTTTTACCACCAGCAGCACCGAACTGGACCGCGTACTGGGCGGCGGCTTGGTAGACGGCTCGGTGGTGCTGATCGGGGGGGACCCAGGCATCGGCAAGTCGACCATCCTGCTGCAGACGTTGTGCAACATCGCGGTGCAGATGCCCGCGCTGTATGTCACCGGCGAAGAGTCGCAACAGCAGGTGGCCATGCGCTCGCGCCGCCTGGGCCTGCCCCAGGACCAGCTCAAGGTGATGACCGAAACCTGCATCGAGACCATCATCGCCACGGCCCGTGTGGAAAAACCCCGGGTCATGGTCATCGACTCGATCCAGACCATTTTCACCGAACAACTGCAATCGGCGCCCGGCGGCGTGGCCCAGGTGCGCGAGAGCACTGCACTGCTGGTGCGCTACGCCAAGCAGAGCGGCACGGCGATTTTCCTGGTCGGCCACGTCACCAAGGAAGGCTCGCTGGCCGGGCCGCGCGTGCTCGAGCACATGGTCGATACGGTGCTGTATTTCGAAGGTGAGTCCGATGGCCGCCTGCGGCTACTGCGGGCGGTGAAGAACCGTTTTGGCGCGGTCAACGAACTGGGCGTGTTCGGCATGACCGACCGCGGCCTCAAGGAGGTCTCAAACCCCTCGGCTATCTTCCTCAACCGCACCCAGGAAGAAGTGCCGGGCAGTGTGGTGATGGCCACCTGGGAGGGCACGCGGCCGATGCTGGTCGAGGTACAGGCGCTGGTCGATGACAGCCACCTGGCCAACCCGCGCCGGGTGACCCTGGGCCTGGATCAGAACCGGTTGGCCATGTTGCTGGCGGTGCTGCACCGCCACGGCGGCATTCCCACCCACGACCAGGACGTGTTCCTTAACGTGGTGGGCGGGGTGAAGGTACTCGAAACCGCGTCTGACCTGGCGTTGCTGGCTGCGGTGATGTCCAGCTTGCGTAACCGGCCGTTGGCCCATGGGCTGCTGGTGTTTGGCGAAATTGGCCTGTCGGGTGAGGTGCGGCCGGTGCCCAGCGGCCAGGAGCGGTTGAAAGAGGCGGCCAAGCACGGCTTCAAGCGGGCCATCGTGCCCAAGGGCAATGCGCCGAAGGAGCCGCCTGCGGGGTTGCAGGTGATTGCCGTGACCCGGCTGGAGCAGGCTTTGGACGCCCTGTTCGAGTAATCCTGCACCGGCCGCTCCCACAGGTCTTGCGCAGCCCACAGAGGCAGCGGGGTCTCTGTGGGAGCGGGCTTGCCCCGCGAAGAGGCCGGTGCAGGCAAACAAAAAGGGGAGCCGACGATGCGCATCGGCTCCCCCCGCGTAACCGCTCAATCAGCGGTCAATGCTCGGCAACCGCACTGCGCCTGGGCGCCTCGTTGCCATGCTCGTCCAGTTCCATCATCGGCACTTCATTACCCTCGGCATCGAACAGCTTGCCCTCCTTGAAGTAGTCGCCATCGCGCAGTGCGGAGATGTCCGAATACTGGATGGTGCGCTCGTAGGCCGCGGCGAACACCGACTGCTGGTCCGAATTACCGGCTGTGAAGTGGTTGAAGATCAGGTTCAGCAGGATGGCCATGATCGCCGCCGAGCTGATGCCGGAGTGGAAGATGGTCTCGAACCAGTTCGGGAAGTGGTGGTAGAAGGTCGGTGCGGCAATCGGGATCATGCCGAAGCCCAGCGAAGCGGCGACGATGATCAGGTTGACGTTGTTCTTGTAGCTGACCTTGGACAGGGTCCGGATGCCGCTGGCCGCCACGGTGCCGAACAGCACGATGCCCGCGCCACCCAGTACCGGGGTGGGTACCGCGGCAATCACCCGGCCCATGATCGGCAGCAGGCCGAGCACCACCAGAATCACGCCACCAGTGGCCACCACATATCGGCTCTTGACCCCGGTCACGGCCACCAGGCCGACGTTCTGGGCGAAGGCACTTTGGGTGAACGAGCCGAAGATCGGCGCCAGGATGCTCGACGCCATGTCGGCACGCAGGCCATTGCCCAGGCGCTTGGAGTCGACCTTGGTTTCAATGATGTCGCCCACCGCAAGGATATCGGCCGAGGTTTCCACCAGGGTCACCATGATCACGATGCACATCGACAGGATCGCGGCGATGTGGAATTCCGGCATGCCGAAGTGGAATGGCGTGGGGAACGCGAACATCGGGCCTTGGGTAACCTTGCTGAAGTCGGTCATGCCCAGCGCCCAGGCAATCAGGGTGCCCACGACCATGGCCAGCAGAATCGAAAGACGAGAGATGGTCGCGCTGCCCAGCTTGCTCAGCAGCAGGACGATGGCGAAGGTCAGCGCCGCGAGGCCGATGTTGGCCATGCTGCCGAACTCCGGCGAGGCGCTGTTGCCGCCCATCACCCAGCGTGCGGCCACTGGCATCAGGGTCAGGCCGATGGTGGTGATGACGATGCCGGTCACCAGCGGCGGGAAGAACTTGGTGATGCGCGAAAACACGGGGGTAATCAGGAAGCCGATGAACGAGGCCGCCATGACCGCGCCCAGCACACCTGGCAGGCCACCGCCGCCCTCGCTGCTGAGGATCGCGCCCATGGTTGCCACGCCAGCGAACGACACGCCCTGCACCAGCGGCAGCTGACAGCCGAAGAACGGCAGGCCCAGCGTCTGCAGCAAGGTGGCCAGGCCACCGGCAAACAACGAGGCGGCGATCAGCATGCCGATCTCGGCACCGTTCAGGCCTGCGGCCTGCCCCAGAATAAGGGGTACCGCGACAATCCCTCCATACATGGTCAACACATGCTGCAGACCATAGGCCAAGTTGGCCCCAAGGCCGAGGTTTTCATCCTCGGGGCGCTTGGCGGGAGACGTGCTAGGGGACGTAGTCATGGAGCAGGCTCTCTGCGTTTATTGTTGTGCCGCTACTGTAGACACTTCCTACAAATGATTGCCACAACAATTGTATACAATATTTTGATTGGAGCGCGAACAAGCAGGCTTGCAAGGTGTGCTAAAGCCCAATGCAGAACGCGTACCAAGTCGACAGAGGCTGTACTAGAGGGGTGTGTACAAAGCACTGCTACCCAGGCTTAAAGCTGTCTGGGTAGACAGGAAACACGGGGTGGGGAGGATGTTAGCTAGCTAAAAGATCCCATTATTCGATGAGTTCACGCAGCTCACGCATCATTTCGGTGCTGTCGGCCACGTTCAATTCCACAAGACGGTGCAAATGGGTCATCGAATCGATGTCGATGTAGAGGCAAACAAAGCCCAGGCGGTCCGGTTCTTCGTGGCGCAGTTCGACCTGCATCTGCACCTCGGTCACTTCATCGTTGAGCACGATGTAGGCTTCGAAATCCTGGCTCAGGTCGGGATCCCAGGTTTGCGGGCTTTCGACCAGCAGGCCTTTGAGGGACAGGTCGATCAGTTTCACCTCCCAGCAACGTTCGCCCTGGCACAGCCTGGTCGGGGCGTCGAACTGGAAACGTTGAAAACGGCGGCGTTCGTCGTGATCGCTCATGGGGGACTCTCCGGGTGACAACCTGACTATAGTGAGTATGGTAGGTACATCAGGTACCGCAATCTGGCCGCAGAGGCTCTAGACCAAAGCAAGTGTGGCAATGCGCGATGACTCGCCCTAGACTCGATAGGCGGTCTTTCCAATCCACTAGCTGGAAGCAAACCATGAACAACAATAATAGCCTGCTACGCCATATTCCGTGGCTGGCGCTGGCAGTCATAGGGGCCTGCGCGCTGGGTGTGGTTGCCCTGCGTCGCGGTGAGGCGATCAACGCCTTGTGGATCGTGGTCGCGGCAGTGGCCCTCTACTTGGTCGCCTATCGCTACTACAGCCTGTTCATCGCCACCAAGGTGATGCAACTCGACCCTCGCCGCGCCACGCCGGCGGTGCTCAACAACGATGGCCTGGACTACGTCCCGACCAACAAACACATCCTGTTCGGCCACCACTTCGCCGCCATCGCTGGCGCCGGCCCGCTGGTCGGCCCGGTACTCGCCGCGCAGATGGGCTACCTGCCCGGCACACTCTGGCTGATCGCCGGTGTGGTGCTGGCCGGTGCGGTGCAGGACTTCATGGTCCTGTTCATGTCCACCCGCCGCAATGGCCGCTCGCTGGGCGACATGGTGCGCGAGGAAATGGGCCGCATCCCGGGCACCATTGCCTTGTTCGGCTGTTTCCTGATCATGATCATCATCCTCGCGGTGCTGGCGCTGATCGTGGTCAAGGCCCTGGCCGAGAGCCCATGGGGCATGTTCACGGTGATGGCGACCATCCCGATCGCGATGTTCATGGGCATCTACATGCGCTATATCCGGCCGGGCCGCATTGGCGAGATCTCGGTGGTTGGCGTAGTGCTGCTGCTGGCGTCGATCTGGCTCGGCGGCGTGATCGCTGCAGACCCGGTCTGGGGCCCGGCGTTCACCTTCACCGGCGTGCAGATCACCTGGATGCTGGTGGGTTATGGCTTCGTCGCTGCCGTACTGCCGGTTTGGCTGGTACTGGCACCGCGTGACTACCTGTCGACCTTCCTCAAGATCGGCACCATCGTGGGCCTGGCCATCGGTATCCTGATCATCGCGCCTGAGCTGAAAATGCCGGCCCTGACCCAGTTCACCGACGGTACCGGCCCGGTCTGGAAGGGCACCCTGTTCCCGTTCCTGTTCATCACCATTGCGTGTGGTGCGGTATCGGGCTTCCATGCACTGATCTCTTCGGGCACCACGCCCAAGTTGCTGGACAACGAAACCAACGCCCGTTACATCGGCTACGGCGGCATGCTGATGGAGTCGTTCGTCGCCATCATGGCCATGGTCGCCGCCTCGGTGATCGAGCCGGGCGTGTACTTCGCCATGAACAGCCCGGCCGCTGTGGTCGGTGCCGACGTGGCGTCGGTGGCGCAGACGGTCAGCAGTTGGGGCTTCCTGATCACCCCTGAGCAGCTCGAAGCGGTCGCCCGCGACATCGGCGAGCACACCATCCTGGCCCGTGCCGGTGGTGCGCCAACCTTGGCGGTGGGTATCGCGCAGATCCTTCACCAGGTGCTGCCGGGTGAAAACACCATGGCCTTCTGGTACCACTTCGCGATCCTGTTCGAAGCGTTGTTCATCCTGACCGCCGTGGACGCCGGTACCCGTGCCGGCCGCTTCATGCTGCAGGACCTGCTGGGCAGCTTCGTGCCAGCCCTTAAGCGCACCGAATCGTGGGGCGCCAACCTGCTCGCCACCGCCGGTTGCGTGGCTCTCTGGGGCTACTTGCTGTACCAAGGCGTGATCGACCCGCTGGGTGGCATCAACACCTTGTGGCCGCTGTTCGGCATCTCCAACCAGATGCTGGCCGGTATCGCCTTGATGCTGGGTACCGTGGTGCTGATCAAGATGAAGCGCCAGCGCTACATCTGGGTGACCCTGCTGCCGGCTGTGTGGCTGCTGATCTGCACCACCGCTGCGGGCCTGATCAAGCTGTTCGACCCGAACCCGGCCGTGGGCTTCCTGGCCCTGGCCAAGAAGTACAGCACCGCCCTGGACGCTGGCCAAGTACTGGCTCCGGCCAAGGACATCGGCCAGATGCAGCACGTGATCTTCAACGCCTACACCAACGCGGGCCTGACGATTTTGTTCCTGCTGGTGGTCTTCAGCATCCTGTTCTTCGCCATCAAGGTCGGCTACGCCGCCCTCGGCCGCAAGGAACGCACCGACAAGGAAACCCCGTTCCAGGCGCTGCCTGACGCGTAAACGAGAGGACTGCAGCTATGTTCAACGACCTGGGTCGACTGGGTAAGTACCTGGGGCAGGCAGCCCGCCTGATGGTCGGCATGCCCGACTACGACAACTATGTCGAACACATGCAGAACAAGCACCCGGACAAACCGGTGATGAGCTACGAGGCGTTCTTCCGCGAACGCCAGGAAGCGCGCTACGGTGGCAAGTCCGGGCCCAAGTGCTGTTGAGCCTGCAACACCTGTGAACCTGTGGGAGCCCGGGCAACCGGGCTCCCACAGTCATTTTCAGCTTCAGGAGTACATCGCGTGCAAACGCCTATCCCCGTCACTGTACTGACCGGCTTTCTGGGTGCCGGCAAGACCACCTTGCTCAAGCACATGCTCAAGGCCGAGCACGGCCTGAAGATCGCCGTGATCGAAAACGAGTTCAGCGAGGCCGGTATCGACAGCCAACTGCTGGGTGACGAGCCGGTGCAAGTCATGACCCTGGCCAACGGCTGCGTGTGTTGCAGCATTCATGGCGACCTGACCCGTGCCTTGTACCTGCTGCTGGAACGCCTGGACGCTGGCGAGATCGCCTTCGACCGCCTGGTGATCGAGTGCACCGGCCTTGCCGACCCGGCACCGGTGGCGCAAACCTTTTTCATCGACGAGGACCTGCGTGACCGCTACATCCTCGACGGCATCATCACCTTGGTCGATGCCGCCCATGCCGAGCTGCACCTGACCCAGGCCATCGCCCAGGCCCAGGTCGGTTTTGCCGACCGGCTGTTGCTGAGCAAGACTGACCTGGTCGAGCCTGCGGCGGTGGAGGCCCTGCGCGAGCGGCTGTCGCGCATCAACGGCCGTGCCGCTGTGCGTGTGGTCGAGCACGGGCGCATCGATTTGGCCGAGCTGCTCGATGTGCGCGGTTTCAACCTCAATACCGACTTGGGCGCCAGCCTTAAACCCACCCTGCGCCCGGTGCTCAAACCGGCCACCCCGGACCGCATCTCCACCCTGGTGCTGCGCACCGACACCCCGCTGGACATCGACCGGCTCAGCGACTTCATGAACGAACTGCTGGAAACCCATGGCAAGCAGTTGCTGCGTTACAAGGGCGTGCTGAACATTGCCGGCGAAGACCGTCGCCTGGTGTTTCAGGGCGTGCTGAAACTGTACGGCTTTGACTGGGATGCCGAGTGGGCAGCAGGCGAGGCACGCGAAAGCGTGATGGTGTTCATTGCCGACGAACTGCCCGAGGCTACGATTCGGGCTGGGTTCGAGGCTTTGAGCAAGCCTTGAGCCGCTGAGGTGCCTGAGCCGCGAACCAGGCCGGCCATGAACTGCGGTGGCGGGTGTGCACCTCGATGCACGGGATCAGGCGCTCAGTCAGCACTGCAGTCTGCCGCACGGCCTTGGCGGTGCGGTATTTGACGCTGTGGATGCACTCGCGGTCGCCGAATTCGCAGCGGTTCAGCGAGGTGCCGCCGCAGGGGCCGTTGGCCAGGCCTTTGGGGCAGGTTTCCGGGCAGATGTAGAGGGTGTCTTCGAGGCGGCAGCGGCCGCAGGTGTCGCAGCCCAGCAACGGGCGTTTCACCGCACGTTCGACCCCATGCAGCACGCGGGCGCCTGGGGCCGAGGCCCACAGCGGTTGGCGAACGGCCCAGCCGAATGCCTTGCTCAACCAGTTGTTGCGGCTGAACAGCAGGGCATGGAAGGCGTGCAGCAGGTGGTAGCGCGCTTTTTCTGTGTTCGACGCGCTGACCTTCGACTCGCCCTGGCGCCAGCTGGCTGCTGGGGGGTGGAAGACCACGGCGGGCAGGCCGTGCACCTGCCAGCTGGCAGTCCAGGCGGGCGCCCATTGCTCCAGCGAATGGAGCTGTGCTTGCCAATATTCGAGGCGTTCTTCCAGGGCCAGCAACTGCTTGAGTTCGTGAATGCCCGACAGGTGCACACCGGCGTAACCCATCAACTTCACACCGATGACCTGCAGGGCCAGGCGGTCGACGCTGCGCGCCTGTGCGTACGCCTTGGACACGGCGGCCTCGGCTTCGAGCATGTCGCGCATGGACGGGGTGACCGTCACCCCGGCCACGTGATCGAGCATGGCGGCGCGCCCGTGGGTAAGGCTCATCAGGCACGCCAGCAAAGGTTTCGGGTTGGGCTGACGGTTCATCCACGTCTGGGCTTCCTGATGCTTGCTGGCATCGAAGCCCAGTTGCAGGGTCAGAAAATCGGCCCCTGCGGCGAGTTTTTTCTCGGCTTTGAAGTACTGCGCCCCCCCTTCTTCCTCGCAGTACTTGAACGGGTTGAGCGCGGCACCCAGCAGCCAGTGCGGGCAGGCTTGGCGCGCGATCTGCAGGGCGGCCACCGATTCCAGGTAGCGCACCGGGCGCTGCCCAGGTTGATGGCCGGGCAGGCGGTCGCCGGTGAGCAGCAGTAACTGGTCCAGCCCATCGGCGTCCATGCGTTGCAGTTGCGCAAGCAAGTGGTGGGGTTCGCGGTCCTTGCCCGAGAAGTGCGGCAAGGCCGGCACCGGCGAGCTGAAGCTGGCCAGGGCGTCGAGGGGCGACATGTCCAGCGGGCTGCCGACGCGATCACCGATGGCCACCGTCATCGGCCAGCCACACAGGTGCCCGCGGGCCATGATCGCTTGCATGGCGGCGAAGCGTTCCGACGACGGCTTGGGGACGAACTCCATGACGCAGACGAAGGTTTTTTCGTGCAGCGCCGTTTTCAGCAGGCTCATGGATCGGGCACCGAATTGGGGCAGGGTGGCATTGTGCGGCAAATGGCCGAGAGGGTCATGTCCGCATGCGTAGCGCGCTGCTCTGAACAAGACATCCCCGTGCTCTGCACCGGTGTTTTCGCGCGCTTCTGTGTAGGAGCAGCCTTGCGCTGCGAAGAGGCCCGTATGCCGGGTAGAGATGTATTAGCCGCAAGGGCCTCTTCGCAGCACAAGGCTGCTCCTACAGACCTCACATAAACATGAGGAAATCTTGATTTCATCTTAAATTAAATGAGTTTGTCTCAAGGCTCGGTTGCCACGAAAATTCCCGCATTCACTTTTGCGTTCAGAGGGGCAAGACATGGCACTGGCACACAACCTGGGTTTCGCGCGCATCGGCCACGATCGCGAACTGAAAAAAGCCCAGGAAGCCTTCTGCACCGGTGAGCTCGACGAAGCCGGGCTGCGCGCGGTAGGCCGTGATCTGCGTGCCACCCACTGGCAGGAACAGAAAGACGCAGGTATCGACCTGCTGCCCGTGGGCGACTTCGCCTGGTGCGACCAGGTGCTCACCCACTCGTTGACCTTCGGCGTTGTGCCCAAGCGTTTGCGCAGCCACGACGGTGCCAAGCCAACCCTGCAAACCCTGTTCGCCATGGCACGTGGCCAGGAAATGACCCAGTGGTTCGACACACACGCTCACTACCTGGCACCTGAGTTCAGCGCCGATCAGCAGTTCGCCCTGAGCTGGGAGCAGCTGTTCGAAGAGGTTGCAGAAGCCAAGGCCCTGGGCCACGCGGTCAAGCCGGTGGTGATCGGCCCACTGACCTACCTGTGGCTGGGCACCACCCAAGGCGCCGACTTCGACAAGCTGGACCTGGTGGATCGCCTGCTACCGCTGTACGACGAAATCTTCAATCGCCTGGCCGCGCAGGGCGTCGAGTGGGTGCAGATCGACGAGCCGATCCTGGTACTCGACCTGCCGCAGGACTGGAAAAACGCCTACGAGCGCGTCTACAACATCCTGCAGCGCGCACCGCTGAAGAAACTGATCACCACCTACTTCGGTGGCCTGGAAGAAAACCTCGGCCTGGCGGCCAACCTGCCAGTCGATGGCCTGCACATCGACCTGGTGCGTGCCCCAGACCAATACCCCACCATCCTCGACCGCCTGCCCGCCTACAAGGTCCTGTCGCTGGGCTTGGTCAACGGCTATGACGACACGGCCGGCGACCTGGAAAAAGCCGTTACCGTCCTGCAGCACGCCGCCGAACGCCTGGGTGACCGCCTGTGGGTCGCGCCGTCTTGCTCGCTGCTGCACAGCTCGGTGGGCCTTGCCGTGCAGAAGTGCCAGCAAGTGGCCGTGCTGGCCAACGCCGTCAAAGCGCCAGAGGCTTTTGACGTCGCGGCTGCCTAACGCCTCCTTGCCGTGTGATGAGGTGCTTATAATGCCGGCTCGAAACGTACTCGACAGGGAGTGATGCGATGAGAGTTCTGGTAGTCGGCGCCAGCAAGGGGCTGGGCAAGGCCTTCATGGAAGGGCTAGGCAAGCCGGGCGATACGCTGATAGGTGTGTCGCGCTCGCGCCCCGAAGGGGTGGTGGTCGGCAAGGGGGTTGAGGTGCAGTGGATTGCGGCCGACCTCGGTCAGCCGGCTGCCGCCGTCGAGGCCGTTGCCCAGGCGCTGGCCGAGGGAGGCGTGGATACCCTCATCTACAACCTCGGGCTGTGGGAGGCCGAGGCGTTTTCAGAACACTACAGCTTCCTGGACGATCACGACCCAGAGCTGCAACGTATGGTCGACTGCAACATCACGGCCACTATCCTGCTGATCAAGCGCTTGCTGCCGATGCTGCTGGAAAGCGAGAAGCCACGGATCATCCTTACCGGTTCCACTTCAGGCCTGCCGCAGAGCGGGCGCCCTGAAGTGACGTTTGCTGCGTCCAAGTTCGCCCTGCGCGGCATTGCCGAGGCTTTGCGCGAGGGGTATCGCGATCAGCGCCTGGGTGTGACGTGCCTGAACTTGGGTTACCTGAACACCGAGGATGGCTTAAATGTGCCAGTTGCCGACGCTGCGGCGCGGGGGGAGGGCGGGTTGATTCCGCTGCACGATGTGGTGCTGATGGTGCGGACGATGCTAGAGCTGTCGGCGGCAAGTTATGTGCGCGAGTTGACCTTGCCGGCCATTGCCGATGAGCGGTTCTGAGTAAGCAGGCCCGGCCTCTTCGCGGGGCCTGCTGGCATCAATGACTGATCAGCGCTCGATCGCCAACGCCACACCCTGGCCACCGCCAATGCACAACGTGGCCAGCCCTTTCTTCGCATCACGCTTGATCATCTCGTGCAGCAAGGTCACCAGCACTCGGCACCCCGATGCCCCAATCGGGTGGCCAAGCGCAATCGCCCCACCATTCACGTTCACCCGCGCCGCATCCCATTCCAGCGCTTTGCCCACCGCCAGCGCCTGCGCGGCAAAGGCCTCGTTGGCTTCGATCAGGTCCAGGTCCGCCAGCTGCCAGCCAGCCTTGTCCAGGCAGCGTTGGGTGGCCGAAACCGGGCCAATGCCCATGATCGCCGGGTCTACGCCAGCACTGGCATAGGCCGCGATCTTGGCCAGCACCGGCAGGCCCAGGGCCTTGGCCTTGGTGGCGCTCATCAGCAGCACGGCGGCGGCGCCGTCATTGAGGCTGGAAGCATTGCCAGCCGTGACGCTGCCGTCCTTTTTGAAGGCTGCGCGCAACTTGCCCAGCGATTCGGCGGTGGTGTCCGGGCGGGGCTGTTCGTCGCGTTCGAAGACCTTGGGCTCACCCTTTTTCTGCGGCATCACGATGGGGGTGATCTCGTCCTTGAAACGGCCCGCCTCGATCGCGGCCACGGCCTTGCGCTGGGACTCGGCGGCGAAGGCGTCTTGCTGCTCGCGGCTGAGGCCGTACTTATCCACAAGGTTCTCGGCGGTAATGCCCATGTGGTAGTCGTTGAAGGCATCCCACAGGCCGTCGGTAATCATGCTGTCGATCAGCTGGCCGTGGCCCATGCGCTGGCCCGTGCGCGCCGAAGGCATGACGTAGGGGGCCAGGCTCATGTTTTCCTGGCCGCCGGCAATCACCACCTCGGCGTCGCCGCAGCGGATGGCCTGGGCAGCGAGGTGCAGGGCCTTGAGGCCCGAGCCGCAAACCTTGTTGAGCGTCAGCGCGGGCACGCTGAAGGGCAGGCCGGCCTTGATCGCGGCCTGGCGGGCCGGGTTCTGGCCAGCGCCGGCGGTAAGCACCTGGCCGAAGATGACCTCGTCGACCTGGGCTGGGTCCAGTTGTGTCTGTTCCAGCAGGCGCTTGATCACGGCGGCGCCGAGGTCGACGGCGGGCACTGTTGCCAAGGCGCCCTGGAAGCTGCCGATGGCGGTACGGGTGGCGGCGACGATGACCACGTCGTTCATGTTGTTGTTCTCCGTGCAAGGGTGAGCGCCGCGAGGGCAGGATGCCGTCAGCATCGGTGGGTTTGGTTGATTTGTTAAGTTTGTTTTTCTTTTGGATTGATCTGGAAAACAAATGAATGACGCGGACACGCTTGCGCTTATGCAAGCCGCTGGCCCTGGGTCTAAGCTGGATGTCGTGCTGTTTCACTCAACGTAACGGAGCTCATGTCCATGCGCATCCTGATCGCTCTCACCCTCCTGATCGGCAGCAGCACAGCATTCGCCGCCACCCAATGCACCACAGCAGATAAAAGCACGTGGCAAGACCCGGAAAAATTCCAGGCCCAGCTCAAGGAACAGGGCTACAAGATCAATAAGTTCAAGGTCACCAAAGGCAACTGCTACGAAATCTACGGTTTCGACAAGGATGGCCGTAAGGTCGAGATCTACCATGACCCGGTCAGCGGCAAGGCAGTCAAGACCGAGTACGAAGATTGAAGGCTGATGCCACGGTGCAGCTGTGGGACCCCCTCCTGCGGCTGTGCCACCTGTCGTTGGCCACGGTGTTTTTCGCGGATTATTTTTTCAATGAAGAGGGCGACGACTGGCACCAGTGGCTGGGCTACTACGGGCTGGCGTGCGTGTTATTTCGCCTGGTCTGGGGCTTTGTCGGGCCGCAAAGCGCGCGCTGGGCCGACTTTTGGCCGACCCCGGCGCGCCTGGCCGCCCACACCCGGGCGCTGGTACGTGGGCAGCCTTACCATCGCCTGGGGCATTCGCCGATTGGCGCCCTGGTGATGCTGTTGATGCTGACCGGGATCGCGGGCCTGGGCCTGACCGGTTGGGCGTCGCAGGAGGTCGACGCCCTGTGGGGCGCCGACTGGCCGATGAGCCTGCACAGCTTCCTGGCCGACGCGGTGCTGGCATTAGTCTGCGTGCACGTGCTGGCGGCGATCGTCGAAAGCCTGCGCCTGCGCGAGAACCTGCCCTTTTCGATGCTGACCGGCAGGCGTCGATTGCCGGACGATCAGTGAGTGCTTGGCGCTGCGCGAGCACCTACACCGCCGGGCACTGGTGGGTCACGCAATGGATGCCGCCACCCCCTGCCGCGATGGCATCGATGTCCAACTGCACAATGTCCCGGTCCGGGTAGAGCGACGCCAGCAGCGCCCGCGCTTTCTCGTCGGCCTGGGCATCACCGAACTGCGGCGCAATGACCGCGCCGTTGATGACGAAGTAGTTGATATAGCCTGCCGCAAAGTCCGGGTTGCCCTTGCTGAACCTGTTGCGCCGGCCGCGCATCGGCGGCGAGACCACGTGGACTTGCAGTCGGCGGCCCTCGGCATCAGTGGCCTGTTTGAGAATCTCCAGGTGTTTGCGGGTTACGGCATGGTCGTAAGACTCAGGGTCGTTGTCGAGGTTGGCGATCACCACGCCTGGCCGTACGAAGCGCGCATAAAAATCCACATGGCCGTCGGTGATGTCCTCACCGGCGATACCCGGCAACCAGATGATCGTGCTCAACCCCAGGCGCGCCTTGAGCTCGGCTTCCACCTCGGCTTTGCTCCAGCCGGGGTTGCGGTTGGCGTTTACCCAGCTGCTTTCGGTCATGATCCCGGTGCCATGGCCATCGACCTCGATGGCGCCACCTTCACCCACCAGTTCACTGCGCTGGTAGTGGGCCTTGGCTAGCGTGGCGACGCGTTTGGCCAGCAGGGCATCGTTGCGGTGGCGCTGCTTGTTGCCCCAGCCGTTGAAGTTGAAATCGACCGCGGCCAAAGCACCGTCATCGTCGACAACGAAGTTGGCGCCGATGTCGCGCATCCAGATGTCATCCAGCTCGCAGGTCACGAATTGGGTGTGGGGGCTGGCGCAGTGTTGCTTGGCCAGCGCCAGTTCGCTGGGGCGGCAAAACACCGTCAGCGGCTGGTAGCGTGTAATGGCCTGGGCGATGCGGCCCAGAGCGGCCTGGACGTCGGTAGTGAAATCTTCCCAGATCGCCGGCTGGGCGCCGAAGGCGATAAAGGCGCGTTGCTGCGGCTCGCCCTCATCAGGCATGAACCAGCGCTCCGGCGCCTCGGCGCGGGCCAGGCCCAGCGGCAGGCCGAGGCTGGCCCCCAGCCCTGCGGCCAGCGACAGTTGCAGGAAGGTTCTACGGTTTGGCATGGCACTACGTGGCATGGTTCAGTCCTGTGCAGTCTTGAAGCGTGTCCACACCCGCATGCGCGCACGCATGTCGGCCTGGGGAATGTCCCGGCCGGGTATCAGCCGGGCATAGGTGGCTTCGTCGAGGTAGATGTCGGGGTTGTCGCGCATGCGTGGCTCGACGGCCTGGCGCGCCTTGGCACTGGCCGTGGGGTAGCCGGTGAAGTTGCTGATGGCCGCCATGTTCGCCGGGCGCATGACGAAGTTGATGAAACGATAGGCGTATTCCGGGTGTTTGGCATCGGCGGGGATGGCCATGGTGTCCATCCACACCGTGGTGCCTTGGCGCGGCACGCGGTATTGGAAGTCGATCGCCTTGCCGGCGGCCTCGGCCGTGCGCTGGGCCTGGATCACATCGCCGCTGTAGCCCAGTGACAGGCACAGGTTTTCGTTGACCAGCTCGGTCACCGGTTGCGACTGGAACTTGCGCACATAGGGGCGGATGGCCTTGAGCAGCTCGCTGGCGGCGGCCAGGTCTTCGCGTTTGGCGCTGCGCGGCTCCCGGCCCAGGTAGTTGAGGACCACGGCAAGCACTTCGTCTGGCGAGTCGATGATCGAGATGCCGCAGTCGGCGAACTTGGCCGCCAGCTCCGGTTTCAGCAACAGGTCGAGGTCGTCCAGCGGCGCGTTCGGCAGGCGTTGGCGGACCTTGTCGGCATTCACCGTCAGGCCGATGGTGCCCCAGGTGTAGGGCACTGTCGCCTGGCTGGCCTTGGGGTAGCGGGCATGCAGCGCGCGCAGGCCGGGCTCGATGTCATCCAGGGCCTCGAGGCGGCTGGGGTCGAGCGGCTGCAGGCTGCCGGCGCGCATCAGCCGCTCGGCCACGGTGTCGCCGGGGAACACCAGGTCATAACCGCTGCGCCCGGACATCAGCTTGGCTTCGAGCACCTCGCTGCCGTCCATGACGTCGTAGATCACCTGGATGCCCGTTTCGGCGGTGAATTGCTTGAGGGTGTCCTCGGCAAAATAATCGGCCCAGTTGTACAAGCGCAGGGTCGGTTGTTCAGCCTGTGCCTGGCTGGCGCAGAGCGCCAGGGCAAGTGCAGCCAGCGGTAGCAGCTTCATGTTCAGGCCCTCGTGACATGGGGGTGGTGGCCGTCCAGGGTCAGCAACGGCGCGTACATGTCCGGGCGGCGGTCGCGGTAGATGCCCCAGGTCAGGCGGTCTTCGCGCATGCGCCCAAGGTCCAGGTCGTGCAGCCAGATGCCGCTGCTGTCGCGGTCGGCTTCGGTGAGCAATGCGCCCTTGTGGTCGCAGATAAACGATGAGCCATAAAACTGCATCGCCAGGGTGTCATCGCTGGCGGCCACTTCGCGGCCCACGCGGTTGGCCGCGACCACCGGCAGCAGGTTTGCGGCAGCATGCCCGCGCATGGCGATTTGCCAATGATCGCGTGAGTCCAGCTCCGCGGCGCCGGGCTCGGAGCCGATGGCGGTGGGGAACAGCAGCACTTCGGCGCCCAGCAGGGCCAGGCAGCGGGCCGTTTCGGGGAACCACTGGTCCCAGCAGATACCGATGCCCAGCCGGCCGAACGCCGTATCCCAAACCTTGAAACCGGTATCGCCAGGGCTGAAGTACTCTTTCTCCTGATAGCCGATGGCATTGGGAATATGCGTCTTGCGGTAAACCCCGAGCAGGCGGCCGTCGGCATCGGCCACGGTCAGCGCGTTGAAAAAGGCATTGCCGGCCCGTTCGTACCAACTCAATGGCAACACCACGCCCAGCTCTCTGGCCAGCGCGGCGAAGCGCTGCAGGATCGGGCTGTCGGGGTAGGGCTGGGCCAATGCCAGGTGCCGGTGGTCCTGCTCGATGCAGAAGTACGGGGTGGCGAACAGCTCCTGCAGCAGAATCACCTGGGCGCCTTTGGCAGCGGCCTGGCGCACCAGCTGTTCGGCGCGGTCGAGGTTGGCGGGCAGGTCCCAGGCGCATGGCATCTGGGTGGTGGCGATGCGCAGCAGGCTCATGGTCGCACCTCGGGTTGCTGCTGGGTGATGCAGTGGATGCCGCCGCCGCCGTGGGCGATGTGGTCGATGCGTACCGGTACGATCTCGCGGCCGGGGAAGGCAACGGCCAGTTGCGCGGCAGCCTCCTGGTCGGCAGGGATGCCGTAGGCCGGCATGATGATTGCGCCGTTGGCAATGTAGAAATTGGTGTAGGACGCGCAGAACACTTCAGCGTCCTGGTCGACCGCAGCGCTGGCTTCGTAAAGGTCGAGCAGCTCGAAAGGCCGGCCTTGCGCGTCGGTGGCAAGCGCCAGGGCGCGGCGGTTTTCCCGCGCCACTTCGGCATACACCGAGCGTTGCTCATGGGTGGCATCGACCAGCAGCACGCCGGGGCGAGCGAAGGCGCACACGCCATCGACATGGCCGTCGGTCATGTCACCGGTGACGTACTGCGGGTCGCCAGGCAGCCAGATGGTTTTGCGAATGCCCAGGTAGCGGGCAAAGCAGGCTTCGAATTCGGCCTTGCTGATGCCGGGGTTGCGGTTGGGGTTGAGCAGCACCGATTCGGTGGTGATCAGGGTGCCTTCGCCGTCCACATGAATGGCACCGCCCTCATTGCACAGCGCAGTGCTGAAGCCATCGAGCCCCAGGTGATCGAGCATGCGCCGGCCCAGGCTGCGGTCGCGGCCGTGTTGCGACTTGCCGCCCCAGGCGTTGAAGCGCCAGCTCAGGCCGGCCAGGCCGTGCTGCGGATGGCAGATGAAGCTTGGGCCGCTGTCACGGCACCAGCTGTCGTCGACGGTCAGCTCGATCAGCTCGATGTTGGCGCCGCACAGGGCACGGGCGCTTTCAACGGCAGACGGGTCGACCACCATTTTCACCGGTTCGAAGCGGGCGATGGCGGCGGCCACACGGGCGTAATCCTGCTGCACATCGGCCAGGCGTACGTGCCAGCCGCTTTCCCACAGCGCTTGGTTGTGCGGCCAGATCATCCAGGTGGCTGCGTGGCGGGCCCATTCGGCGGGCATGCGCCAGCCGCTGTCGAGGGACAGGTCCATAGAGAACTCCGATCTATTAAGGATTTTTATCAACGAAGCCCGCCGTCGCGGGTGTTGGTTGTCATGCTATGGCTAGGAACGTTCAGCGACAAACGATAGATTTAGCGCACATCTGATTAGCAAGGCTTATCGATCATGCTCAAACACTGGCCACCCCTCAATGCCCTCAGGGGCTTCGAGGCCGCTGCGCGGCTTGGCAGCTTCCACAAGGCTGCCGAGGCCCTCAACCTCACTCAATCGGCGATCAGCCAGCAAATCCGCAGCCTGGAAACCTACCTGGAACAACCCTTGTTCCATCGCAGCGGCCGCAGTGTGAGCCTGACTGATGCCGGGCACGATCTGCTCAGTACCACCCAGTCGCTGCTGCAGCACCTGGCCGTGGGCATCCGCCGCCTCGAGCAGTACCGCAAGCCCAATCAGTTGGTGGTCAACACCAGCCCGGCCTTTGCCCGGCACTGGCTGCTGCCGCGGCTGGCCGACTTTCATCAGCGCTGCCCGGAGGTCGACCTGTGGCTGTTCACCAGTTTCGAGGTGCCGGACATGGCGACCGAGACCATCGACCTTGCCATCCGCGACGACCTGAGCGCCCAGGCCGAATGCAGTTTCAGCGTGTTGCACCAGGACACGTTGTACCCGGCCTGCCACCCTTCTCTGGTGTCTTCGACGGCACGCACTACCTTGCACGGTGAGCGGGAAATGGACTGGAGCCATTGGCAACTGGAGGGCGGTGAAGACGTGGGGCAGCAGGGCAAGGGGCTTAACTTCTCCGACCCGGGGTTGCTGTTGGATGCCGCCTGTGAAGGGCTGGGTATCGCGCTGGTCAGCCAGCTGCTGGCCCGGCGGGCGGTGGCGCAGGGGCGCTTGCAAGCGCTATCGCAACAGCAGGTGCGGGGGCCAGCGTGGGCCTGCCTGGTGCACCGCGACAGCCAGGACGATCCATTGGCGCAGCGGTTTTTGCAGTGGTTGCAAGGCCAGCTGACGCAGCAAGCGCCGTTTTGAATCCCCTCAAACACCCCGTAAGATGTGTCCGATAACCTGCGGGGGTAGTCTCACCCTCTGATCAATCGGAATCGCCCGTGGCGGCGCTTCCCTGGCATAAACCTGACGAGGTACAGACATTGGCCATCATTCATCCTAAGGTCCGCGGTTTCATCTGCACCACGACCCACCCGAAGGGCTGCGAGCTCAACGTCCGTGACCAGATCGAAGCCACCCGCAAGCTGGGCGTGCGCGAGGATGGCCCGAAGAAGGTCCTGGTGATCGGTGCTTCCAGCGGCTACGGCCTGGCAGCGCGCATTACCGCAGCGTTCGGCTTCAAGGCCGACACCCTGGGCGTGTTCTTCGAAAAACCAGGTACCGAGACCAAGGCCGGTACCGCTGGCTGGTACAACTCTGCCGCGTTCGACAAGTTCGCCAAGGCCGAGGGCCTGTACAGCAAGTCGATCAACGGTGACGCCTTCTCCGATGAAGCCCGTGCCAAGGTCATCGAGCTGATCAAGAACGAAATGGGCGGCAAGGTCGACCTGGTCATCTACTCCCTGGCGTCCCCGGTGCGCAAGCTGCCGCAGACCGGTGAAGTGATCCGTTCGGCGCTCAAGCCAATTGGCCAACCGTACAAGTCGACCGCCATCGACACCAACAAGGACACCATCATCGAGGCCAGCATCGAGCCGGCTACCGAGCAGGAAATCGCTGACACCGTCACCGTCATGGGTGGCCAGGACTGGCAGCTGTGGATCGATGCCCTGGCCGGTGCCGACGTGCTGGCCGAAGGCGCCCGCACCGTGGCCTTCAGCTACATCGGCAGCGACATCACCTGGCCGATCTACTGGCACGGCGCGCTGGGCCAGGCCAAGCAGGACCTGGACGACACCGCACTGCGCCTGGACCAGAAACTGGCCCGCGAAGTCAAAGGCGGCGCCAACGTGGCCGTGCTGAAGTCGGTGGTCACCCAGGCCAGCTCGGCCATTCCGGTGATGCCGCTGTACCTGTCGATGGTCTTCAAGATCATGCAGGAGAAAGGCGTGCACGAAGGTACCCAGGACCAACTGGACCGCATGTACCGTGATCGCCTGTACCGCGCCGATGGCGCTGCGGCTGAGGTCGACGAGAAAGGCCGCCTGCGCCTGGACGACTGGGAACTGCGTGACGACGTACAGACCGCCTGCAAGGCGCTGTGGCCGCAAGTCACCACCGAGAACCTGTTCGAGCTGACCGACTATGCCGGTTACAAGAAGCAGTTCCTCAACCTGTTCGGCTTCGAGCGCGCTGACGTCAACTACGACGAAGACGTGGCTACCGACGTACAGTTCGACTGCATTGAGCTGTAAGCAAGGCTGAAAAAAGTCGGGGGCTGTACCGGCCTCTTCGCGGGGCAAGCCCGCACAGGATATCCACTGAGCCAAAGAGCCGTGGAGACCTGTGGGAGCGGGCTTGCCCCGCGAAGAGGCCGGCACAGCCCCCGATTTTTTTGCTAGCGTTGGCGCACAACAACAGGATGTGCGCCATGAGCAGCCTCACCCAACCCGCCACCGCCTTTCGCCACACCGCAGCCGACGGCTACAGCCTCGGCGGCTTCTGCTGGCGCCACGCCCAGGCCAATCCCCAGCGCCCGCTAGTGATCATCAACGCCGCCACTTCGGTGCGTTGCCGCTACTACGCGCGTTTTGCCGACTACCTGTTTGCCCAGGGCTGCGATGTACTCACCTACGATTACCGCGGCATCGGCGAATCTCGGCCGCCAACACTGCGTGGTTTTCAGGCGTCCTGGAGCGACTGGGGGCAGTTGGACTTCGAAGCCATGCTGACACACGCCGAACAGGCATTCCCCGGCCAGCCCATCGACGTGGTGGGGCACAGCTTTGGCGGTTGTGCAGTGGGGTTGGCGCCGTCTGCTGGCCGGGTCAGGCGGGTAGTGATGGTGGGCGCGCAGTTCGCCTACTGGCGCGATTATGCGGCCGATCAGCGTTGGCGGCTGTTCGGCAAATGGCATGTGGTGATGCCCTTGCTGACCCACGCCTTCGGCTACTTCCCCGGCAAGCGCCTGGGCTGGATGGAGGACACCCCGGCGGGCGTGGTGCATGACTGGACTACCCGTACGCCACGCTACGAGCACCGGCCAAGCGGGCGCAGCTTGGAGAGGGTGCCGTTTGCGCACGTCCGGGCGGCGACGCTGGCGATCAGCCTCACCGATGACCCATTCGGCACCGTGGCGGCGACAGAGCGGTTGCTAGGGTATTTGCAGGGGGCAGAGCGTCAGCACCTGCGCATTGCGCCTGTGGATATCTCGGTCGAGGAAATAGGCCATTTCGCGTTTTTCCATGACCGCTTCCGCGAGCGCTTGTGGCCGATTGCGCTGGCGTGGCTGCAGCGCGGTGAGTTGCCGGGGCAGGTGGCCGGGAAGATCATCGAATGATGTTGAGATTTTTGGGGCCGCACAGCGGCCCCAGCAATCTCAACCCTTGCGCGAAAGCGGCTGCGCGGTAAATTTCACACCCGCCAGGCCATGCTCGATCAGCGCCCGGATATTGCCATGGTCACTGCCCTCTGGCGTGGCCACGACATCGCGATAATGCTCACCAAAGGCCAACAGGGCCTCTTCATCGCTCAAGCCTTCCAGCAGGGCCAGGCCCAGGGTCTTGCACGAGCCTTCGTTCTGCCCAGCGGCGTTTTCCACACCGCCGTTGTTGAAGGCCTGCGGCTGGTAGCTGTAGTGGGCGGTGATAAAGGCCAAGGTGTCGGCAAAGACGTGTTCGCCGCTGGCCAGGCTGGCGCGCAGGGTGTTCAGATCAGTCACGAGGTTTTCCTTTTTCGAACGCCGCTTGTTGTTCGGCGCTGGCTTCTTTCTGGTGTTGGGCTTTCCACTCGGCGTAGGGCATGCCGTACACCGCTTCGCGGGCGTCATCCAGGCTCAGGTCGACCTGGCGCTCGTCGGCCGCGGCCTTGTACCACTTGGACAGGCAGTTACGGCAGAAACCGGACAGGTTCATCAGGTCGATGTTCTGCACGTCGGTGCGTTTCTGCAGGTGTTCGACCAGGCGCCGGAACGCGGCGGCTTCGAGCTCGAGCTGTTGTTGCGGGGTCATGGGCTTCTCTCAGGTCATGCGATTCTTCAGGTGGCGGCCACCGTTGATGACCACCTGGCTACCGGTACTGTACTGGCTTTCGAGCAGGTATTGGACCGTCTCGATCAGCGGGCCGGCGCCGGGTTCGAATTCCAGCAGGGCCTTTTTCAAGGTCTGCTGGCGGTAGGCTTCATCGCCCCCTTCCTTGAGGATCAGCAGCCCAGGCAGGATACCGTTGACGTGCACCTTGGGCGCATATTTTTCGGCGAACGACAGCACCATGTTCTGCAGCGCGGCTTTGGTGGCGGCGTAGCCGATGTGGCTCTTGCTGCCACGCGAAGAGGTTTCGTCGCAGATGTGGATGATGTCGGCCTTGCCCACGCTGCCGGCCTTGCCGAGCATCTCGCCCAGGGCCAGGTTGAGGTGGTAGGGCGCTTCGACGTGCAGGCGGAACATGGTGTCGAGGTTGGCCAGGCCATCGTCGAGCCACAGCGATGCGTTGTGAATGATCGCGCGCAAGCCGTCGTAGTTGCCTTGCAGGTAGTCGATAAGCGCCTGGCGGTCGGCGGCCAGGCACAGGTCAGCCTGGAACTGCACGATGTTGGGGTGTGCGGACTGCGGCTGGAGGCTGCGGCTGGCACTGATCACGGTATGGCCGGCTTGGGCCAGGTCGAGGGCAAGGGCCAGCCCGACGCGCTGGCTGGCTCCGGTAACGAGAATTGGGCTGTTCATGTTCGGGGCGGTCAACTTGTCTGTCCTTTCGTTGCCGCCCAGCATACCCGAACTGTTTCCCTCTTGTAGACCAGCCCTCAGCGGCTGCGCAGCGCTGCAGGGGTGGGCGCGGCAGGGTTCAGCCAGCCGGCCAGCAAGCGGGTGGAGAGGGGGATGAACAGGTAGACCATCACTGGCGTCAGGGCCAGCGTACTGAGCATCACGCGGGGTACCAGGTCGAGGCCTGCCAGCCAATGGCCGAACAACAGGTTGAACAGCAATGACACGGGGAAAAAAGCCAGCCAGATGGCGACGGCCTGCTTCCAGCGCGGCGGTTTTTGCACTGTATGGGTGCCAAACCAGTCATCGATACCACTGACACGCGCTTCTTTGGGGCGCTCGAACAGCCCGTTGCCGCGTTGCAGCCAGGCCTTGCGCGAAGCGGAGTGCTCCCAGGCGTGCAGGGTAGGTTCGTCGCTGAAGCGGAAGATGATCTGGAATTCATCGCTGTCTTGCGGTGGTGCGAGGATGCCGGAGCCGAGGTAGCCGGGGAAGTCGGTGGCCAGTTGCTCGCCTTCATGGAGCCAGGTCAGCAGGTCCTGGTAGCGGCCGTGGGCGGCGCGGCGCGACACCATCAGGGTGACGGGTGGGGTAGACATCGTGTATCTCCTGGCGACGGGGCTGGCGGGTAGCTGGCCCCTTGGCTGCGTCGCCCGGGGTGGTGGGCGACGCCAGCGTGCATGCAAGAATCGGGCGCGAATTATCGCGATATTGCAGTGTTCGGCAAGTGTTGGCTGGCAAACGGTTGTTAACCGGCGGCCTATGCTGTCGTAGTAACATGCAGGTTCAACTTCGGCACACAGGGTACAAAGTGCAGATGAACAAACAGGGACGTAGCTCGGCAGTCGATGCGGGCCTGGAACACCAGGAGCTGTTCCCGATACGGGAAGTCTCCCGACTGACAGGCGTGAACCCGGTCACCTTACGCGCCTGGGAGCGTCGCTACGGCCTCATTCAGCCAACCCGCACCGACAGTGGCCATCGTCTGTACTCCCAGGCTGATATCGACGATATCCGCAGCATTCTGGGCTGGCTGGAGCGCGGCGTGGCGGTGAGCAAGGTGGGCAGCATCCTGGTGCGGTGCCAGGCGCAGGTGCAGCAGAGCAGCGACCTGATGGACGTGCGCCTGGCCTGGCAGCAGCAGATTCTCGAGGCGGTGCAACGCTTCGACAGCGCGAGCCTTCACCGTTTGTTCGATCAGGTGTTCGCTGGCCATACCCTGGATCAAGTGTTCGGCGACATCTTCATGCCGGTGTGGCACGACCTGGCAGCAGGCCAGGGTGGTTACGGTCCGCGGGCGTTTGGGCAGGCCAGCGCATGGCTGTTTCTGGATCATTTCTTGCGCGGGCGAGTGTTCGTGCGTCTTCAACTGGCGCGCATGGCCCGCAGCCGCACGGTGTTGCTGGCGCCCTTGCCGGGGCCGTGTCACGAACTGGAGCTGCTGGTAACCGCCTTGTTGCTGGGCAGTGACGAGGTGGGGGTAAGCTTGTTGGCGCCTGGGCAACCCCTGCAGGAGCTGACGCTGGTCTGCGAGCGACTCAAGCCTGATGCCTTGGTGTTGTTCTCCAACCAGGCGCCGACCGTGGAATTGAGCAAACGCCTCGAGCGCTTGGTGGTTGGCCTTGAATGCCCGTTATTGCTTGCCGGTGAAGTGGCCGAGCTGGCCCAGGACAGCCTGGCAGGCAGCCCGGTGGCCTGCCTGGGGGCAGAGAGCAGCGTGATGCGTCAGCGGTTGCGGCAGTTTCTGGCCGGTCAGCTCGACACCTGACTGTGCAGCTCTGGGTGCGCTTGACGATGGGCTTGCAGGATATAGCCGCGCAGGCGCTCGATTTCTTCGACCGGGCTGCGGCTTAAATCGTAGGCCGCAAGGTCAGGGCCAATGCGTCGGCGCAGCACCCCGTGCAGCTCGATGGGGGCAATGCCGGCCGGTGCGAAATGCAACTCGAAACGTGCAGGTGCTTGCGCCAGGTCGCGGATCTCGACCAGCGCGCCCTTGAACGAAATTTCGCGAACCCACAGGCCGCTCGGCTGATCGTGTGTATCCAGTAACGCGCTTGGTTGGTCCATGGACAAGCGCCATGGGCGTAGCATAGGGCCGTCTTCGTAGATTTCCGGTGAGCCCAGCTGCAGGTGCAGGGCATGGAACTCGTCTTCCACCAGTTGCAGCGGAAAGCTGATCTGCTGGTTGTTGAACTGCGCCTGCAAGGTTACCTGCTCGTTGGCCACCAAACGGGTGAGCAAGGTCTGGATCCGACGGTCGCCATTGACCAGCAGGCTGGACATCGAGTCAGCCAGGTTCAGCTGTGGCGAATGCTGCATGTTCTGTATGAAATCCAGCTCGTCCTGGGTCAGGAGCGCATCTGCTTGCATGATCGAACTCGGAGGTGGCGATTTCTTCAACGGGATTGACCGTGCGTAGCGCGTTTGGTTCAGGAGCGTAGGTCGTTTTTCGGACGTGCGCACATTTCGGCCAGTTCGCGTTCCAGCTCGACCTGGCGGCTGACGTCCTTCTGGATACCGATGAAGTAGGTGCGTTGGTCGGCGTCACTCTTAACCGGTGTGATCGACAACTCGTTCCAGAACGCGCTGCCGTCTTTGCGGTAGTTGCGCAGCACCTCTCGGCATGGCCGGCCTTCGGCCAAGGCTTTACGAATGCGCGCACGGCCGAGCTGGTCGCGGTCGCTGCCCTGCAGGAAGCGGCAATCCTGATAAAGAATGTCGTCACGGGTATAGCCGGTCAGGCGTTCGAAGGCAGCGTTCACGTAGATCAGGATGGTGTCTTCGCCTTCCTGTTCGGCGACCACGATCCCGTCGTTGGACGCATCGACCATGGATTGCAGCAGTTGCGCGTTGATCATGTTCGGGCCATTGGGCGAAGAGGGAGGGGGGCTGGTACTTAGGTAGGGGCGGCCTTTTGCCAGCGTTGAATGCTAGTATCCTACGTTTTCACTCAGTTTCGGAATCCTCTTCCCGATGAAAGTCGCCATTATTTCCGGGTCGGTGTACGGCACCGCCGAAGAAGTCGCCCGTCATGCCGAATCGTTGCTCAAGGCCGCAGGTTTTGAGGCCTGGCATGCTGTACGTGCCACCCTGCAGGACCTTGAAGGTTTTGCACCGCAGGCTTTTCTCGCGGTGACTTCGACCACCGGCATGGGCGAGCTGCCGGACAACCTCATGCCGCTGTACAGCACCCTTCGCGACACCTTGCCCGCCGCCTGGCGTGGCTTGCCGGGCGCGGTGATTGCGTTGGGCGACGCCAGTTATGGCGATACCTATTGCGGCGGCGGCGAGCAGATGCGTGAGTTGTTCGCTGAGTTGGGGGTACGTGAAGTGCAGCCGATGCTGCGCCTGGATGCCAGCGAAACGGTGACCCCGGAAGCCGATGCCGAACCGTGGTTGGCAGAATTTGCCCAGGCGCTGAAGGCCTGACGCCTGTAGGAGCGGCGCAAGGCCGCTCCTACCGCTTCAGCGCTGCACCTCACGCTCACGCAACAACGCCAGCCACGCCTGCGCCGCCCGTGACAGGTACGCCCCCCGCCGCCAGATGAATGCGATATCCCAACGCAGGTCTTCCGGCGACTGCAGTGGCAAGCGCACCACCCCAGGGCGCTCCAGCGCCTTTGCCACAACACGGGGCAGCAACACCACGCCTTGGCCGGCTGCCACCAACGCCACCAGGAAGTCGGCCTGGCCACTGCGCCCGCCTTCTTTCGGGGTAAAACCCTGCTGCTGGCAGGCCTTGAGCAGCCGGTCATTAAGCACGAAGCTGCGCTGATACAGCAGAAAAGGCGTATCGGCCAGTTGCCGCAAATGCACGCCAGCCTCACCCGCCAGCGCATGCCCGGCCGGCAGCAGGGCATCGAGTGGCTCGTTGCAAAATGGCTGGAACGCGAACGCTTCGTCACTGGGCGTCAGGCTGCCACCGAGCTCCAGCTCGCCGCTGCGCACCGCCTGCTCGACGCTGCGGCTGCCGCCTTCGAGCAATTGAATCGAGATGTTGGGGTAGCGTCGCCGGTATTCAGCGAACAGGCCGGCGAACAAGGCGTCACTGCCCAGTATCGGCAAGCCCAGGCGCAATTCGCCGCGTGCCATCTGGCCGAGGTCATCCAGTTCGCTGAGCAATGCCTGGCGCTGGCGCAACAACGCTTCGCCGCGCTCTAGCACGATGCGCCCGGCGGCGGTCAGGTGCAGCTGCGAGGCCTGCCGCTCAAGCAGCGGCTGGCCTACATCTTGCTCCAGCTGAGCCACTTGCTTGCTCACCGCCGACTGGCTGATGTGCAGGGTCTGCGCCGCTTGGGTAAAGCCCCCGCGGTGCACCACTTCGATGAAGCTGCGCAGTTGTTTGAATTCCATGGTCGCAATTCCGTTTTGGAATGCTGATCAGTCTAACAATTCGCTTCTGGCCTAGGCAGGCAAATCTTAAAATGAGGGCCTGTCGAGGAAGCACCCCCATGAAACCCGCGTTAGTGAAAAAAGCCCTGCGCCTGCTCGTCGAGCTGGCGATCCTGTTTGCCCTGTTCCTGCTCGGTGGCCAGCTGGCTGTGTGGCTCGGCTGGCCCATCCCCGGTGGCGTGATGGGGCTGGCGCTGCTTCTGCTGCTGTTCGCCAGCGGTGTGGTCAAGCCGGCCACGTTGCAGCTGGGCGCCGGCTGGCTGATGGCGGAAATGCTGCTGTTCTTCATTCCTGCGCTGATGAGCCTGCTCGATTACGGCACCCTGGTGCGCGAGGAAGGCTGGCGCATCCTGCTGGTGATTGCCGTGAGCACGCTGATGGTCATGGTGGTGACTGCGCTCACCGTCGAACTGGTGTGCCGCTGGAGGCTGCGCCATGAGCCTTGAACCCATGCCGCTGTTCTGGCTGGCGCTGACCCTGCTGGCCTACCTGGGCAGCCGCTGGCTGTACCGGCGCAGCGGGCGCTACCTGCTGTCGCCGCTGATCCTGGTCCCTGCGCTGCTGCTGACGGTGGCCGTGCCGTTGCACACCGCTTATGCCGAGTATGCGCGCAACACCCATTGGCTGATGGGCGTGCTGGGCCCGGTGACCGTGGCATTCGCGGTGCCCATCTGGCAGCAGCGGGCTATGTTGGCGCGCCACTGGCCGGCATTGCTGATGGGCATGCTGGCCGGCAGCACCGCTTCGATCGCCAGCTCCTGGGGGCTGGCTCACCTGTTGGCGCTGGACAATGCGATCAGCCTGTCGCTGGTGCCGCGCTCGATCACCACGCCGTTCGCCATGCCGCTGGCCCACGACCTCGGCGGCGTGCCGGAACTGACCGCGGTATTCGTGATGTTCACCGGGGTATTGGGCGCGATGTTCGGCGGGGTGCTGCTGCGTTGGTTGCCCTTGCGCACACCCTTGGCGCGGGGTGCGTTGTTCGGGGTCGGGGCGCATGGTGCTGGGGTCAGCAGGGCCCAGGAAGTGGGCCGCGAAGAAGGCTCCGTGGCCGGCTTGGTCATGGTCCTGACCGGGCTGCTGAACCTGTTCGCCGCACCGCTGCTGGCCATGCTCCTCTGACCGTTCGTGCCACTGACTCGCAAGGTCATCAAGCTGGCTGGCAACGCAAGTTTCAGCCCATGGGCGGCTGGCTAGACTCTGCCTCGACATAGAGAGCACATGTAAGTGCCGAGGTGACATGCAATGAGCGCAGCCTTGCCCTATTCCGTCAACACAACTCCACCGGGACCGATCTGATGCCTTTGGCCGAGATTCCATTGTGCGTCTGGCGTACCCGGGGACAGAGTTTTACCTTCCGGGGCCAGAGCATCCGCTACTGGACCGCAGGGCAAGGAGAGCCCCTGCTTCTGTTACATGGCTTCCCCACTGCCAGTTGGGACTGGCACTACCTGTGGGCGCCGCTGGCCCAGCGTTTTCGGCTGATCGCCTGCGACATGCTGGGCTTTGGCGACTCCGCCAAACCGGTCAATCACGCTTACAGCCTGATGGAACAGGCCGACTTGCAGCAAGCGTTGCTCGCCCACCTCAAGGTCAACCAGCCTGTGCACCTGATGGCCCATGACTATGGCGGCAGCGTGGCCCAGGAGCTGCTGGCACGGCACCACGAACAGCGCGCGAACATCGCCAGCTGCGTGTTTCTCAACAGTGGGCTGTTCCCCGAAAGCTGCCGCATGCTGCTGATCCAGAAGCTGCTGCTCAGCCGCCTGGGCTGGTTGGTAGGGCGCTCGTTCGGGCGTGACGACCTGGTGCGCAACGTGACCCAGGTTTATGGCCCCTGCACCCACCCCAGTGAAAGCGCACTGGACGATTGCTGGAGCCTGATCGCCGCCAACCGCGGCACGCGCATTTTGCACAAGCTGGCCAGCTACTGGCCGGAGCGCACCCTGCACCGCGAGCGGTGGGTGGGGGCGTTGCAACGTGAAGGGGTGCCCTTGCGCTTCATCAACGGTGTGGTCGACCCGGTTTCCGGTGCGCGCATGGTCGAGCGTTACCGGCAACTGGTGCCGGAGCCCGATACCGTGCAACTGCAGGGTATTGGCCATTACCCGCATACCGAAGCACCGGTGCAGGTGTTGCGGCATTACCTGGCCTTTCGTGAGCAGCCGCTGAGTTTTTTGCAGTGCATGGCATGAGTTTTCAGCGCCTATGAGATCGAGCGCCGCCTGCGCGGCGCTTTATCTCATAGGCGCTAAAAATCCACCTCCATATCCCTGGCGGCCCTAACGCTATCACCTAACAAACACCAGGCAAAAAAAAGGCCGCTGCAATCGCAGCGGCCAATCGAGACGTTAGATCAAGGAGCTTCAAAATCTACGTCGGTGAACCTCGCAGGCCTGAAGGGCGGGGGGGGAGTGCCCTTCATGCCGGCCAGTGAGTTAAGAATAAGCGCTTGATCCTGTAGGAAAAATAGCCGCTTACGACATTCACCTTTACGTTTCGGGCAACAGTGCCCATCCCGCTCACCCTTCAGCCGCGTACCCCATCCGCCAGCTGGTATCGCGCGCTGCAGCCAGCAGCCGCTGCGCCGCAGGCCCGTGCTCGTCGGCATGGAAAATCGACGTCGGGCCGACCACAGTCATCACCGCAGCGATCTGCCCCAGGGCATTGAATACCGGTGCAGACAGCGCATCCACACCCGGCATCAACAGGCCATGCACATGGTGCAGGCCACGTTCACGGATCCCCTCCAGCACGGCCGCATAATCGCTGGCGCTGTGCTGCAGCGCTGCCAGCTCCCGGTCGCGCAGCTCGTCAGTTTCGCGCGCCGGCAGGTAGGCGGCGAACACCAGGCCGGTGGACGAACTGAGCAGCGGCAGCACCGACCCGATCTGGGTCACCACCGTGACTGCCCGCACCGCAGGCTCGATGCTGACCACGGTCGCGCCCTGATTGCCCCAAACGGCAATGAAGCAGCTCTCGTTCAACTCATCGCGCAGCTGCGACAACGGCAGCGCCGCAATCTTCAGCACATCGATGCTGCCCAATGCCGCCAACCCCACGCGCAACGCCTCGCGCCCCAGGCCATAGTGGTTGGTGGCCGCATCCTGTTCGGCAAAGCCGCTGGCAATGAGCGCCTGCAGGTAGCGGTGCACCTTGCTGGCCGGCATCTGCACATGCTCCGCCAGGCGTGACAGGGACGTGGAGGGGGAGAGTTCGGCGAGTGCCTTGAGGATATCGGTGCCGACTTCCGCCGAGCGGACCTTCTGCTTGCCGTTATCGGTGGGTGAGCTGGCTTTGGCCATGGGCATAGGTATCCGGATTCGTCGAGTCGCGCCTTTATAGCTTGACGCCTTGCCCGTAGCAAATTACGTTATTCGTAATCTGATTACGATAAAAACAATGCAGACGTGCTGCCACCCCAGCAGCCAGCTGCCAGCAACGGCTCTGCCAGAGCCCGGAGGCATCGATGAACCGCGACACGTCCCCCGACCTTCACTACCTGAGCGGCTTCGGCAACGAGTTCGCCAGCGAAGCACTGCCAGGTGCATTGCCGGTCGGGCAGAATTCGCCGCAGAAAGCCCCCTACGGCTTGTATGCCGAACTGCTTTCGGGCACGGCGTTCACCATGACCCGCAGTGAGTTGCGCCGCACCTGGCTGTACCGCATCCGCCCGTCTGCACTGCACCCACGCTTCGAGCGCCTGGCACGTCAGCCGCTGAGTGGGCCGCTGGGCGCCGTCACCCCAAACCGCCTGCGCTGGAACCCGCAGCCCATCCCTGCCGAGCCCACCGATTTCATCGAAGGCTGGGTGCCGATGGTGGCCAACGCGCCCGCAGATAAACCGGCGGGCGTGAGCATCTACATCTACAGTGCCAACCGCTCCATGGAGCGGGTGTTCTTCAATGCCGACGGTGAACTGCTGCTGGTGCCGGAACAGGGACGCCTGCGCATCGCTACCGAGCTTGGGGTCATGGACGTCGAGCCGCTGGAAATCGCAGTGATCCCACGGGGCATGAAGTTTCGCGTCGAGCTGCTCGATGGCCAGGCGCGTGGCTACCTGGCTGAAAACCACGGCGCGCCGCTGCGCATTCCGGACCTCGGGCCCATCGGCAGCAACGGCCTGGCCAACCCGCGTGACTTCCTCACGCCGGTGGCGCATTACGAAGAAGCCGAGGGCCCGGTGCAACTGGTGCAGAAGTTCCTCGGCGAACACTGGGCCTGCGAGTTGCAGCATTCGCCGCTGGACGTGGTCGCCTGGCATGGCAGCAACGTGCCCTACAAATACGACCTGCGCCGCTTCAACACCATCGGCACGGTCAGCTTCGACCACCCGGACCCGTCCATCTTCACCGTGCTGACGTCGCCCACCAGCGTGCATGGCCTGGCCAACATGGACTTCGTGATCTTCCCGCCGCGCTGGATGGTGGCCGAGAACACCTTCCGTCCGCCATGGTTCCACCGCAACCTGATGAACGAGTTCATGGGCCTGATCCAGGGTGCCTACGATGCCAAGGCCGAGGGTTTCCTGCCGGGCGGCGCTTCGCTGCACGGGGTGATGAGCGCCCATGGTCCCGACGCCGAGACTTGCGACAAGGCCATCGCCGCCGACCTCGCGCCGCACAAGATCGACAACACCATGGCCTTCATGTTCGAGACCAGCCAAGTGCTGCGCCCGAGCCGCCATGCGCTCGAATGCCCGCAATTGCAGGCCGACTACGATAGTTGCTGGGCCACCTTGCCGAGCACCTTCAACCCGAACCGGAGATAACCCATGAACCAGACCGCCATTACCCGTAGCTGGGTCGAGCATGCCAACGGGCACAGCGATTTCCCGCTGCAGAACCTGCCGTTGGGCATCTTCAGCCGGCCGGGTGAAGCGCTGCGCTGCGGCGTGGCCATCGGCGATGCCATCCTTGACCTGGAAGCGGTGCTCGCTGCGGGCTTGTTCGACGGCGAGGCCAAGGCTGCGGTGGAGGCTACCCGTGGTGGTGCGCTGAACGCCTTCTTCGCCCTCGGCCGTGGCGCCCGTGTCGCCCTGCGTGAGCGCCTGCTGGCGCTGCTCGGCGAACACAGCGAACACCAGTCGGCGCTGAAAGCCGCGCTTTACCCCGCCGCGGATTGCCAACTGCATGTGCCCGCCAAGATCGGGGACTACACCGACTTCTATGTCGGCATCGAACACGCCAAGAACGTCGGCAAGCTGTTCCGCCCGGACAACCCGCTGCTGCCCAACTACAAGCATGTGCCGATCGGTTACCACGGTCGCGCTTCGACTATTCGCCCCTCCGGTACCGATGTGCGCCGCCCCAAAGGCCAAACCCTGCCGGCTGGGCACACCGAGCCAAGCTTCGGGCCCTGCGCGCGCCTGGACTACGAGCTGGAGCTGGGTATCTGGATTGGCCAGGGTAACGACATGGGCGAGTCGATCCCGGTGGGTGATGCCGCCGAGCACGTCGCCGGCTTCTGCCTGCTCAACGACTGGTCGGCGCGTGATATCCAGGCCTGGGAATACCAGCCACTGGGGCCGTTTTTGTCCAAGAGTTTCATTACCAGCATTTCGCCCTGGGTGGTGACGGCTGAGGCCCTGGAGCCGTTCCGCACTGCGCAGCCAGCGCGCCCGCAAGGCGATCCGCAGCCGCTGTCCTACCTGATGGATGCACGCGACCAGGCCAAGGGTGCGTTCGATATCGAACTGGAAGTGCTGCTGCTCACCGAGCGCATGCGCGAGCAAGGCATTGCGGCTCACCGGCTGACCCTGAGCAACACCCGCAGCATGTACTGGACCGTGGCGCAGATGGTTGCCCACCACAGCGTCAACGGTTGCCAGCTGCAACCGGGCGACCTGTTCGGTTCGGGCACGCTGTCGGGAGCAACGCCGGGCTCTTTTGGCAGCCTGCTAGAGATCACCGAGGGCGGCAAGCAGCCGGTGGAACTGGCCAGCGGCGAGGTGCGCAAGTTCCTCGAAGACGGCGACGAAATCATCCTGCGTGCCCGTTGCACGCGTGATGGCGTTGCCAGCATCGGCTTCGGCGAATGCCGCGGCAAAGTTATCGCAGCCAACTGAGGGGGCAGGGGTATGGAGCTGTACACCTACTACCGTTCCACCTCGTCCTACCGGGTGCGCATCGCGCTGGCGCTGAAGGGGCTGGGTTACCAGTCCTTGCCGGTCAACCTGCTCAAGGGCGAGCAGCGCGGTGCGGACTATGTTGCTGTGAACCCGCAGGGCCGTGTACCGGCCTTGCGCACCGACAGCGGTGCGCTGTTGGTGCAGTCACCGGCAATCATCGAGTACCTGGAAGAGGTTTATCCACACCCTGCGCTGCTGCCGGACACGGCCGAGGCGCGAGCCAAGGTGCGTGGTGTGGCAGCGATCATCGGCTGCGACATCCACCCGTTGCACAACGTCAGCGTGCTCAACCTGCTGCGCCAGGCAGGGCAGGACGAGCCTCAGGTCAACCAGTGGATCGCGCACTGGATCGGCCAAGGGCTGTCGGCGGTCGAGCAACTGATCGGCGACCACGGCTTCTGCTTTGGCGACACGCCGGGCTTGGCGGATGTCTACTTGCTGCCGCAGGTGTACGCTGCCGAGCGGTTCAACATCGACTTGGGCGGTTACCCGCGCATTCGTCGGGTCGCCGCCCTGGCAGCCCAGCACCCGGCGTTCATCCAGGCGCATCCTTCGCAGCAGCCGGATACCCCGGCTCAGTGAATCGAACGGTTCACCGTCGGGAGTTTGCCGATCCGCTCGGAAAGCTTCAGGCGCTGAACCGGGTCTTCTGTCAGTAGCAGGGCATGCTCCAGGTCGTAGCGTTCGGCCTGCGGGCAATCCAGAAACTGGTAGAGCGATGCGCGGGTGGTGTAGTCGCTGACCTGCACCGGGCCCAGCTGCATCACGCGTTCGGCGTCGATCAACGCAGCCAGGTGGTTGTCGTTGCTGATGTGCAATTGGCGCAGGTTGCGTGACAGGCGTTGCAGCATTTGCCGAGGGCTGGCCGTGCGCATGTGCTCCGCACTCAGCGGCACGTGTGGGCCGAACTGGCGGGCGAGCAGGTCGCGGCAATCGCTGGGGTACAAGCGCCTGCCGCCGCAAGGGTCGAGCAGGTGGTCGGCGCCGGGCACGCGCAGCAGGAAATGGCCGGGAAATGCAACGCCTTCCAGCGGGATCGACAGCCGCCCAGCCAGTTCCAGGGCCAGGATGGCCAAGGTCAATGGCTGGCCACGGCGGCGCTGCAGCACTTTGTCCATCATCGCCGCGTGCGGCCGCAACGGGTGATATTCATCTTGTTGAAAGCCCAGTGCATTGAGTTGGCGCAGCAGCGGCTGGGCCAGTTCGCACAGGGGCAGCATCGGCAGGTTGGCGCTGATCTCACGGTGCAGGTCGTGCAGCAGGGCAAGGCTGTTCGCGGGCTCGACACTTCGGTCGTGCTCGGCGGCCATCCACAATGCGGCTTCCAGCAGGGCGACAGGCTCGCGTTCCAGGCAGGCCAAGCAGGCTTGACGTGTCTTCATGGGGCTTCTCCACACACGTTTAACTATTAGCTGTGGCGTGCGGTTTCGTCCAGTGGTCTGACCGAGGCTCCCCGCACTTGGGCCTGCCTATACTGATAGGAGCACCTCGCTGGGGAGCCCGTCGATGTTCGCGCTAATGCAAAGCACCCGTACCCAATCGCTGCACCTGTTCATCGACCCGCCAACGGGGCTGAAGGCGGTGGTGGCGATCCACAGCGAGCAGCTGGGCCCCGCCATGGGCGGTTGTCGCTACCTGCCTTACGCCGATGACGAGAGCGCCATGGTCGACGCGATCCGCTTGGCCCAGGGCATGAGCTACAAGGCCGCGCTGGCCGGTTTGGCCTTGGGCGGCGGCAAGGCTGTGATCATGCGCAACCCCCATGTGGAAAACCGCGCTGCGCTGTTCGAGGCATTCGGCCGTTTCGTCGACACCTTGCAGGGGCGCTTCATCACGGCTGTGGACAGCGGTACCTCGACGGTGGATATGGACTGCATCGCGCAGAGCACGCCGCATGTGACCAGCACAACAGCCTCGGGGGACCCTTCGCCCCATGCCGCCATGGGCGTGTTCGCCGGCATCCGCGCCACGTCGAAAGCACGGCTGGGCAGTAACAACCTGGAAGGCTTGCGTGTGGCCGTACAAGGGCTGGGCAACGTTGGCTATGCCTTGGCCGAGCAACTGCACGCGGCGGGTGCAGAGCTGTTGGTGAGCGACCTGGACCCCGGGCGGGTGAGGTTGGCGGTCGAGCAGTTCAGTGCCCACCCGGTGACCAACGATGCCTTGATCAGCACCCCCTGCGACATCTTCGCCCCGTGTGGCGTAGGGCCTGTGCTAAACGGGCAGAGCGTGATGCAGCTGCGCTGTGCGGCGGTGGCGGGGGCGGCGAACAACCAGCTGACCACCCTGCAGGTTGCCGACCAGTTGGAATCGCGCGGGATACTGTATGCGCCCGACTATGTGATCAATGCCGGTGGGCTGATCTACGTAGCATTGACCCATCGGGGCGAAGACCTGGGGACCATCACCGCGCACCTGGCGCGCATTCCTACGCGGCTCACCGAAGTGTTTGGCCATGCCCAGGCAGAGAAGCGCTCGCCGGCGCGGGTGGCGCAGATGCTGGCAGAGCGGCTGCTCTACGGCTAAGCCTGACGCTTCCCCTGTAGGAGCAGCCTTGTGCTGCGAAAGGGCCGGTATGGCTAGCATTAATTGTTCGACTTCAAGGGCCTCTTCGCAGCCCAAGGCTGCTCTTACTGGGCTTGGCCTTCGAGCAACTCTGCCAACGCATCTGGCTGGCTCTTGAACGCCCGGGCGAACACGTCGCGGTTCTTGGCCATGTAAATACCGGCTTCCTCGACCTGTTGCTCGGTCAGCGATGGCACCGCCTTGTGCAGCACTTCTGCCAGGCGCTCGGCCAGTTCGAGCATTTTGTCGTGACGATCTGCTTCGGCCTTATCCATGAACAAGCGCTCCGGGTCGCGGCTGCTGCGGTACACCACTTCGACGGCCATTCATCACCTCTATGCCTTTTTGCTGGTTGGGTTGCGTTTTACTGTATCTTTATACAGTAATGGCATTGGGCATCGTTGCGCAACCAGAATCTTCCGGCAAAAGCGTAGCCCACAGGTGCCTTGCGGCAATCGGTCGCCTTCCAAGGCGAGGGCCTGGCCCTTTAACTGCATGGCACAAGCGTCACACAGGTGACGCATCATCCTTCATGGCGTATCGGGGAATGGGACAATCGTGAACATCAAATGGGCTGAAAAGCTGCGCAAGGGCCTGCACGGCTCGGCCGACTCGCTGGGCAACCTGTGCGTCGAGGCATTCCATTATCTGGCGCTGTTCGGCATTGGCGCCATCACCGCCTACGCGGCGGTGATGACCTTCCTGGACATGCTCGGCAAGGGCGGGGTCAGTGTCGATGACATCCTGCTGCTGTTCATCTACCTGGAGCTGGGGGCCATGGTCGGGATCTACTTCAAGACCAACCACATGCCCATCCGCTTTTTGCTGTACGTGGCGATCACCGCACTGACGCGCCTGCTGATCGGCGATGTCTCGCACCACAAGGCGCCGGACGAGGGGCTGTTGTACCTGTGCGGTGGCATCCTGTTGCTGGCGTTCTCGATCCTGGTGGTGCGCTACGCGTCGTACCGCTACCCCTCGACCAAGGTGCTGGATGCCAATGGCAAGGAAGTGGACGAGGGCAAGTAGCCCTCAGTTGGCCACGAAATGACGCGGTGCATGCTGCGCATCGCGGGTGAGTGCGGCGAGCACTTGCATCGGGTTCTGGCTCAGTTCGATGGCCAGGCCCAGGCGGATGCTGTCGATCACCCGCTGCAAGCGCACCGGGTCGTTGCGCTGGGCCTGGCTGATCAGGCGCTTGGCGACCACGCCAGCGTCGTCGGCAAGGGTGAGCATGATGCTGCCATCCAAGTCGACGATGCTCAGGTTGACCCGGTACTCGGGGGCGAAGGCGGCGCTGATCTGTGCGAAGGGGTTGTACATGGTCATGCGTTCTGCAGCGATTGAGTGCAGGGGTTGACCGGCATGAGCGCGCGTTGGTTCAGCGCCGTTGATCGACAGAAACGAAAACGCCCGGCACTAGGCCGGGCGTTTTGTTACCACCCTCAGGCGTCGGGGTCACTTAGCTCCAGCACGCCGCGCTTGCTGCGCAACTTGCCGTAGAAGTGTTCAAGCGCGTGGTTGAGCTTGGTGGCGGCGCCATCGACCGCCTGGTCCAGCGAGGTGGCGGTGTGGGTCACGGAAATCGGCTGGTGGCCTTTCGGGCGAGCCTCCATTTGGCAACGTTTGTCATGCGGTCCGGGTTTGGCGCCGTTCTCGTCACGCAGGTGCACCTCGATGCGGGTGAGGTCGTCCTCGTAACGTTCCAGTGAGCTTTCCAGCGTACTGCGGACCCACTCGTCGAGCCGGGCGTTACCTTCGATATGGTTGCTGCTGTTGACCTGGATTTGCATGATTCAATCCTTATTCAGCTTGCTCGCATGGAGGCGTGCCTAGGCCCTTGAGACCCTTGGAATTTCTGCGCCTCTTGACTCTAAGGTCAGGCAACGGCGGAATGATTTCAAGCCCTTTTTGAAAATAAATTTCTTGTTGCAACTGCAAGGCGAGGGCCGCGCAGCGACCCCCGGGTTTCGTCAGAAGGCTACCGAGGTCTGCACGTAGAGGGTCCGTGGTTCACCCACATACTTACCCTTGTTGTTGTCGTCGAACGAACGCGTGTAGTACTCGCGGTTGAACAGGTTCTTCACGCCTACCGCCACCTTCAGGTTCGACAGCTGCGGGCCAAAGTCATACCCGGCGCGGGTGCTGACCAGCATGTAGCCTGGGATACGCCCGGTACTGCCATCGGCACTTTCCTGGCCGGTATTGGCGTTGTCGGCATACTGGCTGCTCTGGAAACTGCTATCCAGGTCCAACTGCCACGGGCCTTCGGTGTAGCCGACGCCCAAGGTGCCCTTGTGCCGTGAAGAGAACGGCACCTGATTGCCCTTGTTCGGGCCGTCTTCGCGAATGGTGGCATCGACGAACGCGTAGCTGGCATGCACGTCGAAGCCGGCCAGTGCCGGGCTCAGGCCGTCGAGGGCATAGCGGATGCTGGTCTCGATGCCTTGGTGACGGGTCTCACCGCGTGCAATCACCGAATCGTTGGTCTGGTTGCTTTCATACTGGTTGTCGAAGTTGATCAGAAACGCGCCGATCTCCGCTTGCACGTCGCCATTGTCGTAGCGGGTGCCGACTTCCCAGGTGCGTGCTTTTTCGGGTTTTACTTCACCGCTGCTGACGCGGTTGGGCATCTGGCTGTACTGCACGCTGCCGAACGAACCCTCGGTGTTGGCATAGAGGTTCCAGCGGTCGGTGAGGTGGTACATCACGTTCAACGCCGGCAACGCGGTGTTGTAGCTGCCCTGGTAACGCTGGCCATTGAGCGTGTTGCTCTGTTCGGAGTCGATCATCTCGTAGCGTACGCCCGGGGTGATGGTCCAGCGGCCGATGTCGATACGGTCGTCCAGGTAGATGGCGTGGGCTTCGGTGCTGCCGCGGGTATCGCGGTCGTTGCGGCTGGCAGTGGTCGGCAGGTCGCCGTTGACCGGTTCGCGGAAGCGCAATTCGTGGCCGGCTTCGTTGACATAGCGGTAGCCGATGCCCAGTTCGTGCCAGCTGTCACCCAGCGCAACGCCTTGGGAGAACCGGGTTTCGATACCGCGCACCCAGTATTCGCGCGGCGACAGCGAAACGAAGCTGCCCTGGTCGAGGTAGCCACTGCGCAGGGTTTTGGTGAAGAAGCTGTTGACGCTGAACTGGCGGTCGTCCTGCTTGTAGTCGTAGCCGACGTTGACCAGCGTGCGACGGCCCCAGAACTTGTCCTTCAGGCGCGTCGACTGGTACGGGTCGGCATCGAAATCGGCGGTGCTCAGGCCGCCGGGCATGTCGGCTTCGCCTTCGTAGTATTGGGCCATGGCGTGCAGGCTGTTGGCCTCATCCAGTTGCAGCTTGCCCTTGAGGATCAGGTCATCGATCTGCGTGTCGCTGTGCTCGCGCCAGTCGCCGCCACGGGTGCCAGAGTAGAGCAGGGCGCCGCCCAGGCCGTTGGCATTGGTGCCGCCGACCAGCAGGTTGGCGCTGTTCTTGAAACCGTCGTGGCTCGAGGACGGGCTGATCTGGTTTTGCATGGCGGCCTTGAAGGTGGCCTCTTCAGGGATCGCACGGGTCACGAAGTTGACGATGCCGCCGACGTTCTGCGGGCCATAGCGCACCGCGCCGCCGCCGCGCACCACGTCCACGGCATCCATGTTGCCCATGCTGATCGGCGCCAGTGACAACTGAGGCTGCCCGTACGGCGCGAACGGCACTGGGATGCCGTCCATCAGCACGGTGGAGCGCGACGCCAGGCGTGGGTTGAGGCCGCGGATACCAAAGTTCAGCGCCAGGTCGTGGCTGCCGGTGCCGTTGTTGTCTGGCGCATTCACCCCAGGGATGCGGTTGAGCACTTCGCGCGCGGTGGTGGCGCCGCTGCGTTCGAAGGCTTCACGGCGCACGACGTCGCGGGCGCCGGGGTGTTCGAAGACGTTGTCTTGCTGGGCTTCAGCCAACCAGTCGCCGACCACCGTTGAGGCCCCTAGCTCTACGGCGGCGCTGGTGCTGGCGGCACTCAGCGGCTGCAGGCTGAAGGCGTTGTCGGTTTCTTGCCGGGCTTGCAGGCCACTGCCGCGCAGCAGCGCGTCGAGGCCCTGGCGCACGTCGTACTGGCCGTCCAGGCCTGGGGTGTTCATGCCTTGGGTCAGTTGCGAACCAAACGAAATCAATGCGCCGCTCTCGCGACCGAACTGGTTGAGGGCGTCTTCAAGGGAGCCGGCGGCGATGTGGTAAGTGCGCGCTTCGGCGTGGGCCGCGGGGCTGGCGAGGCCGAGGGTGGTGGCGAGCAGCAGGGCGTGGACGAGGGGGCTGGTGCGCAACGGCATGGGTGAGGTCCTGAGAGAAGGGGTTTGCCTTGTCTGTCACGCGAACGTTGGGAAATGGCTCAGGTGAATGCAAAAAATCTGCGGCTGCTGTGCAGCCTATGGCCGGCAAGCCCACGGCTGTAGTTATTGCGAGGGTGGCGCTGTAGGTGGGGGCCCGGCAACCTCACGTCAGGCTATCGACCGTCACCCAGTACCGGGTAAACCGTCGCACCCGCACCGGCAATGCCACCTCCAGCATCTGCAGAATTCGCTCACTGTCATCCAGCGGGTAAGACCCTGAAATCCGCAAGTCGGCAACCCGCTCGCTGCACCCCAGTTGCCCCTGCCGGTAGCGGCCGAGCTCGGCCAGGAAATCCCCCAGGCGCATCTGCGACGCTACCAGCATGCCGTCGACCCAGGCCCCGGCATTGCGGTCCAGCGCTGTGACCGCCCGCCAGCCGTTGCCCCCCAATCGGGCCTGTTGCCCTGCCAGCAAGGCCTCACCCGACACAGTGGCGACGCCACTGAACACCGACACCAGGCTGAACCCGTCGTACTGGCGCACGTTGAAACGGCCGCTGTCCAACTGCAGCGCAGCTTCGCCGGTGCGCAGCAGCAAGGGCCGGGCATCCTTGGCCACCTCCAGCGCCAGTTCGCCTTCGAGCAGGCGCACCACCCGCTGGTGCCCATCAAAGCGCACATCGGCGGCGCTACGGGTATTGAGTTGCAGCAGGCTGCCATCTTCCAGGTTCAACCGCCGACGCTGGCCGACCGGGCTGCGGTAGTCGGCCATTAGCCCTGGCAACGGGTTGTGCTGCTGCAGCCCCAACCCTGTGGCACTGGCCACACCGAGCAGCAGCAAGGCCTTGAGCGCACGCCGTCGAGCGGCCGATGGCGGCGCTTGCAGCGTCGCATGCACCACGGGCGAAGCCACCCCGCGTAGCCGCTGATTGACCTGCTGAATATGCGCCCAGGCGCGCTGGTGTTCGTGGTCGGCTTGTAACCAGTGCTCCAGCGCCAACTGCTGGGCCCGATCAAAATCATCACCCTGGGACTCGATCAACCAATGCACGGCCTGCTCGGCTACCTGCGGAGAAAACTGGGTATTCACAGGGCGAAGTAACAGCGCATGGCCGCCTTGTTCAGGTAGCGTTTTACCGTGGCCAGTGACACGTTCAGCTCACGCGCGATTTCGCCCTGGCCCAGGCCGTCGACCTGCGCCAGCAGGAAGGCACGCTTGACCAGCGCTGGCAGGCCATCCAGCAGGCGGTCTAGCTCCAGCAGCGTCTCGAAGATGATCGCTTTCTGTTCTTCGCTCGGTGCCACGTCTTCCGGCACCTGAGCCAAGGCCTGGAGGTAGGCGCGTTCCAGTTCCTGGCGCCGAAAGTGATTGCACAGCACCCGCTTGGCGACCGTGGCCAGGAACGCCCTAGGTTCGATCAATTGCGGTGTCTCGCGTGCCTGAAGCAGGCGTACGTAGGTGTCCTGCGCCAGGTCGGCGGCACTCTGCGGGCAGCCAAGGCGGCGGCGCAACCAGCCGGTCAGCCAGTTGTGATGGGCGTGATAGAGGCCTTCGACCGTGGAGGAAAGGGCGCTGGACACCGTGGATACTCCGGCGCCAAGATGCGCGATTGGAAGTAATAATTGTTCGCATTGTAATGGGCGACCCTGTGCTCGGCAATCCTCCAGGGGCGGATCGCCGGCCCGTCAGCGATGGGCGGCTAAGCAGCGGCAATATTTTGCTTATGCGAATTGAAATCATTATTATTGCAGCCCCAAAAATGCCCGGACCTCCGCCATGAAGCGCAACGCCGCCGGTATCCCGCTCAATTACCGCCTGGCCGTGGCCTCACGCTGCCTGGCTGCAACGCTGGGCGGTTATCTGCTGGCTTCCATGGCCAGTGTCAGCATCGCGCTGCTGGCGCCCTTGCCACGGGTCGACGCGACCCTCACGGGCTTGCTGTTGTCGTTCGTCTTCTACGTGCTGGCGTTCATCTGGTGCTTCGCTTGCCGTAGCGCCTGGCGTGCCTGGTGGGGCGTGCTGTTGCCAAGCGTGCTGCTGGGCGCGGTCAGCGGTTTTGCCTACTGGATGAAAAACCCATGAAAGAAGGCTTTCGCCAGGCCATGGCCTGGTTGCACACCTGGACCGGCCTGATCTTCGGCTGGTTGCTGTTCGCCATTTTCCTTACTGGCACGCTTTCGTACTTCAAGGACGAGATCAACCACTGGACCCAGCCCGAGGTGCGCAGCCATGCGCTCGACCCGGTAAACAGCCTGGGCTTGGCCCAGCGCTACCTGGAGGCCAATGCCGCGCACGCCAGCAATTGGATGATCCGCTTGCCCAACGCGCGCGAGGCGGCGCTGAACGTGGGCTGGCGCGACCCCGAGGCGGGGCGCCGCGGCTTTGTCAGCAAAAGCCTCGATGCGCAGACTGGCCAGCCAGTCGAGGCGCGCGATAGCCGTGGCGGCGAATTCTTCTACCGCTTCCACTTCCAGCTGGAGATGCCGTACCCGTTCGGCCGTTGGCTGTCGACGTTCTGTGCCTTCATCATGCTGCTGGGCCTGGTCACCGGGATCATCACCCACAAGAAGATCTTCAAAGAGTTCTTCACCTTCCGCCCTGGCAAAGGCCAGCGCTCGTGGCTGGATGGGCACAACGCAATCGGCGTGCTGGTGCTGCCGTTCCACCTGATGATCAGCTACAGCAGCCTGGTGCTGTTCATGTACATGGTGATGCCTGCCGGCATTCTGGCCAGCTATGGCGGCAATACCGGCGAGTACTTCAACGAGCTGTTCGGCCGCGACGATGCGCCCAAGGCTGCCAACGTCGCGACGCCCCTGGTGCCGTTGCCGACGCTGTACGCCAAAGTCGAGGAATTGGCGCCGGGTGCACGCATCGGTTTCATCCAGCTGCAAAACCCCGGTGACCGCAATGCCCGGGTCACCTTCACCCAGTCCTCGGCTGATAACGTCGCCTACCGGCGCAGCACCCACTGGACCTTCGATGGCGCCAGCGGGGCGCTGCTGACCCAAGGTGCACCGGAGAGTGGTGCGATGATGACGGCCTTCAGTTTTGCCGGCCTGCACATGGGCAATTTCGCCGGGCCCTGGCTGCGCTGGTTGTACTTTGTCTTCGGCGTGGCCGGCACAGCAGTCATCGGCACAGGGTTGGTGATGTGGCTGGGCAAGCGTCAGCTCAAGCATGCCAAGAGCGCGCACATGCCCGGCGAATTGCGCTTGGTCGAGGTGCTCAACATTGCCAGCATGAGTGGCCTGCTGCTGGCGGTGGCAGGGTTCTTCTGGGCCAATCGGCTGATCCCTGTGGCTGCCGAGGGCCGCGCCGATTGGGAGGTCAACACGTTCTTCCTGGTCTGGGCACTGTCGCTGGTGCATGCCGTGCTGCGTTCCGGGCGCCGCGCCTGGGGCGAGCAACTGGCGCTGGGGGCGCTGGCCTTCGCCTTGCTGCCGCTGCTCAATGGCCTCACCACAGGCCAGGGCCTCGATCAGTCATTGCGGTCTGGCGACTGGGCCATGGCCGGGTTCGATCTCACGGCGCTGGCCACCGGCGTGTTTCTGGCCTGGACGGCCAGCAAAATGCTGCGCCCGGCAAAGCCTGTTACCAAGCGCGCCTCACGCGCGGCCCAAAAACCGACGGTCGAGGGCGGCGAGGTGAGCGGATGCTAGGTAGTGCGCTGATCGGCTTCGCGGGCTTCGTCGCCCTGTGCCTGGCCATGGAAAAACACTTCAAGGAGCTGCTTGGGCGCAAACCGCAGGTGCAACAGTTGCGTGTGCTGCGCGTCGGTGGCTGGCTGCTGCTGGTGCTGTCGCTGGTACTCAGCGTGCACATGCGGGGGTGGGCGCATGGCCTGGTGGAATGGATAGCGGTGTTGATGGCGGGGGTGACCCTGTGGGTGTTCGCCCTGCCGTACCAGCCCCGCCTGTTGCTGGGCCTGGCCGCCGTCAGCGTGGTGCTCGGCCCGCTGTTGGCCGTGCTTGCTGTGTGACGCCTTGAGCGAGCCGGGTGACATGATCGAGCCAGATGCTGACAACACCGGCGGACGTGCGCGCTTTGTTCAGGTGTTTCTGGCGCAGCGTGCGCGCATGGAGGCATTGGTCAGCCGCCGGGTCGGTTGCCGGGCCACGGCATCGGACCTGGTCCAGGAGTTGTTCCTGCGCTTCTGGCGCCGCCCCGAGGTCAAGGTCGAAGCACTGGACACCTACCTTTTGCGCTGCGCCGGCAACCTTGCCATCGACCACCTGCGCAGCGAAGGCAGCCGCGAGCGTGTGGCCGAAGCCACGCACGCCGTGGATGAGCAGTCCAGCGCCGCAGAACCTGAGCAAGCCCTGGAGGTCGCTCACGACCTGCAACGCATCGAGGCTGCGTTGCGCGCCTTGCCCGATCGCACGCGGCAGATCTTCCTGCTCAATCGTATCCACGGCTGCAAGTACAGCGAGATCGCCACGGCCATGCAACTGTCCCAGAGCGCCGTTGAAAAGCATATGATGCGCGCCCTCGAAGCGTGCAAGGCGAGTGTCGCCGAGCCCGTTTCCACCCTACGCAGGCCAGGGAGCGCCCGTCGATGAGCCGTCCGAATCCGATCACTGCCGCGCAGTCACAGGCCGCGCTGCAGTGGCTGAGCCGCATCAACGAACAGCCTGAGCAAGCCCAAGGTGCGGCGTTCAAGCGTTGGTTGCTGGCCGACCCGGGGCATCGAGAGGCGTACGCACAGGCGCAGGCGCTGTGGCAGATGAGCGCGGCGCCAGCGGCGCGGTTGGCCGATGAAGAGCGCGGGGGCCTGCAACAGTACTTGGATGCCATGGCCAAGGCGCCTGCCCGAGGCCGTTGGCGTCAACGCGTCGCCGCCTTGGCGGTTGCAGCCTGCCTGGTGCTGGCGGTCGGCACTGTGGGTGGGTGGCACCCTGGCTACTGGCTGCAGGACCTGCAGGCCGACTACAGCAGCGCCGGGAACGTCCGCCAGGTGACCCTGGCCGATCAATCGCAGGTGACACTAGATGCAGGCAGCGCAATCACGGTCGACTTCGCCCAGGGCGAGCGCCGTGTGCGGCTGCTGCGCGGGGCGGCGTTCTTCCAGGTCACCCACACCGGCGAGCCGTTTCTGGTAGCTGCCGCAGGCGGTGAGGTGCGGGTGCTGGGCACCCAGTTCGAGGTGCGTGAGCAGGGGGATGGCGCGCAGGTGACGGTGCGCAGTGGGCGGGTCGCGGTGACACCGGGGCAAGGCGCGGTCGCCCGTGAACTGACGGCCAATCAGCAGCTGGCTTACGTTGACGGCCATGCGGGCAGTACCGTGAGCGTAGACAGCGAGAGCCGCCTGGCTTGGCGCCAGGGCTGGCTGAATTACTACCAGGTGCCGCTGGCGCAGGTGGTCGAGGACCTCGGGCGTTACTACCCGGGGCGCATCCTGCTGCTCAAGGGTGAGTTGGGGCAGCGCAAGGTCAGTGGCAGTTTCCCGGTGCAAGCGCCTTTGGCAGCGCTCGATTCACTTGGCAACGTGATGGGCTTTTCGCGCCAGACCGTCTTGGGGCGTTTGACGATTATCCGTTAGGCACCTGTACCAGAACCTGTGGGAGCGGCGGTGCGGCGGTCCGACTTGCCCGCGAAGAGGCCGGCCCAGGAAAAAATTCAAATAACGGATGAGGTAACAGGACGTGGCATCCGTGTAATGAGTGGAAGTGCGATTCATTCGCAATCAACACCCACTTACAGGTCAGCGTCCATGAAGTTCACCCCGTGTTGCGTCCCCCTCTGGCTCGGCCTTTCGGTGTGCCCGGTCATCGCCATCGCACCGTTGGCCGGGGCGGCCGAGCAGGTACAGGCGTACACGTTTGCCCAGCCAAGCCAACCCTTGGCCCAGGCGCTCAATGCCTTCAGCCGAGCCACCGGCCAGAGCGTGGTGTACACCCTCGAGCTTTCTGGCCAGCAGGCACCTGCCCTCAATGGCACCTTCAGCGCAGAGCAGGCGCTGCAGCAATTGCTGGGCACTTCCGGCCTGGCCTGGCGCCGCGTCGATGCCCGCACCTTCACCCTCGAAGCCGTGAGCAGCGACGGGGCACTCAACCTGCAGGCCACCACCGTGACCTCGCAGATGGACGCCTACAGCTATCAGCCCCCGGCCACGGCCTCGATCATGCGTGGCCAGGGCCCGAACCAGGACATCCCCCAGGCCATCAACGTGGTCCCGGCCCAGGTCATTCGCGACCAGGCCCCGCGCAACCTCGATGATGCCTTGACCAACGTCAGCGGCATTACCCAGGGCAACAACTTTGGCGGCACCTCCGACACCGTGATGAAGCGCGGCTTTGGCGACAACCGCGACGGCTCGATCATGCGTGACGGCATGCCCATCGTGCAGGGCCGCAGCCTCAATGCCAGCACCGAGCGGGTCGAAGTGCTCAAGGGCCCGGCCTCGCTGCTGTATGGCATCCAGGACCCAGGCGGGGTCATCAACGTGGTCAGCAAGCGCCCGCAACTGCAGCAGTACAACGCCCTGACGGTGCGTGGCTCGACCTACGGCAGCGGCAAAAATGGCAGCGGCGGTGGGTTCGACAGCACCGGCGCACTCGGCGACAGCAACTTCGCCTACCGCCTGATCGTCGACCACGAAGATGAGGACTACTGGCGTAACTTCGGTGTGCACCGCGAATCGCTGGTAGCGCCATCGCTGGCCTGGCTGGGCGAGGACACCCAGGTGGTGGTGGCGTACGAGCACCGTGAGTTTCTTTACCCGTTCGACCGCGGCACGGCCTTTGGCAGCAACGGCCACCCCTTGGACATTCCGGCCACGCGTCGCCTGGATGAGCCGTTCAACGACATGGAAGGGCGCTCTGACCTGTATCGCCTGGAGGTCGACCACCAATTGGCCGACGACTGGAAGCTGCACTTCGGCTACAGCTTCAACCGCGAGACCTACGACGCCAGCCAGGTCCGCGTGACGGGCGTCAACGAAGCCAAGGGCACGCTGACGCGCAGCATCGACGGCACGCACAACGCCATGAGCCGCGACCAGTTCGCCACCCTGAGCCTTGCGGGCAACGTCGAGCTGGGTGGCCTGCAGCATGACCTGTTGTTCGGCCTCGATCACGAAGACCGCAAGGTGTTTCGTGGCGACCTGATCCGCCAGACGGCGCAGTCTACCTTCAGCTATGAAAACCCAGTCTACGGCCAGGAAGTGGAGGGCAGCAGCGTGCGCGCCAGCGACAGCGACCAGACCGACAAACTGCGCACCGACGCGCTGTTCGTGCAGGACGCCCTGCACCTGGATGAGCACTGGATTCTGGTGGCCGGTGCGCGCTTCCAGCAGTTCGACCAGTACGCCGGCCGCGGTCGACCGTTCAAAGCCAATACCGACACTAGCGGCCAGGCCTGGGTGCCGCATGCCGGCATCGTCTACAAGGTCGATGACCAGCTGTCGTTCTATGGCAGCTACAGCGAGTCGTTCAAGCCCAACTCCAGCATTGCACCGTTGACCGGCGGTGTGGTGCTGGATGCGTCGGTAGCGCCCGAAGAGGGTAAATCGTGGGAGCTGGGGGCCAAGCTCGACATGCCTGGCAGCCTGACCGGCACCTTGGCGCTGTTCGACATCACCAAGCGCAATGTGCTGGTCGCCAACTTCGACACGGGTACCGGCGAGACGGTCTACAGCAATGCTGGCGAGGTCAATTCACGCGGTGTTGAACTTGACCTGACCGGGCAGCTCAGCGAACGCTGGAGCCTGATCGGCAGTTATGCCTTTACCGATGCCAAGGTCACCAAAGACCCGGACCTTGAAGGCAACCGCCTGCAGAACGTGGCCAAGCACAGTGGCTCGCTCTCGGCGGTGTATGACTTTGGCCGCGTGTTCGGTGGCGACCGACTGCGCTTTGGTGCTGGGGCCCGCTATGTGGGCGAGCGTTCGGGCAACTCGACCAACACCTTCGACTTGCCCAGCTATACCGTCGCCGATGCGTTTGCCACGTACGAGACCCAGCTCGACGAACACAACGTGCGCCTGCAGTTGAACGTGAAGAACCTGTTCGACAAGGTTTACTACAGCTCGGCGGTGAACCAGTACTTTGTCGCAGTTGGCGATGCGCGGCAGGTGAGCCTGTCCAGCACCTTCGAGTTCTAAGGGCTGAAGGCTGTGCGATAGTCGCCAGGCGTCGCTCCGAGTGCCTGGCGGAAGCGGTTGCTGAAATGGCTGGCACTGGCAAACCCGCACAGCAACGCCACCTCTCCCAGCGGCAGGTGACCCAAGCGCAGCAACTGGCAAGCACGGTGCAGCCGTCGTGCCAGCAGGTACTGGTGTGGCGGCAAGCCGAAACTGGTGCGGAACATGCGCGCGAAGTGGTACTCGGAAAGGTTGCAGCGCAGGGCCAGTTCACCGAGGGTGATGGGCTGGTCCAGGTGCGCCTCGATGTACTCCACCAACTGCCGACGCAGGTTCGGCGCCAAGCCGCCTTTCAGGCGCAGACCCTGACGTAGCCCAACCTGGCTGAGCACTGCGTGGTCGACGATTTCATGCGCCAGGCTGCTGGCCAGCAGGCGCTCGCCGGGCTCGTCCCAGGCCAGGTTGATCAACTGGCGAAAGCGCGCCGACTGTTGCGGGTCATCGAGGAACGTCGCCTCCTGCAGCTGCAATTCCCGCGGCTCACGGTCCAGCAGGCGCACGCAACCCAGGGCGAACTGCGCCTCGCTGACGTACAGGTGTGCCAGGCGAATCGCGCCGTTGACCACCCAGTTCGACTCATGGCCGGCCGGCATGATGCACAGCTTGTTCGGTGCGCCCTTGTCGGCCGGGCGCTGGCGACGGAAGGTGCCGGTGCCATCGGCGATGTAGCACGACAGCGTGTGATGGCTGGGCGCCTGGTAATCGCGGGCATCGTCGCGGTTGCGCCACAGCGCCGCAGCCAAGCCGTCGCCCAGGTGCGCGCTCAGCTCCAGGCGGGCGTGGGGCGAGGCGTGCATGGCGTTGAAGACGTGCAGTTGGGAGAGTGGGGTCATGGGCGATTCCTCTGGGGCCATCGTACTGCGCTTGCGTTGCGCTGACAGCTACCTGGGTTGGAAAAGCGCAAGTTTGTGCAAGCGGGGAGGGCCAGGAGGGCGAACACTGAGGGCCTCGGCGAGGGCTGCGCCCTCTATTCGCGGGGCAAGCCCGCTCCCACAAGTACCGAGCAGTCTTCGATTTCTGTGGGAGCGGGCTTGCCCCGCGAAGCGTCGGGCACCGATTCTGAAAGGCCCAAGGAACCACCCACATGAACCTGTCCCTGTACCTGCTCACCGTCCTGATCTGGGGCACCACCTGGATCGCCCTGAAACTGCAACTGGGCGTGGTCGCCATCCCGGTGTCCATCGTCTACCGCTTCGCTTTGGCCGGCCTGATCCTGTTCGCCATCCTGTTGCTCACCCGCCGCCTGCAACCCATGAACCGCCGCGGCCACCTGATCTGCCTGGCCCAAGGCCTGTGCCTGTTCTGCGTCAACTTCATGTGCTTCCTCACCGCCAGCCAGTGGATCGCCAGCGGCCTGATCGCCGTGGTGTTCTCCACCGCGACCCTGTGGAACGCACTCAACGCCCGGGTGTTCTTTGGCCAGAAGATCGCTGCCAACGTGCTGGGTGGCGGTGCACTGGGGCTGCTGGGCCTGGGCCTGCTGTTCTGGCCCGAACTGTCCCACCATGCCGCCAGCCGCGAAACCCTGTACGGCCTCGGCCTGGCTTTGCTCGGCACGCTGTGCTTCTCGGCCGGCAACATGCTGTCGAGCATGCAGCAGAAAGCAGGGCTCAAGCCCATGACTACCAATGCCTGGGGCATGGTCTATGGCGCGGCGATGCTGACGGTTTATTGCCTGTTCAGCGGCATTCCCTTCGCCATGGAATGGAACACGCGTTACATCGGCTCGCTGATGTACCTGGTGATCCCGGGTTCGGTGATTGGCTTCACCGCCTACCTGACCCTGGTTGGGCGCATGGGGCCGGAGCGGGCAGCCTACTGTACGGTGCTGTTCCCGCTGGTGGCCTTGAACGTGTCGGCGTTTGTCGAAGGGTATCAATGGACGGCGCCGGCGCTGTTGGGGGTGGTGTTGGTGATGGGGGGGAATGTACTGGTTTTTCGCAAATTCAAAGCCATCCGCATTTCCACAGTCCCCTTACTCAGACAGTGATGCTGAAGTATCGGTTGGTGAAATACCGGCCGGTACGGATTTCACGAGGCGCTGAATGTGACTGTGACGGCCTCTGTATTGCTGGAATCGTTACCTGCGCGTGAGAGGGCCGTATACATAACCGTATACTTGCCATAAATGGGTTTGCCAGCAATGAAGAATGTATCTTTAGGAATTTTACCTGTGATGGGATCTTCATTCTCGCGTGCAGGCGTCTCCAGAGTCACGCTAATATTCTCGGGTCCGTTTATATTAACAATGCAGTGGTCTCCAACTCTGGTAGTGGTGAAAGTTGGGGCTTTAAAACCTAAGCCGTCATGGCTGTCGAGGTAGGCGAGGTCGAATTTTGTGGTGGCCATCTCCAAGGGAGGCGCTTCGATGGGGTTTTTTAAGTCGACGGTGAATGAGGTTTTGACATCCCATTCATCCCATCCATGATCGTCTCTTTTTGATTTTAAAATGTAACCCAGGGATTGTTTCTGGCTTTTTTTGAATCGACCCGAAGGAAGTTTGAAGTATAGTTTCTCTGGAAGCTGTGTACGGAAGCTTTCTGTATGGATTGGCCGGTCCGGGTGCTCACTGCTGTGCGTAATGTGAAAAACGGAGGGTACTGGCCATTCGCTTGTTTCGGAGATGGTTATATTTAAAAACTCTTCCATCTTGGCGGTCTTGATAAGATTTTCTTCAGTTCCCGGGATATCTACAACGTCATCAAATTGGATGTCATTAAGAATCGGGTCGGTCTTTTCCATTTTGGTAGTCCTCAGAATAGCGATGAAGGTAGTGTTCTTCTGCATTGTTAATCTGAGGTGTAGCGAGTGTCACCTAGCAAAAATGATAGGTGCGTAGCGTTGGCAATGGGCCAATAAGCGAGTTGTTTCAGAATGTTCGCTTATCGCAAGGGGTGTGTGCAGAGGGAGTGCGCCATTCGCCAGCAGCTTTGCGAATGGCGCGATAAAGTCAGTTGAAAACCCTCAATCCTTCCACACCTGCGGGTTCACCAAATCCTGCGGCCGTTCGCCCAACAGCGCCGCACGCAGGTTGTCCATCGCCCGGTTGGCCATGGCCTCGCGGGTTTCTGCGGTGGCCGAGCCGATGTGCGGCAGGGTCAGGGCGTTGGGCAGTTTGAACAGTGGAGAATCGCTCAGCGGTTCCTTCTCGTACACATCCAGGCCGGCACCGCGAATCGTGCCGTTCTGCAGGGCTTCGATCAGCGCTGCTTCATCGACCACCGGGCCGCGGGCGATGTTGATGAGGAAGGCGCTTGGCTTCATCAGCTTCAGCTCCCGTGCACCGATCAGCTTGCGGGTGGCGTCCGACAACGGCACCACGATGCAGACGAAATCGGCTTCGGCCAGCAGTTGCTCCAGGCTGCGGAACTGCGCCCCCAGCTCTTGCTCCAGTGCGGTCTTGCGGCTGTTGCCGGTATAGATGACCGGCATGTTGAACCCGAACCGGCCGCGGCGGGCAACGGCGGCGCCGATGTTGCCCATGCCGACGATGCCCAAGGTCTTGCCGTGCACATCGCTGCCGAAGTGCGCCGGGCCGACGGTGGCTTGCCACTGGCCGGCCTTGGTCCAGGCATCCAGCTCGGCCGTGCGCCGGGCGCAGCCCATGATCAGCGAGAAGCCCAGGTCTGCGGTGCTTTCGGTGAGTACGTCGGGGGTGTTGGTCAGGGCGATGCCGCGCTCATTGAAGTAGTCGACGTCATAGTTGTCGTAGCCGACCGAGACGCTGGAGACCACTTCAAGCTTGGCCGCGCCTTCGAGTTGCGCACGGCCAAGCTTGCGGCCGACGCCGATCAGGCCGTGGGCCTCGGGCAGGGCTTCGTTGAACTGGGCGTTGATGTCGCCGAGCTTGGGGTTCGGCAGGATCACGTTGAAGTCTTGTTGCAGGCGCTCGGCCATGGCCGGGGTGATGCGGCTGAAGGCCAGGACGGTCTTTTTCATCGGCAACTCTCTGCAAGGCTAGGGTGGACTGCCAGGCAGTTGACCGCGTTGCGGTCATTCGCAGCACTAGGCTGCTCCTACAAAGGTCGGTGTAGGAGCAGCCTTGTGCTGCGAATGGAGGGCATCGCCCTCCCATGGTCCTGGCGCTGGAAGCAATGGTTAGCAACCTACCATTGCTCCTCCCCTCAATGCAGCATGTTTCTCAGTTGGCGATCTGCACCTGATGGGTTTTCAGGTCTGCCTCATGCGCTGCCAGAATTTCCGGCAGCGAATTGCGCAGGTACTCAACCCAGGTCTTGATCTTGGCATCCAGGTACTGGCGCGACGGGTAGATGGCGTACAGGTTCAGCTCTTGCAGCCGATACTCGGGCAGCACCCGCACCAGGCTGCCGTCACGCAGCCCGTCGATGGCCGAATAGATCGGCAGCACGCCCACGCCCATGCCACTGCGGATCGCGGTTTTCATGGCGTCGGCAGTATTCACCTGGAACGGCGAGCTGGTGATGTTGACCATTTCCTGGCCTTCCGGGCCGTCGAACAGCCACTTCTCCAGCGGGATCACCGGGCTGACCATGCGCAGACAGGCGTGCTTGAGCAAGTCGGCAGGCTTGTGTGCGATGCCGTTGCGCACGATGTAGTCGGGCGAGGCGCAGACGATGCTGTAGGTGATCCCCAAGCGCTGCGACACGAAGCCCGAGTCCGGCAGCTCGGTGGCCAGCACGATGGACACGTCGTAGCCCTCGTCGAGCAGGTCCGGCACGCGGTTGGCCATGGTCAGGTCGAAGGTCACGTCCGGGTGCGATTCGCGGTAGCGGGCAATGGCATCGACCACGAAGTGTTGGCCCACCCCGGTCATGGAGTGAACCTTCAATTGCCCGGCCGGGCGGGCATGGGCGTCGCTGGCCTCGGCCTCGGCTTCTTCAACGTAGGTAAGAATCTGTTCGCAGCGCATCAGGTAGCGCTTGCCGGCCTCGGTCAGCGCGATGCGGCGGGTAGTACGGTTGAGCAGCCGAGTTTGCAGATGGGCTTCCAGATTGGAGACCGCCCGCGACACGTTCGCGGTGGTCGTATCCAGTTGCGCCGCGGCAGCCGTGAAGCTGCCAAGCTGGGCTACGCAACTGAAAGCACGCATATTTTGCAGGGTGTCCATGGGTCACTCTCAAGGTAGAGGACAAAATTGTGTCACGAAGTAACGACGAAGTTATTAAAAGATGCCTTCGACCAAAGGCTGATTATCGCGCGTTTGGTAACAAAGATTCGCAGGAATATGCGCTTATCGCCAGTCCTGCCGCCCCCTAGAATTGCCCGGCCCCTCCACCTCTTCCTCGGGAAATCGCAGCTGTGCCGCGTCGCATCATCAGAACGCTTCAAGTGTTCAGTGCCTGTGCCCTTACCCTCACCTTGAGCGGCTGTATCGGAACCTGGGGCATTGCCCCGCAAAGCAAGACATTACACGCCAATACCCTGACCACCGACGCGGCCATACGCGAAGCCGCCACCGACGCGCACTGGCCCGACCAGCAGTGGTGGCAGGCCTATCGCGACCCGCAGCTGAACCGCTGGGTCGCATTGGCCGTCGAGGGTAGCCCGAACCTGGCCATGGCCCTGGCGCGGGTGCGCGAGGCCAAGGCCATGGCCGGTGTGGTCGAGTCGGCAGAAAAGCTGCAAGCCAACGGCCAGGCCACACTCAAGCGCCACAACTGGCCCGAGGATCAGTTCTACGGCCCTGGCGCACTGTCGGGCGCCAATACCTGGGACAACAACGCCGCCATCGGCTTCAGCTATGCCCTCGACCTCTGGGGCCGCGAGCGCAATGCCAGCGAGCAGGCTGTGGACCAAGCGCACATGAGTGTGGCCGAGGCTCGCCAGGCGCAGCTCGAGCTGCAGAACAACGTGGTGCGTGCTTACATCCAGCTGAGCCTGCACTTCGCCCAGCGCGATATCGTCAAGGCTGAACTGGAGCAGCAGGAGCAGATCCTGGCCCTGGCCAAGCGTCGGCTGGACGCAGGCATCGGCACCCATTTCGAAGTCAGCCAGGCCGAAGCGCCGCTGCCCGAAACCCATCGTCAGCTCGACAGCCTTGACGAAGAGATCGCCCTGACCCGCAACCAGCTTGCTGCGCTGGCCGGCAAGGGGCCAGGGGAGGGCGCGCAGATCCAGCGCCCGACCCTGACCCTCGGCGCCCCGCTCACGCTGCCGTCGGCGCTGCCCGCCGAGCTGGTCGGCCAGCGCCCGGACGTGGTCGCCAGCCGTTGGCAGGTGGCCGCGCAAGCCCGTGGCATCGACGTCGCGCATGCCGGCTTCTTCCCCAATGTCGACCTGGTCGGCAGCCTCGGTTTCATGGCCACGGGCGGCGGCCCGCTGGAGTTTCTCACCGGGCGCAAGTTCAACTACAACGTCGGCCCGGCAATCAGCCTGCCGGTCTTCGACGGCGGCCGCCTGCGCTCGCAACTGGGCGTCGCTTCAGCGGGCTATGACATGGCCGTCGCGCGCTACAACCAGACCGTGGTCGGTGCATTGAAAAACATCTCCGATCAGTTGATCCGCCGCGAGTCGATGAAAGAGCAATCGCACTTTGCCGCCGAATCGGTCGCCGCCGCGCAGAAGACCTACGACATCGCCATGGTCGCCTTCCAGCGTGGCCTGACCGACTACCTCAACGTGCTCAATGCGCAGACCTTGCTGTTCCGTCAGCAGCAGGTACAGCAGCAGGTGCAGGCCGCCCGCCTGATCGCCCATGCCGAGCTGGTCACCGCCCTCGGGGGTGGCCTGCAAGCGGGCAAGGACGTGCCGGAGCAAGAGCGCCAGGCCGCACCGAAAACCCCGGCCACCCTGGCCATTTTCGACAAGCAGCCGGATAACGCCGAATGAGCACCTCAAGCCTGCCCGTGCGCTGGTTGCAGAGCCTGGAGTGGCGCCGGGGCTTCTTTGCCTGGGCGCGCACCGATGGCGTGACCTGGGTCTACATCTTCAAGGTGCTGGCCGCCGCCTTCATCACCCTGTGGCTGGCCATGCGCCTGGAACTGCCGCAGCCGCGCACGGCGATGATCACTGTGTTCATCGTCATGCAGCCGCAAAGTGGCCACGTGTTCGCCAAGAGTTTCTACCGGGTGCTCGGCACCCTGGCAGGCTCGGCGATGATGGTCGCGCTGATCGCCATCTTCCCGCAGAACACCGAGCTGTTCCTGCCCAGCCTGGCCCTGTGGGTCGGCCTGTGTTCGGCAGGCGCGATGCGCTACCGCACCTTCCGCGCCTATGGCTTCGTGCTGGCCGGTTACACCGCGGCGATGATCGGCTTACCGGTGCTGGAACACCCCGACCAAGCCTTTATGGCGGCCGTGTGGCGGGTGCTGGAAATCGCCTTGGGGATTTTGGTGTCAACGTTCGTCAGCGCCGCGATCCTGCCGCAGTCGGCCAGCGCCGCCATGCGTAATGCCCTCTACCAGCGCTTCGGTGTGTTCGCTGGCGTCGTAGTCGAAGCCTTGCGCGGTGATAGCCAGCGCGACCGTTTTGAAAGCAGCAACGTGCGCTTCATCGCCGAGGCTGTGGGCCTGGAAAGCCTGCGTAACGTCACCGCCTTCGAAGACCCGCACATGCGCAGGCGCAGTGGCCGGTTGGTGCGCATGAACAGCGAGTTCATGGCCATCACCACGCGCTTCAATGCCCTGCACCGGCTGCTCGAACGCCTGCGCGCCCGTGGCCCGCTGCAGATCGTCAGCGCCATCGAGCCGGGCCTGGACACCTTGGTCGAATTGCTTCAGCCCTACGTGGGCCGCGCCTTGACCGACTCCGACGCGCTGCGCCTGGCGCTTGAGCTGGCCGCCTACAAGGAGGGCCTGCAAGCCCAGGTGCGTGGCTTGCGCGCCGAGTATCAGCAAACCAACCCCAGCGAGTCCGACCTGCTCGACTTCCACACTGCCTTCGAGCTGCTGTATCGCTTTGTCGACGAGATGTTCAGCTATGCCGAGACCCATGCCTCGCTGGCCATGCACAAGCACGAGCGCGAGCAGTGGGACGAGCCCTATGTGGCGCAGACCAGCTGGCTGGTGTCGTTGGCTGCTGGCGTGCGCGCCTCGGCGGTGCTGTTGCTGCTGGGCAGTTACTGGTTGCTCAGCGACTGGCCCAGCGGTGCCATGATGACGCTGATCGCCACGGTCACCGTGGGCCTGTCGGCGGCCTCGCCCAACCCTAAGCGCATGTCATTCCAGATGGCCTGTGGCACGGCGATCGGGGCCTTCGTCGGGTTCTTCGAAACCTTCTTCGTGTTCCCCTGGATCGACGGATTCCCGCTGCTGTGCATGGTCCTGGCACCGGTCTTCGTGCTGGGGGCGTTCCTGTCTTCGCGGCCGGCGTATGCTGGTTACGGCATCGGTTTGCTGGTGTTTTTCGCCATCGGTTCGGTGCCCAACAACCTGACCGTCTACGACCCTTACACCTTCATCAACGACTACATCGGCATGGTCATCGGCATGTTCGTCTGCGCTGCGGCCGGGGCGATCATCTTGCCGCCCAACAGCCGCTGGCTGTGGAGCCGGCTGGAGCAGGAACTGCGTGAACAGGTGCTGTTCGCCATCAGTGGCCGCTTGCGCGGCCTGGGTTCGGCTTTCGAGAGCCGCACCCGCGACCTGCTGCACCAAGCCTATGGCCTGGCTGCCGGCAAGCCGAAGGTGCAGAGCGAGCTGATGGGCTGGATGTTCACCGTGCTGGAAATCGGCCACGCCATCATCGAGCTGCGCAAGGAACAGGCCCGCGCCCCGATCCACCCGGCCTACGCCGAGTCGCAGCCATGGCGCCAGGCCATCCGCGTCATGGGCCGCGCCCTGGCGCGTTTGTTCCTGCAGCCCAGCGCCAGCAACCACGAGCGCGCACTGGTGGCGGTGGACCATGCCATCAGCCGCGTGCAGGCCACCGACGAACCCTTCGCCCGGCACTTCGACACCTCGGTGCTGCGCCGCGCGCAAAGCTACTTGCACTTCATCCGTTCTTCCCTGCTGGACCCACAGTCGCCGCTGGCACCGGCGAAAGGACTGCACCATGCCCCGTGAAATCATGCCCCGTGAAATCGCCTTCCATGGCGTATACATGCCCACCATGACCTTGATGTTCCTGTTCGCCCTGGGCCTGGCCTGGGGCCTGGACCGCTTCATCGCCAGCCATGACGGCTACCGCTTTTTCTGGCACCCGGCGCTGCTTCGCCTGAGCCTGTTCGTCTGCCTTTTCGGCGCCCTCGCGCTGTCTGTCTACTGGTGAGAAACCTTCGATGAAAAAGTTCTTCAGCCTGATCGCCACCCTGCTGGTGCTGGTGGCCGCCGTGGCGATCGGCCGCCAGTTGTGGCTGCACTACATGACCACGCCCTGGACCCGCGACGGGCGTGTACGTGCCGACATCATCAACGTCGCTGCCGACGTGCCCGGCTACGTGGTGGGTGTACCGGTCAAGGACAACCAGCGGGTGAAGAAGGGCGACCTGTTGATCCAGATCGACCCTGAGCACTACCAAATGGCCGTCGACCAGGCCAAGGCGCTGGTTGCCTCGCGCAAGGCCACCTGGGAGATGCGCAAGGTCAACGCCAAGCGCCGCGCCGACATGGACAACCTGGTGATCTCCAAGGAAAACCGCGACGACGCCAGCAACATCGCCAACTCGGCCCAGGCGGATTATCAACAGGCCCTGGCCGAACTGGCGGCCGCCGAGTTGAACCTCAAGCGCACGCATATCGTGGCCACGGTGGACGGTTATGTGACCAACCTGAACATCCACAAGGGCGACTATGCCCGTACCGGTGAGCCGGTGATGGCGGTGGTCGACGAGAACTCGTTCTGGGTTTATGGCTTCTTCGAAGAGACCAAGCTGCCGCACGTGAAAGTGGGTGACCAGGCCGATTTGCAGATGATGAGCGGCGAGCGCATCAAAGGCCACGTAGAGAGCATTGCCCGCGGTATTTATGACCGCGACAACCCCCAGAGCCGCGAGCTGATCGCTGATGTGAACCCGACCTTCAACTGGGTGCGGTTGGCGCAGCGCGTACCGGTGCGGATCCACATCGATGAAGTGCCGGAAGGGTTTTTGCTGGCGGCGGGGACGACGTGTACGGTGGTGGTGAAGCCTAGCGAGGGGTGAGTTGGCACCACGTTTCCAGCGCCTATGAGATCAGCGCCCCCGGGGCGGCGCTCGATTTGATAAGCGCTACAAATGTCATGGCGAACACCGGGTGGCCCAAACGCTCTTTAACCCGCAGCCCCCACCAACACCGGCACCGCAACCTGATCAATCACCTTCGCGCTGATCGAAGGATCCAGCAACCGCCCCAATCGTGACAGATGGCGATGACCCATGATGATCAGTTCGCAACGCAGATCTTGCGCCTTGCTGACGATGGCCTCGACCGGCTGCCCGGCCACCATGCAGCCCTGGCTGGTGAAGCCGGCGTCCTGCAACTCGCGCACGGCCTTGGCTACGGCGTGGTCGGCATGCTGTTGCTCCTCGCAGGCGGCGGGGTATTCCTCCAGTTCTTCGGTGGTGTAGGGCGCGGGTTGCTCGTGCACGGCGAAAGTGCTGTCGATGGCCAGCAGCACATGCAGCTCGTGTTCGCCGGGGCGGCAGTAGCGGCGGGCGAGGGTGAGCAGGGCGAAGGATGCGGGGGAGGCGTCGATGGCGATGAGGACCGGGGTGGGCATGGGAATCCTTGTCGAAGCTAAATGATGTGCTGGCTGTACCGGCCTCTTCGCGGGGCAAGCCCGCTCCCACAGGTTGGCCGCACAAACCTCGGGCATTGCGGGGTACCTGTGGGAGCGGGCTTGCCCCGCGAAGAGGCCGGTACAGCCACTGCATCACTTATGGCCCATCCAAAGCCCAGAATAAATGCCCCACCACGCACGACCTTATTGCGTCAGACGCAATCCTCCAACCTGCTACCATCGCCTTTCCCACAATTGCCACGGAAAACGGCCATGCAACTCCCGGACATGAACCTGCTCGTCGCCCTCGACGCCTTGCTTGACGAAGGCAGTGTGGTGGGCGCCGCGCAGCGCATGAACCTGAGCCCGGCCGCCATGAGCCGGACCCTGGGGCGCATTCGCGATGCCTTGGGCGACCCGATCCTGGTACGCGCCGGCCGTGGCTTGGTGCCGACACCCCGTGCGCTGGCGCTGCGCGAGCAGGTGCATGGGCTGGTGGAGCAGGCCGGGCAGGTGTTCCGCAGCCGTGACGATGTCGACCTGGTCAACCTGGACCGGGCCTTCAACATCCGCACCAACGACCTGTTCATTGCCCTGTACGGCGCCCAGCTGTTGCGCATGATGCTGGCCCAGGCACCGCGTACGGTGCTGCGTTTCGTGCCCGAGGGCAGTGGCGACGATGATGCGGTGCTGCGCAACGGGCATATCGACCTGATCATCAGCTCGGCCGTCGAGCTGGGCCCGGAAATCAAGGTGCAGAGCCTGTTCAACACCTACTTCGTAGGCCTGGCGCGCGAGGGCCACCCAATCTTCGATGCCGAGATTACCCCTGAGCGGTTCGCCGCCTACCCGCAGATCAGTGTGTCGCGCCGTGGCCGGGCCAATGGGCCGATCGATGTGGCATTGGCCAACCATAAAGTGGAACGGCGGGTGGCGCTGATCACCACGAGCTTCCATTCGGCGATGTTTTCGCTGCCGGATTCGGACCTGATCCTGCCGATCCCGGCCAACATCCTCAACAGTGTGCAGCGTTTGAAACTGCCCCTGCGCTCATTCGAGATCCCGGTGCCGTTGGAGAAGGTCAACGTCAAGCAGGCCTGGCACCCGCGGTTCGACAACGACCCGGCACACCGTTGGCTGCGCCAGACGTTGAAGGCGTGTGGCAGCTTCGACCCGTAACAGAGGCCGATTGCGTTTGGCGCAATATAAACCTGCCAACAAGTCAGTTTTCGTAAGCATTCGACCTTCTTAGACTTGCTCCAGCCCTGAAATTGTTGCTGGAGATGTATTCCCATGAGTTCCCTGACCGCGCCTTCTGCTGCGCTGGCTGCCGCCCCCGCGCCGGCCGCCCCCGTGCAGACGGCATTCGGCCTGCAGGTGGTGGTGGGGTTGTTTGGGGTGTTGCTGGCAGTGCTCTGTGCCGGCCTCAACGAGGCGGTGACCAAGATTTCGCTGGCCGATATTCGCGGCGCCATGGGCATCGGTGCCGACGAAGGCGCCTGGCTGCTGGCCGCGTACAGCGCGGCTTCGGTGTCGGCGATGGCCTTTGCACCCTGGCTTGCCACGACCTTTTCCCTGCGCCGCTTCACGTTGTCTGCCATTGGCGTGTTCGCCGTGCTGGGCCTGCTGCAACCGTTCGCCCCCAACCTGCACAGCCTGATGCTGCTGCGGGTGCTGCAAGGCTTCGCCTCGGGCGCCTTGCCGCCGATGCTGATGAGCGTCGCGCTGCGTTTTCTGCCACCGGGCATCAAGGTCTATGGCCTGGCCTGCTATGCCCTGACCGCCACCTTCGGGCCGAACCTCGGCACACCGCTGGCGGGCCTGTGGACCGAGTACGTCGGCTGGCAGTGGGCCTTCTGGCAGATCATCTTGCCGTCGCTGCTGGCGATGTTCTGTGTCGGCTGGGGCCTGCCCCAGGACCCGTTGCGCCTGGAGCGCTTCAAACAGTTCGACTGGCGTGGCGTGCTGCTGGGCTTGCCGGCCATCAGTTGCATCGTCCTCGGCCTGTCGCTGGGTGACCGCTGGGGTTGGTTCGACTCGCCGCTGATCTGCTGGCTGCTGGGCGGCGGCCTGCTGTTGCTGGTGCTGTTCCTGTACAACGAGTGGTCTGAACCGCTGCCGTTCTTCCAGTTGCGCATGCTCTCGCGGCGCAACCTGAGCTTCGCCCTGGTGACCCTGGCCGGCGTGCTGATCGTGCTCTCCGGGGTGAGCAGCATTCCGTCGGCGTACTTGGCGCAGATCCAGGGCTACCGGCCGGCGCAGACCAGCCCGTTGATGATGCTGGTGGCCATGCCGCAACTCATCGCCCTGCCGCTGACCGCAGCGCTGTGCAACATCCGCGCGGTGGACTGCCGCTGGGTACTGGCGATGGGGCTCGCCATGCTGGCGCTGTCGTGCGTGGGCAGCAGCCTGTTGACCTCCGAGTGGATACGCGGCGACTTCTACCCGTTTTATCTGTTGCAGGTATTTGGCCAGCCGATGGCCGTGCTGCCGCTGCTGATGCTCTCCACCAACGGCATGACCCCGCAGGAGGGCCCGTTCGCCTCGGCCTGGTTCAACACGGTCAAGGGGCTGTCGGCGGTGATTGCCGGCGGCTTGCTGGATGTCTTGGGCACTGTGCGCCGGCATTTCCATTCCAACCACCTGGTCGACAGCCTGGGCAATGCGCCGCTGATCGATGACAGCGCCGCCGGCCTTGCCCGGCGCATTCATGAACAGGCCCAGGTACTGACCTCGGCCGACCAGTACCTGGTGATGGCGTGCATTGCCGTCGCGTTGATCTGCCTGATTCCCTTTGTGCCTACCCGGATCTTCCCGCCGCGTGCGGTGGCTTGAGCCCGTGACTGAATTCGAGACTTAGAAATGACCAACAACCGCAAAACACTTTTCATCGGCTCGGTGCTCGCCGTGGCCGTGCTGGCCGGTATCGTCGGGCCTTGGATGCTGGGCAGCGATCACCGCCAGCGCACCAACGACGCCTACGTGATCGCCGATTACACCGTGGTCGCGCCCAAAGTCGCAGGCTTTATCAAAGAGGTGCTGGTCGAGGACAACCAGCAAGTCACGGCAGGCCAGTTGCTCGCGACCCTCGATGCCCGCGACTACCAAGCCGCGCTCGACGCAGCCCAGGCGCAATTGCTGGTGGCCAAGGCGCAGAGCGCCGATGCCCGCGCCACGCTAGAGCGCCAGGCCGCCTTGATTGCCCAAGCCGAAGCCGCCGTGAAAGCCGCCCAGGCCGAAGCGGCGTTTGCCGATCATGAAGTCAACCGCTACAGCCGCCTGGCCGAGCAAGGTGCCGGCACCGTGCAGAACGCCCAGCAGGCGCGCAGCGGAGTCGACCAGGCCCGTGCGCGCCTGGCCAATACCCAGGCCGCGTTGGTGGCTGCACGCAAGCAGGTGGACATCCTCAGCGCCCAGGTGGCCAGCGCCGATGGCCAGCTCAAACGGGCCGAAGCGGGGCTGGAGAAAGCCCAGCTCGACCTGTCCTACACGCGCATCATCGCACCGGTGGATGGCATGGTCGGCGAGCGCGCCTTGCGTGTCGGCGCCTATGTCAATCCGGGGGCTCGGCTGTTGTCGGTGGTGCCGTTGCAGCAGGCCTATGTGGTTGGCAACTTCCAGGAAACCCAGCTGACCCATGTGCAGCCCGGCCAACCGGTCAGCATCAGTGTCGATACCTTCTCGGGCGAGCAACTGCATGGCCATGTCGAGAGCATCGCGCCGGCCACCGGTGTGACCTTTGCAGCGGTCAAGCCGGACAATGCCACCGGTAACTTCACCAAGGTGGTGCAGCGCATCCCCGTAAAGATCGTGTTCGATGACGGCCAGCCGCTGCTTGCACGGCTGCGTGTGGGCATGTCGGTGGAAGCCACCATCGATACCCGCGGCGACAAACTCGAAGGCAAAGAGGTGAGCGCGCGATGAAACCGGCCTTTCGCTTGAGCCCGGTGTTGCTGGCGTTGCTGATGGCCGGCTGTACCCTCGGGCCAGATTTCAAACGCCCGGACAGCCAGGCCCCGCAACAGTGGGCAGGCTTGCAAGGCGAGGCCGCGGCCAGTCAGCCGCAGGCCGAACCGCTGGAGCTGCGCTGGTGGGAGACCTTTCACGATGCCCGGCTCAGCGCGCTGATCCAGCGGGTCGCCGAACGCAACCTGGACTTGCAGATGGCCAGTGCGCGGCTGCTGCAAAGCCGTGCCTTGCGCAGTACGGTAGCAGCGGATGAAGCGCCTTCGGTCGATGTGAACGCTGGCTACAGCCGCGCTCGCAACAGCGCCGAAGGGCTGAGTGACCCCTCGGGCCACGCGGGCAAATCGGCATTCAACCTGTGGCAGGGTGACCTGGTCGCGGGGTGGGAGCTGGACCTCTGGGGCCGAGTACGACGGCAAGTGGAGGCTGCCGATGCGACGGTCGAAGTGGCCGAGAATGACCGCCGTGGCGTGTTGCTGGCGCTGTTGTCAGAAACCGCCGGTAACTACATTCAGCTGCGTGCGGTGCAGCACACCCTGGACGTCACCCGTGACAACCTGAAGGTGGCGCAGCACAGCCTGAAGCTGTCCGAGAATCGCCAGGCCGAAGGGGTCGCCACCCGCCTCGACGTGGCCCAGGCCAGTGCCCAGGTCGCCTCCATCGAAGCACGCCTGCCCAGCCTTGAGGCCAAGCGCGACGACTTGATCAACGCCCTCAGCCTGCTAGCGGCCGAGCCGCCCCGCAGCCTTCAGGCACAGTTGCTCGAAGGGGGTGAACTGCCCGCGCCCCAGCAGCAGTTCGCAATCGGCCTGCCGTCGGAGTTGGCCGAGCGCCGGCCGGACATTCGCCAGGCCGAGGCGCGCCTGCATGCGGCCACCGCCAGTATCGGCGTGGCCAAGGCCGACTTCTACCCGAGCATTCGGCTGTCGGGCAGCCTGGGCTTCCAGGCCATGCAGCTGTCTGACTTCGGCGGCTGGGACTCGCGCCGCTTCGCCTTTGGCCCGCAACTGTCACTGCCGATTTTTGAAGGTGGGCGGCTCAAAGGCACGCTGGAACTGCGTGAGGCGCAGCAGCAGGAAGCCGCGCTCAACTACCGCAAGGTGGTGCTCGGTGCCTGGCATGAAATCGACGATGTGCTGCGCCTGTATAACGCCAGCCAATTGCGTCGCGACCATTTGGCCGAGGCGGTGCGGCAGAACCGTATCGCCTTGGAGACTGCCCAGCGCCAGTATGTGGAAGGGGCGGTGGACTTTCTCAATGTGCTGACCGTGCAAGGTGCGTTGCTGGCCAGCGAAGAGCAGTGGATCGACAGCTCGGCGGCGGTTTCCCAGGCGCTGGTGGGGCTGTACAAGGCGCTGGGTGGGGGCTGGCAGGCGTTTGATACACAGCCTGCGAACAAGGTTTGATAGGTGTTGTGGCTGTACCGGCCTCTTCGCGGGTAAACCCGCTCCCACAGGTACCGCACAGATTTTGAGCACTGTGCAGTACCTGTGGGAGCGGGTTTACCCGCGAAGAGGCCAGTACAGCCACTCAAAAATCAAAGCGGCCGCAGCAACCCAAACCGCTTGCGCAACACCCAGTCCAGCAACCGCCGCGGCAACAGCCCGGCAATCAGCGGCAATGCCGTGCTGCCATTACCCAGCCTGACCACTGCAGGCACCGCTGTTTTGCGTGTAGCCGCCAACACCCCTTGGGCAAACACCGCCGCAGGCGTCGGCCGGTCCTGCGATGCCTGCGCCCGTGCCTGCACATATTCGCGCAGTGGCCACCACGGCGAATCCGCAGCCAACACCTGATCGGCCTGGCGCTGGGCATTGCTGGCGAACTGCGAGGCGATCGCCCCCGGCTGCACTTCCATCAGCCGAATGCCAAACGGCGCCAACTCCAGGCGCAGGGCATCGCTCAGGGCGTTGACGGCAGCCTTCGACGCGCAGTAGGCCCCAGCGAACGGCGTGACCAGCACCCCAGAAACGCTGCCGATATTCACCACTAGCCCACGCGCGCGGCGCAGCAGCGGGAACAACGCGCGGGTCACGCCGACCACGGCGAAAACGTTGGTTTCGAATTGCTGGCGCATGGCGTCCACACCCCCGTCGAGCAATGGGCCCATGGCACCGTAGCCGGCATTGTTGATCAGCATGTCGAGGCGGCCGTGGCTTGCTTCCAGCTCCTCGGCCAGTTGGGTCAGGGCTTGGCCATCATTGACGTCCAGTTGCCGGGCGGTGAAACCGGCGGCGGCTAAATGCGCGACGTCTTCAGGTTTGCGGGCGGTGGCCCAGACTTCATGGCCGGCATCGCGGAAGGCGTCGGCCAGGGCGCGGCCGATGCCGCTGGAACAACCGGTGATCAGGACGGTGGGCATGGGAGATGGCCTTGAGTCGGGTAAGTTTGTGTTGCCTGTACTGGCCTCTTCGCGGGCAAGCCCGCGAAAGGGCCCGACCAGGCGACAGATCAATTGGCAAATGTACCCTGCAGATGCTCAGCCCGAAACTCCAGCGTCTGCGGCCGATAGCCAGAACGCAGTGGCGGCAAGGGCAGGCAATCCTTCCACTCGGCACCTGGCTGCAGCTCACCCGGCCCCCGGTAACGCGGCGCGCTGTAGGTGTTCTCGGCCAGGTTGACGGTATCGCCCGGCGCATACGCACCCACCCGCCAACGCAGTTCGGTCAGCGGGGCCTTGTTGCCGTTCTTCATGTGAACCTGCAGCGCACGGTCGGCGGGGCATTGGTCCGGGGCATAGCTAAGGCGCAAGTCCAAGCGTGCCAGTTGCGCGGCTTCGCGGGTGTCTTGCCAGGCCACGAACAGGGTGACCAGGCCGATGCCGCAGACGGCGGCCAGGGATATCGGCAACGCCTTCGCTGGGTAACGCAGCAGCAGTACCAGCCAGGTGAGAATTAGCAGGGCGCCGATGATCATGGAGACAACCTTGATTGCACTGATCTGGCCATCCTAGCACTTCTGCGAGTACCGCCGCAGCGGCCCCCATCCTAATCTGAAAACGCATTAAAACTGGCTGCCTTAGTTGGCATCTGTGTGACAGGCAGCGTGTTATCACTCATTAAAATCATCAGTTTTCGGAGTCAATCATGAGCGTACTTAATACCAAGACCGGCAACGCATCGGGTGCGATGACTGCCACCCTGCCAACAGGCGAGCAGTTCATTGCTCAAGACGTCTGGTTCGACCCGCTCGGCGGTGTGCTGGGTATCCGCAACCCCGCGCAGGGCGTTGAAGAATTCATCTACATTGGCTTCCCGTTGGGCATCAAGGATGGCGACCATTCCCTCGGTGAGGGGGGCACATCGGCCTACTTGGGGAGTGACGTATCAGGCCATGCGCACAGTGGCGTCATTCAAAGCCTGGTATGGAACCGAGAGGAGTGTGGGGTCGCGGGTCAGTTTGAATTCAAAGGCAAAGATGAATATGCGCGTGACTTTCACGTCTCAAAGGGTGTGTTTGATATTGCCTATGAAAAGCCCTCCTCTACGCTGCAGCGCAACACCGCAAGTGCTGCCTCTGCGGTGATCGTTCCAGCACTGAAAGATAATGCCGAGTTCAACGCTAATGAACGGGGTTACAGCGGTGACCGTGAGCGCCCGACGTTTGTCGCGGTCAAGCAGTCCATCGGCCTTGAGGGGGGCCTGCTGGCCTTGGGGGCGGTGTTCCTTCTGGAGTACGATCAAAACAACCAACCTTCGGTCAAGCGCGCCTTTGCCAGCGTCAATCACGGCTTGATTGTGGCTGAAGATTACGCCATTACCCAGTTGGCATGGGAGCCAGGTAAAGCCTTGTCCTTCGCCTTCACGCTTGCATTCCACTACAACGCACAGCCTTTCACCTTTCAGGCAGGCCGTGTCGACCTGAAGCTGTAAAACAGCAAAGCGGTCACCCAAAAGCCCCGCCTCTTTGCAGGAGGCGGGGCGGCTTCGCATCACTGCTTGATGGTCTTCATGGAGCGCACGCTTAGCCGGTAAATATCGGCACTGCGCAGGTGTTTTGGGGCCGGTAGGCGGGTTTTTTCCTAGCATTTTTGCCAGTTGCGCGTTCTTAGTAGACGCCTACAGTAGTGTTGTGTGTGAGGTGCTGGGCCTCATTTTTGTTCACCCGTATGAGGCGTTATGAGGAGTGGTGGTTATGATTTCAACTGAACTTAAAGCTGTAGCGAAGCTGGAGGGTTTTACGTTTAGTGAGAAAAGTGAGGAGCGTTGGATAAAGGTTCATTTTGATGGTGTGGAGGTAAAGTTTGATGGTCAATTTCAATGGGGTTATCGGGATATTGATAAGGACAGGGTAATTGCCGGTCAGGTGATCAAGGCGTCAGGTGATAAAGAGTGGTTTATTATCAATATTCCACTAGGGCTTCTAGAACTTGGAGGGCCTAATGTCGATATTGGCGAACACGATAGTGGACTGCCATGGGTTTTGCTTCTACAGACCGCTTCATCAACTACGGGTAAAATGTCGAATTTCTATTGGGAGGAAAAGGTAGTAATAACGGGTGAATTTGAATGTCAGCTCGTGGGCAGCGAACCAAAAAAACAAGCGATCTCTGTGACGCATGGTTCTTTCCTGGTGATCAATCCGATCCCTTGACGTTTATCCACGTAGCGCTGAAAAGCGGCGGCTCAGTACATCTCGCCCCGCACGTTAGTCAACGGTGAGGCGCTACGTTCGTTTTCTGCGATGGTCTTCACCGAAACCCCGCGCTCGACCGGCGTCGAAGTGCGCCCATACACATCCTCAAAGCGCTCGATGCAGCAGCACGCTTGCGCCTTCTGGGAGCACGGCGGACCTGACATTTTTACCAGTAGAGCCAAGGGGTGAAAGGTCGTAATGTCTGCCGTACCTTCAACAGGAGTAGTGACATGAAATTTACAGCTAAAGAAAAATGGAATGAATTCCGCAAAAAGAAAATGATCCCTGCCAAGGGTGTAGTCAGGGCCTATATAGATTACAAAAGTGGACCGTTGGATTTTACTTCAGATAAAGTGGAGTATCATGTCAGCGAAGGTGTCGCAAACATATTTGGATATACGGGTGATGTTGTAGAGCCTACTGCCTTTGTCGTTCTGTCGGCCGAAGTGGCAGCCAATGGGGATGTTGAACTGGGTGGGGATAATTGGTTATTAATCGGCGGAAAGGGTGCTTTTTATGATGTTCATTCAGGTAGCATCCGCGAACTTCAGGCCTCCAATTTAGGTGCACAGGCTGCGGCGTCCAAATTCAAAGGAATGGACGGTGATCCAAAGTTCGAGATGAAAATCTTGGAACTTAACGTCAAGCTCTAATCCCTCTCCCCAGCGAACTAGCAGCCTCGCCCCTGGCCTGGCCAGGGGCGAGTCAGCCTTTACTGCGCGATGGTCTTCACCGACACCCCACGCTCGACCGGCGTGGACGTACGCCCATACACATCTTCGAAACGCTCAATGTCATCTTCGCCCAAGTAGCTGCCAGACTGCACCTCGATGATTTCCAGTGGAATCTTGCCCGGGTTGCGCAGGCGGTGCACCGAGGCGATCGGGATGTAGGTCGACTGGTTCTCGGTGAGCAGGAACACGTTCTCGTCGCAGGTCACCTCGGCGGTGCCGGACACCACGATCCAGTGCTCGGCGCGGTGGTGGTGCATCTGCAGCGACAGGCTGGCGCCTGGCTTGACGGTGATGTGCTTGACCTGGAAGCGGCCGCCCATGTCCACCGAATCGTACGAGCCCCATGGGCGGTACACTTCCAGGTGGTTCTGGGTCTCGCTGCGGCCTTGCTCGTCGAGGGTCTTGACCATCTGCTTGACGCCTTGGACCTTGTCCTTGTGGGCAATCATCATGGCGTCCTTGGTCTCGACCACGACGATGTTCTCCAGGCCGATCACCGACACCAGCTTGCCGTTGCCGTGGATCATGCAGTTGCGGCTGTCTTGCACCACCACATCGCCCTTGGTGACGTTGCCGTTGTCGTCCTTCTCGTGCACATCCCACAGCGATGACCAGCAGCCCACATCGCTCCAGCCAGCCGACATCGGCACCACGCAGGCGCGCTGGGTCTTTTCCATCACCGCGTAGTCGATGGAGTTGTCCGGGCAGCAGGCGAAGGTGGCTTCGTCGATGTTCAGCACATCGCCGTCTGCCTGGCTGCGCTCCAGGGCCAGCACGCAGGTGTCGTAGATGTCGGCGTCGTGCTTTTTCAGCTCTTCGAGGTAGCGGCTGGCGCGGAACAGGAACATGCCGCTGTTCCAGAAGTAGCCCCCGGCCTTGACGAACTCGGCGGCGCGTTTCTCGTCGGGCTTTTCAACGAACTGCGCCACCCGCGCCACACCTTCGGGCAGCAGTGCGTCTTGGCTGGAGCGGATGTAGCCATAGCCGGTCTCGGGTTTGGTCGCCGGTACGCCGAACAGCACCATCTCGCCACGCTCGGCGGCCACGGTGGCCAGGGCCAAGGCGCGCTGCAGGGCTTTCTGATCGTCGATCACGTGGTCGGCGGGCAGCACCAGCATCAGGTCGTCGCGGCCTTCGCTGACCAGCTTCATCGCGGTCATCGCCACGGCAGGGGCGGTGTTGCGGCCGAACGGTTCCATCAGGATGCCCTGGGTTTTCAGCTTCAGTGACGAGAGCTGTTCCTGAACGATGAACGTGTGGTCCTTGTTGCAGACCACGATCGGCGCGTCCATGCCTTCGAACACCAGGCGCTGGAGGGTTTGCTGGAACAGCGTGTGCTCACCGGTCAGGGCCAGGAACTGCTTGGGGAACTGCTTGCGCGACAGAGGCCACAGACGCGAACCGCTACCACCAGAAAGAATTACCGGGATCATGATGTTTCTCCAATAAGGTCGTTAATGAGGCAGGGGATCAGTTAGTGGACACTGGGCGGGTGACCCAGACCGGCGACAGGCTGCTGCCGGAACCGGTGACGTACAGCACGGCAGCTTCGCCGCGCTCCAGGGCAACGGGTTTGACGTCGCTGACTTTCTTGTCGCCGGCATACAAAGCGAGGTTGACCTTGACCGGGTTGATCTCACGCTCGCCACGGCCTTTGGCGGCGACCGGTGTTACCACTTCGGTCTTGCCATCGGCGGTCTTCAGGGTCAGCGACTGGTCGCTGAGGTTCTGTACGCGTACCAGGGCTTTCTGCTTGTTCTTGAACGGCGGTTCTTCGATCAGTTGCGGGTTGCCGCTGCCGCTGTTGACCAGGGTGTAGTACTTGTCCGAGGCCAGCTTGACCGGCACGCTCTTGCCGCCCACCTGGGCGGTGTAATCACCGCCTGGGAGGAAGCTGAAATCGCTGCTGGCCTGGGCGCCGACCTGCTTGATCTGGGTGTTGCCGACCGAGGCGGCGGCAGGCGCGCTGGCGGCGTTGTACAGGCGCACGAAGGTCGAACCTTTCGGTGCGGTCGGGCCGTACAACGCGGCGTCGGCACCGGCGAAGGCCTGCATCGAGGCAAGGGACAGGCCTGCTGCGAGGGTGAGGGCTTTGGCAATGGAAGTCTTGGTAGTCATGTGCATTTCCTCTCTTTCGATCAGTGGTTCGTCCGGGTGGACGACAGGGCCAGGTTTTCTTCGGATTTACGGGAGTTCTTCAGCTGGGCGATCCACTGCGGATCGAAGCTGCTGAGGTCGTTTTTCATGGGCAGATAACGTTCTGGGAATTCCCACACCACGACTTGTGGCGCGGCATTTTTGAAGGCATCGCTTTGCAGGTACTTGAGCATCGGCAGCAGTGGGCCGTGGCCGTCTTCGGCGTAGTTGGCGACGTCGCTGCGCAAGGCTTGCTGCAAGGCGCCGAGGAAGTTCCAGTGCGGGTTGGCGCTGTAGCTGGTGCCGACCAGTGCGACCGGGATCTGGCTGTCGGCGAACAGCGCGTCGCCCGCATCGCCAGTGGCTTCGGCTGGGCGCGTGGTGCGTTGCTGCAGGTTGTCCGGGCTCGGCAGCAGGTTGCTGAACAGCGGGTCCAGTGGCAGGAAGTTGGTCAGGTCGCCTTTGTAGGGCGCCGTGTTACCGGCTTCGGTGATGAAGGTTTGCGGGTCGCCATTGAGCAGGCTCTGACGGCTGACCGCTTCGGCCAGAGTTTGTGCGGCGACTTCGGCGCCCATCGGCGTCCAGTGCGTGTCGGTACGCAGGAACACCTGGCCGCGGGCCTTGGCCTGCTCCATGGGCGCCATCAGGTCTGGGGCGAACACGTTGGCCTGGCGGGCTTGGGCATGGAAGCGGTTGTACAGGTCGTCGTGCAGGCTGGCGGGCAACTCCTTGCCGACGTATTCGGAATAGACCCGCGCCTTGGCCGGCACGATTGCCAGCACCAGCTGGCTGCCGTGTTGTTGCAGGGTGTCGCGCACGCCACGGATCAGCGCCAGGTTTTCCTGCATCAGTTGCTCGGCACCGGCGGTGGGTTTGAACTCTTCATCGCTGAACAACCACTGGTCGCGGCCCAGCACCACGCCCGGGCGGCCTTCGTTGAACAGCTTGAAGTCCAGCGCCGCCCAGAGGTTGGTGCCCAGGCGCTTGATCGGGAACTGCTCGTCGTAGTGGGTCTCGGCAGCCTTGGCCAGCTTGCCGTTGAGCAGGGTCATCTGCGCAGTGCGCTGGAAGCTTTCCAGGCCGCCGGTGGACCAGGCGCCCATGCCGACCAGCAGGCCGATGAACGACAGGGAATAGGTAATGCGTAATGTCCGGGTCATGGTCATCAACCTCAGAACTGGAAGTAAAGGAACGGCGAGTAGCTCTGCGCCGAAAGCTTGAGGATCGAGGCCACGAACAGCAGCAGGACCAGGGCGCGGGTCATCACCCGGGTCCAGTCCAGGCCGATCGAGCCGTCGGCGTTGACCTGCACTGGGGTTGCCTTGGGTGTCGGCTTGGCATTGCGGTAGAAGTCGCGCAGGCCGAAGAACGCCAGGGTGAGGTAGGCGATGACCAGGGTGGCCACTTGCAAGCCGGTCAGCTGCGCGCGGTTGAGCTCCGACAGCTGCCATTCACCAAAGCTGAACATGGCGGCGTACATGCGCCCGGCCACGTGCAGGTTCTCGGCGCGGAAGATCACCCAGCCGACCACGACCAGCAGGAAGGTGAAGGCCCACTTGACCGGGTTGAAACGCTGCGGGTTGGTGTCGATGCCCAGCGCCCGCTCGATCGCCAGCCACATGCCGTGCCAGGCGCCCCAGAGGATGTAGGTGAAGTTGGCGCCGTGCCACAGCCCGCCCAGCAGCATGGTCAGGAACAGGTTGCGGTAGGTGTTGAAGGTGCCTTTGCGGTTGCCGCCCAGGGTGATGTACAGGTAGTCGCGCAGCCAGGTCGATAGGCTGATGTGCCAGCGGCGCCAGAACTCGGTGATCGACTGGCTGATGTAGGGCTGCTTGAAGTTCTCCATGAAGCGAAAGCCCATCATCAGGCCCAGGCCGATGGCCATGTCGCTGTAGCCGCTGAAGTCGAAGTACAGCTGCGCGGTGTAGGCCAGGGCGCCCAGCCAGGCATCGCCGGTGGTCGGGTTCTGCAGGGTGAAACAGTGGTCGGCCACCACCGCCAGGGTGTCGGCGATGAACACTTTCTTGATGAAGCCCTGCATGAAGCGGGTGCAGCCTTCGGAGAACTTGTCCAGGGTGTGGGTGCGGTTGTTGAACTGGTCGACCAGGTCTTTGAAGCGCAGCACGGGGCCGGCGATCAGGTGCGGGAAGATCGCCACGAACGCCGCGAAGTCGATCAGGTTGCGGGTGGCCGGGGTGTCGCCGCGGTACACGTCGATGATGTAGCTGATCGACTCGAAGATGTAGAACGAGATACCGATCGGCAACAGCACGTGGGTGAGGATGAACGGCTCCAGGCCGAACGAGGTGATGATCGCATTGAGGCTGTCGACGCCGAAGTTGGCGTATTTGAAATAGCCAAGGATGGCCAGGTCGACGCCCACGCCCAGCAGCAGCCAGCGCTGGGCCGGTTTGGTACGCACGCCGGCGGCGCCGACTTTCAGGCCGATCCAGTAGTTCCACAGGGTCACCCCTGCGAACAGGGCGAGGAAGTCCACCCGCCACCAGGCATAGAAGATGTAGCTGGCGATCAGCAGCAGCAGGTTGCGATAGCGTTGCCCGCTCAGGTAGTACAGGCCGAGAAAGATCGGCAAGAACAGGAACAGGAACACGTTGGACGAGAAGACCATCCCGGTTCTCCTAATTTGTTCACAGCATCCAGGGCAAAACGCCCCCCAAACCCCCCAGTCCATGACTGAAGAGCGATTCATTTCCTGTGGGAGCGGGCTTGCCCCGCGAAGGCGTCAGCACAGGCGACGCTTTTTCCCTTTCGGGCCCATTCGCGGGACAAGCCCGCTCCCACAGAGATCAGCCCACAGTGGGCTGTTACTTCTTGCTCTGTGCGCTCGGGTCATAGACCCGGGTCAGGTTGCCGCCGAGCCTGAAGCTGTCGAACGGCTGCATACCGTGCTTGCGATCAAGGGTGTCGCCGACGCACTGGTACAGCGCGCACCAGGGCTCGAGCCAGGCGTACTTGCTGTCGACCTTGAGGTCTTTCATGTCCTGTTTTGCACCGGCGCGTTCGGCGAAATGTCGCGGGTCTCGGGCGCCGGCCAGCACGCCTTCACCCAGGCGCTGCAGGGCGAAGTTGTTCTCACTGCGCAGGTCCACGCCATTGACCTTGGCGAAGCTGGCGATCATCGCCAGCGGTGGCAGGGCATAGTTGTGGTAAGCCAGGGCGCGCTGCTTGCGTTTGATTTCGTTGGGCAGGAAGCCTTGGTCGTCGATCTGGTTGGCGCCGACCTTGTATTCCTTCACGGCCCAGTCGAACAGGTCGCGACGGTCGGTGGCCACGGCGGTGGCCATCACCGACCAGGCCGCCCAGTAGCTGTGGTTGTTGATCTTCTCAAGCGGCAGGTCGCTCCAGTCGCGCACGGTCTGCTCGGCCAGGCGGGCGAACCAACGCTCGATCTGCTCGGCCTCGGCCTGGTGCGCGGCCAAGGGCTGCGCGTTGGAGAACTTCAGGCGCAGCCACGATCCACTCATGCTGCCCAGTGCCCATTTGCGCATCGACTTGCCGGTGTGGTTGTAGTCGGTGGACAGCAGGGCGTCGGCCCGCGCCCAGGTTTCGAGCCAGGTCAGCGTGCAGTCGAGCTGCGCTGGGCGGCCGTCACGCATGTACTGGCCGACCATCTTGCTGACGCCTTTCTCCAACGTGGTGATGTCGGCCGTGGAGTCGCGGAAGGCTTTTTCCGAGGCCACATTGAGGGTCGCCCGGGCCTTGTCGGAGCCTTCGTACTTGCTGCGAAACTGCAGCGCGCCGGTGTACGGCTTGGGGGCGGGTTCGCAGCGGAACTTGCCATCGCTGGTCTTGAGCTTTTCGATCCCCTCGTAGTAACCCAGGGGCGGTACCAGCGCGGCGTGCGCGGCGCCGCCGAACAGGGCCAGGCTGAGCAGGGCGGGGCTGATGAGTCGCTTGAATGGGGTCATGGTCGCCTCACTGGCCGGCTTGCGCGGTTTGCGCAGGCACGGCGAAGTTGTTGCGTTTGCAGAGTTTGGCCTCGACCTTCTGGGTGCCTTTCTCCGGCCCCTGGACCTCGAAGGCCAACAGGTTCTGGCTGGCCCAGTCTTCGTCTTCGCGCATCTGGAAGACGAAACGGCCGTCGGTGTCGGAGGTTTCCGGTTTCTCCAGCTTGATGTCCTCGTGGCGGCCGTTGAGGTACCAGAGGGTAGCCTGCAGCACCTTCACCGAGGGGTCTTCGAACTTGACGTCCATCTGCAGGTTGCGGTTGATCAGGTCTTTGATCACACCGCCCTTGCCGTTGACCATCAGCTCGTTCTTGCCGGGCTTGAGCGTGGTGCTGGCGCTCATCAGCGCCGGGCGTGCGTCACAGCCATCGTCGAGCAGGCCGAGGATCTGCCGCCAGATGGTTTCCTGGTCCAGGCGATACAGCGGGGAGAACTCCCAGATCAGAATCTTCGGCGGGTTTTTCTGGAACTCTTCGCTGCCCAGGTACTGGATCATCGAGCCTTCCAGGCCACCGCCAGGGAAGGCGACGTTGAGCACGTCGGCGCCGATGTACTGTTCGAGGAAGCCCGAGAAGTTGTAGTTCTTGCCGCTGTGGCTGGTACCGACCAAGGTGATCTGCGCGTTGCCGCCATCGCCGAACAGGTCGTCGCCGCCGCTCGCGCCTTTTGGCTCGGTGGCGAACTGGTCCATGTACTGCACGGCGTAACTGGTGCCGCAGAGCTGGCCGGCGACGTTGTGCAGGGTGCCGGTCTTGCCCATGCGCCCGGACTTCTTGGTTTCGAATTCCTTGCGTGGGATGCCTTCGAAGGCCGGCATGTGGTGCACGGTGTCGGCCACGATCTTGGCGGCGCGCTCGGCGCCATACGGCGTCCAGTGCTGGTCACCGCGGAAGTAGAAGTCTTTGCCCTGGTCGGCGGCGGCCAGTTGCTCGTTGGTCAGCGGCGACAGGTCGGGCACGTTGTAGCCCATCTTGCTGAAGCGCTGGAGCATGGCCTGGTAGTTGCCCAGGGCCTTCTGGTAGTCGAAGGCGGCTTTTTCTTCCGGCTTGAGCATGTTGCGGTTCACCAGGCCACGGGTCGGCTGGTAGACCACGACCAGTTCCACGCCGCGTTTTTTGAACGCGTCGTGCACCTGTTGCAGGCGCTTGTAGCCGGCGGGGGTGGTGTTGAACTCGGTGCGCAGGTCCTCGCGGGTACGGAACAGCCAGTCGCCCTGGGCCTGTACCAGCGTGGTGAAGTTCTGCTGGTAGCGGGTGGTGTAGCGGCTGGCGTCGTGCGCCTCGGGGCACAGTTGGCAGCAGGGTTCGGCGCTGAACGTCGGGGCTTTCACCTCGTCGGCGCGCACGCCCTGGCTGATCGCCAGAAGGGCGGCGGACAGGCCCAGCAGTTTCATCAGGTGTGGAGTCATGGTCTGGGCTTCCTTAATCGATCATTTCGGTCTGGCGTTCGACCGGGTCGATCAGCACAGCCTTTTGCTGGCGCACCAGCAGGTCGAGGATTTCGTCCTGGCGCTCGCCGAGGATGCCGTTGAGGCTGATGCCGTTGGCCTTGCGCGGCGCGAGCATCGACACCTTGTACAACTCGACCGACAGCGGCGAGTCGATCGACAGCGGCCCGGAGCCGTTGGCCGCCAGCTCACCGCCCACCACGATCAGCGAGACTTTGGTGTCGAACGGGTCGAGGGCGATGTCGCGGTCGGTGTCGGACAAGTCCTTGATGTGCCCGTAGACACCCACCAGGCCATTGGCCATGGCGACGTTTTCGTACAGGCGGATGTTCACGCTGTTGCGCACGCGGATGCCGTGGCGGCGGTTGTTGATCAGCTTGTTGCCCCAGATCAGGTTGTCGCCGCTTTCATACAAGGTGATGCCGTCGGTGTGGTTGCGGTAGATCTCGTTGTAGGCGATCAGGTTGTTGACGCTGTTACGGTCGATCACCACGCCCGAGAGCTTGTTGTCGTAGCTCTTGTTGTTGATGATCCAGCTGTCGTTGACCTCACGCGAGACGATGATCCCGTGCTTTTTCTTGGTGCCGTACACCGTGTTGCCGGCGATGATCAGGCGGTGCGAGCGGTCGTGCGGGTCGATGCCGTAGACGATGTTGTCACGGTAGGTGTTGTCCTTGACCACGAAGTCCTGCGTCTCGTAGCAGTAGAAGCCGTACCACATGTCACTGAACTCCGAGCCGATGATCCAGCCGGTCGGCTCCGGGCGGCCCATGCGCTTGGCCATGTTCGGCGTGTACTGCGAGATGCTCACACCGTACGACTTGGACTTGGCGTAGCCGAAGCTGGCCATCTTGGTGTTGACGATGTAGGTCTCGGTGCCGCCCCAGGACAGCAGGAACGGGCGGAATTCCTTGGGCGAGCGGAAGGTCGCCGGGCCGTTGTCCTTTTCGCGCCAGCCGGTGACCTGGGTGTCGCTGACGAACAGCTTGCCGTCGTTGACCAGAAACGCGCCGCCCTCCTGGGACAGGCGCAGTTGCTTGACCTTGCCGTTGATTTCGAGGATGCCCTTCTGCCCAACCACGATTGGCAGGCGCGCCAGGTACACCCCCGGCTCGACTTCGCTGAGGTACTGCTTGGGTACCTTTTTGCTCAGCTCGACCAGGTCGACATGGCCGTCATCGACGAAGATCGCCTGGGGGATGCCGTGCTGACGTTGCACCCATTCGGCGGCCTTGTTGTCGCCACCGATGAACTCCTTCAGCGACTCTTCCTGCAGCATGCGGCGCACGCTGACTTTGCCTTTGTGGCGGCGGTCGATCTTGTTCTGCACGGCCTCGGCAGTGAAGCCGGTGAGGTCGGGCAGTTTCGGTGGGTCCATGTGCAGCGGCTCGGTGGGCGCGCTGGACACGGTGTAGGTCTTGGCCTGCTGCAGTTCCTTGGCGATCACCGTGGGTTCTGCGGCGACGGCAAGGCCTGAGGCCAGCAGCAAGGCGCTGGCCAGGAGGCTGTGACGTAGGTGCGGGTGAAGGGGCATGACAAGAAATCCTCTACCGGCCTCAGAAGCGCCAGATCACGTCGACAAAGGCACGGTGCATGTACGAGTCCGCTTCCTTGCCATAGGCGTCACCTGGCTTGAACACACCGGCGCGCAGGCGCACCAGCGCGGACGGTTCGTCGATTGCCTGGCTCATCGAAGCGGGCAACAGGCCCTGCTTGAAGTACTTGGTGACGACCACGTCCATCTCCTGGCCGAGATCTTTTTCGCCATTGATCAGCGGGCGGTTCACGCCGTTGTCGTTGACCGCAGCGTTGATGCCGCTGGAGCCAATGTTCTGCTCGCCATCGACGCGCCAGAACTTGTGGTAGATCAGGCTGGCGTCGTAGTCGTCGCGCAGTTGCCACGAGGCAAACAGGGTGGCCGCCTGCAGGTTGCCCAGCTCGCCACGGAAGGCCTCGCCGAAGCGGTGCACGCGCGAGCGGGTACCGGTGAAGTTGGAGCGGTTGCTCTCAAGGCCGGTCTGCTCAAAGTTGTTCGAGCCGTCATCGCCACCGCCGCCGCTGCCACGGGCGTAGGCCGCACCGACTTGCCAGTTGGGGTCAAGGCGCAGGCGGATGCCGAGGTCGGTGGCCCAGGCGTTGACGTCGCCGCTCTGCTTGCCGGTGGCCACTTGATCGTCGCCCACCTGTTGGCTGCTGAGCTTGTCGCGGTCACCGGTCAGCCAGGTCAGGCTGCCCCAGTAGTTGACGGTGTGGTCGTTGCGCCAGTTGTAGGCGTCACTGTTGGCTTCCAGGCCCAGCCAGGTGAGGTCGCCGGTGCGGGTCTTGTCGAGCGCGTCGATCGTCTCGCCGGGGCTTTTCAGGCTGCCGCTGTCATGGGTGTGGTGGGCACGCAGGCCGACCCAGTGGCCGGGGGTCCATTGCGTGGCGACGTTACCGTAGAGGTGCGTGCGGTCTTTGTCTTCCGGGGCCAGTTCGGTGAGGTCGGTGCGGTACTCGCTGAAGCGCTGGGCCACGCCCAGGTCGGCCTTGAGCAGGGTGGTGTCGAAGGTCCAGTTGAGGGCTTCGATGTTGGTGTCGCGCCACATGCCGTCGTCGCTGCGCAGGCGCTGGCGGCCTAAGCGCAGTTGCTCGCCAGGGTACTGGGTGAGGCCGCTGTAGCCGACCCAGAACTCGCGCATCGCCAGGTAGCTTTTGTCCGGCTTGCGGCTGTCGTCACCGGTGTCGGTGGTGGTGCCGTCGTCGTTCTGGCGCAGGGTGTCGGTTTCGATGGTGTCGGTGGCCGCGACGGCCTGGCCCATGGCGTAGGCGCTCCAGTTGCCGCGCTCGCCGTACACCCAGGGGCGCAGGTCCAGGCCGAGGCCGTTGACGTCACCGCCGGGCCGAGTGCCGAGGTCGCGATCGTCTTCCGACTGGCCGGTGATTTTCACGTCCAGGCCGAAGTTTTTCTGCGCGGTCATGTCGGCCAGGGTCGGGCAGGACCACAGCAGGGCGAAGCTCAGGCCGATGCCGGCTTTCACGAAGGGATTGAGCGTCATAGCGAGTCCTCACCGTCTACTTCTTGTTCGTCGTCTTGCAGGGCTTCGAGGGCCAGGGTGCTGTTGGCGCCCTGGGCAATGCTGCCGCGCGCCTGTTTTTCCTGCGTCAGCAGGGTTTGCGCCTGGCTGCGCTGGTCTGGCGTGAGTTGCTGATCGAGTTGCTGCAGCAGTTCGGCCGACTGTGGCGTCGGGTTGGCCTGCGACAGTTGCGCGAACACCCAGGCGTTGCCAGGTTGCGGGCGGATGCCATGGCCTTCGCTGAACAGCTGGGCCAAGGCATAGTCGGCGCTGTTCTGGCCGCCACGGGCGGCAGCGAGCAGGTGGTCGACGGCCTTCTGTGGCTCGACATTGCCCAGGTAACCGCGGCGGTACAGCTGGCCCAGGTAGTAATGGGCGCTGACCTCGCCAGCGTCGGCGGCGGCCTGCAGGTGCTGTTCGGCTTTTGCCGCATCGGCGGGCAGCGTCTTGCCTTCGTAGTAGAGGCGGCCCAGCAGCAGTTCGGCGCGTGGCTGTTCGGCTGCGCGGCCTTTGTCGATGTAGGCCAGTAGCTGGTCGGTGTCGCCCAGCTCGGGGAAGTCGTAGACCAGTTGCGCAAGGCTCACCCACGACGCCGGGTTGGCCGGCGCCACCTGTTCGAGCAGGTCCTTGGCGGTTTTTTCGTCGGTCTGGCCGAGGCTGCGGTCAGCCAGCACCCGGGCGACGCTGTCGACCCGGGAGGCCGGTACGGCGCCGCGGGCATAGGCCGCCTTGAGCTGGCCGAGCAGGGCGGCTTGCTGGTCGGGCTGGCCGCGCTTCTGGTACACGGTGGCCAGTTCGACGTAGCAGATGTCGGTGGTATTGAGCGCGGCCTTGCAGATGCTCTCGACCTCGCCCAGGTGCTGGTCGTAGGTGCCCTGGGTGCGATACAGCAGCACCTGGGCCAGGCCCGCTTCCGGGTTGCCGGCGGCGCGCCACTGGTCGATCTGTTGCTGCGCGTTGACGTTGGGGAAGCTCTGCGGGTATTGCAGGTAGAGCATCGCCAGCGGGATCAAGGTATTGCTTTCGCCTTGCTGCGCGGCGCGTTTGAGCAGCGTTTCGGCCTCTTCACGTTCAGCCTGGGTGCTGTCGGGCTTGGCCACCAGCAGGCGGCCTAGCCGAGCCTGGGCCCGTGGCGACGTGGAGGCTGCGGCGCGGTAGGTGGCCTCGGCTTGCTTGATCTGCGCCGGGTCGCGGGTGGCGACCTTGATGTCGGCCAGGCCGACTTGCGCATCGCTGTAGCCGAGGTCGGCCAGGGCTTTGTAGTTGCGCTCGGCCAAGGCTGTGTCGCCGCGCTTGAGGGCTTCGTTGGCCAGGCGCTGGTCAGGCAGGCCGGCACAGCCGGCGAGCGTGATGGCCAAGGCAAGCGTGCCCCATGTGAATGGGCGAGCGCTGCGCGCCCGTTCGCGGCACAAGGCCGCTCCTACTGGTTTTGCGCCAGGCGACAGGTGGGGGAGCGACTCGGGCCTTGTAGGAGCGGCCTTGTGCCGCGAACGAGCGCGCAGCGCTCGCAAAACAGGCAACATTGATGCAATAGGCATGACGCGATCGGGCTCAGTCATCGGCTTGTCCTCTTACAGCCCACGGGCCACGGCTTTGTCGATCAGCCAGTTGAACGACGGCCCGCGGTCGCTGCTGACCGAAGCAGGGCGCCCGGCAAGTTCTGCTGGCAGGCCGCTGTCAGGTTTGATCTGCACACGGATGTCGGAGGCCAGGTCTTCGCTGTTGAGGCTGGCGCTGCTGACGATCTGGCCGGTGCGCACTTCGTCTTCGCCGGCCACCTGGAAGTTGACCCGGGTGCCGGGCGTGACCTCGTCGAACTGGCGGTAGCTGAAGCGCGCTTCGACCATCGGGTTGGTGGTGCGTGGGATCAGCTGGAAGATCGGTTGGCCCTTGGCGGCGTACTGGCCGTCATCCACCAGCTGGCGGGCGACCACGCAGTCGCAGGGGCTGGTGAGGGTGCCGGAAAGCTGCTTGCCGAACAGTTCCTCAACCTTGGCCGGCTCCAGTTGCGAGTCGTCCAGGTGGCCTTTGAGCATGTCTAGCATGCTGGTGCTGAAACTCGCCAGGGGCGCGCCCTTTACCACTTGGCCACCGCTCTCGACCAGGCTGTTCACGGTGCCGTCGCGGGGCATGGTGACGCTGGTGGTGGGCACTGCGACCACGCCAGCTTCGGCGTGGCTGACGAAGTACATGCCGTACAGCGACTTGGCAACGAAACCGAAGGCGGCCACGCCGATCACGAACACGCCGAGGGTCACGCTGACCGCTTTGAGGCGGCCGAAGGCGGTCAGGCCCGCACCGCCATCCTTCTGTTTGCGCGCCTTGGTGAAGTTGTCGCGCTGCAGCGTGCTGAGCACATCACCGATGCTGATCAGCTCACCCGACAGGTGGCTGGTAATGATGTGCCGCAGGGTGGCGATGTCGCGCGGCTCCAGGTTCTGGAACTGCGCGCCGGTACGGCCATTGCTGGGGTTGAAGGAGCGCACCTGGAACTCGATGTCGATCGACAGGCCCAGGTTGTCGACCACGAACTGCAGCCGCCCGCGCAGCACATCGCCCACCGACAGTTGCTGTTTGGTGTGGAAGCTCAGGCCACCGGCGGACAGGTCATCGACCTTCACTTCGTGGGTTTGGCGCTGGTTATCCAGAAAGCGCAGCTTGGCTGGAATGCGCACCCGGGCGTGTTGGCGCTGGGCTTCGGACTCATGCACGACGTTGACGTTCACGGCGGTATTCATGGTGGTTTGTTCCTGTTAGATCCGATCCGGTTGGGCTCACACGACCATGAACAGCACAGCAACGAAGATGCTGGCCGCCGAGAAGGTCATGGTCCGTGAGGACCAGGTGTTGAACCATTGTTGAAAGCTGGCGAGGTCACGTTTGAGGGCAGTGGGCTGGCGGGTCCAGGACTGCTTGTCGAGGCGGAAGAACACGTAGATCTTCATCATCGCGCCGACGATCTGGTTGTAATAAAGGATCAGCGGATAGGCCGGCCCGACCTTGTGCCCGGAGCACAGCAGCATCACGGTCAGGATCAGGCGAGTGATGCCGATCCACAGCAGGTACACCAGCAGGAAACCCAGGCCAAACTTGAGGCTGGCGATCACCGCCACGGTCAGGCCCAGCAGGCTGGTCCACATCGACACGCGCTGGTCGAACAGGACGATGCTGGTGAACAGCCCCAAGCGCCGCAGGCCCAGGCCCAGCGCGCGGGAGTTCTGCCGCAGGTTGTTGCCGTACCAGCGGTACATCAGTTTGCGGCTGGCCTTGAGGAAGCTTTTTTCTGGCGGGTGCTCGACGGTGTTGATGGCGGCATCCGGCACGTAGAAGGTGTCGTAGCCCAAGCGCATCAGGCTGAACCAGCTGGACTTGTCGTCACCGGTGAGGAACTTGAAGCGGCCCAGCCGCCAGTGCATCAGCGAGTCGCTTTCGACGTCGGCGATGAACTCGGGGTTGGTCACCACACTGGCGCGGAACATCGACATGCGCCCGGTCATGGTCAGCACGCGCTTGGACAGGGCCATCGAACACATGTTGATGTGGCGCTGGGCGAAGCGCAGCTTGTGCCACTCGCTCATGATGTAGCCGCCGCGCACTTCGCAGAATTCGTTGGTGGTCAGGCCACCGACATTGGGGTAGAGCTTGAACCACGGCACGGTCTTGCAGACCACGCCATCGGCCAGCACGGTGTCGCCGTCGATCACGGCCACCACGGCGTTTTCGTCTGGCAGCATCCGCGAGATGGCGCGAAAACCATAGGCCAGGCCGTCACGCTTGCCGGTGCCGGCGATGCGCACGATGTCCAGCTTGACGTGTGCCGGCGGGTTGTATTTGGCCCACAGGCTTTTCACCAGCAGCTCGTCCGACATCTCCACCAGCGAGCAGACCACGGTGGTGGGGAAGCCGCAGTTGATGGCTTCGCGGATCACCGAGCTGTACACCTGCGCGGTGGTCAGCGCATCGATACGAAAGCTGGTGACCATCAGGTACACGTGGGACGGGTCCGCAGCCTTGCCCAGCTTCTGCACTTTGCGGCGCAGGTACGGGTAGACGGCGTACAGGAAGATCATGCCGCGGATGAAATGGGTGGCGCCCATCGAATAGCGCCAGATGCCGACTGCGCCGACCAGGAAGATGAAGTGCTTCGACTGCGAGTCGAAGATATCGGCCGGCAGGGCCAGGGCGATCAACATGAGCAGGCTCATGTAGAGCAGCCACCCGGCGCACTGCAACAGCACTGTCTGGAGCCTTTGCATGTTCAGCATCCGTCGCGAAATCAGGGAAGGAAGGGCAGCGCGTGTTCCCTGAGGAGCACCTGCGCTGCCCGGCCAAGGGTGTTACCAGCAGATGCCTTCGGTACGGCTGGTGCCGCAGGTGGCTTTGCTCATGAAGCCCACCAGGTCGATCACCTGTTTGCCTTCCGGCGCTTGCTGGGCAAGGGCGCGGAACTGCTCGTCACGGTTGCCCAGGACGATGATGTCGGCGTTGTCGATGACCTGCTGGAAGTCGGCGTTGAGCAGCGAGGAAACGTGCGGGATCTTCGATTCGATGTAGTCCTTGTTGGCGCCGTGAACACGGGCGTACTGGACGTTCTCGTCGTAGATGCCCAGCTGGTAGCCCTTGCCGATCAGGCGCTCGGCCAGTTCCACCAGCGGGCTTTCACGCAGGTCGTCGGTGCCGGCCTTGAAGCTCAGGCCAAGCAGGGCGACCTTGCGCTTGTCGTGGGCTTCGATCAGCTCGAAGGCGTTCTGCACCTGCGACTCGTTGCTGGCCATCAGCGAATCGAGCAGTGGCGCTCGCACGTCGAGGCTGGCGGCGCGGTAGGTGAGGGCGCGCACGTCCTTTGGCAGGCACGAGCCGCCGAAGGCGAAGCCTGGGCGCATGTAGTACTGCGACAGGTTCAGTACCTTGTCCTGGCAGACCACGTCCATCACGTCGCGACCATCGACACCCACTGCCTTGGCGATGTTGCCGATCTCGTTGGCGAAGGTGACCTTGGTGGCGTGCCACACGTTGCAGGTGTACTTGATCATCTCGGCCACTTCGATCGGCTTGCGGATGATCGGTGCGTCGAGTTCTTCGTACAGGCTTTGCAGCACGTCGCCGCTGGCGCTGTCCAGTTCACCGATGACCGTCATCGGTGGCTGGTCGTAGTCCTTGATCGCGGTGCTTTCGCGCAGGAACTCAGGGTTGACTGCAACACCGAAGTCGACCCCGGCCTTTTTGCCCGAGCAGTCTTCGAGGATCGGGATCACCACGTTCTTCACGGTGCCCGGCAGCACGGTGCTGCGGACCACGATGGTGTGGCGGCGGGTGGTGTCACGCAGCACGTAGCCGATTTCGCGGCACACCGATTCGATGTACTCAAGGCCCAGGTCGCCGTTCTTCTTGCTGGGCGTACCGACGCAGATCATCGACACATCGCTGGCGCGGATGGCCTCGGCGAAGTCGGTGGTGCCGCGCAGGCGGCCATTGGCGATGCCCTGTTGCAGCAGTGCTTCCAGGCCAGGTTCGACGATGGGCGACTTGCCCTGGTTGATCAGGTCGATCTTGGTGCTGGACACGTCCACACCAATCACTTCATGGCCTCGCGCCGTCAGGCAGCCTGCACAGACCGCCCCTACATAACCCAAACCAAAGATGCTGATACGCATCGCTATCACCTCATGTGTGTTTATCACGCCGGCTCCTTCGGAAAGAGCCGGGCCAGGTTGATTAACAACAGTTTTTGGGCGCACGGGTCCATGGCGAATGCACACTTCGCCGAGCGCAGGCAAAATTATTCCGGAGCGCGAAAAGTTATGCGCTCAAACTTGGCAGTAAAAAGCCATTATTAAAAAACGTGCCTTGGCGTGCAGCCGTCTTTATTGCAATGCGCTACGTGGCGCGCTGCTGTGCTTGTTTTTTCAAGTGGATAAATCCTTTGAAATCAACCACTAGGACGATTTGTAAGGGCGCGTCTCTCCTGCGTGGACAGGGCTCTTGGGGGGTGCCCGTTATACCTGTCGAAGTTGCTGTGGCGGGCAGTGGATACCTGCCGTTGTCATCTGTAAGTCATCTCTCACAGCCCAGGGGCAGGAAAATCGTTACGGCACTATGAGCGATCCGGTATGACAGAAGTTCCTGGCTGGGTTTTGCCCGGATGAAAGATTTCTAAATAATTCTTCAGTGATAAATAGTTTCAATCTGATAGCACTGGGGCGTTTCGTCCCGGTATATAAAGGGCGAGATTGAGGGGGGATGTTTTAATGCCAGTATCGAAAAATATTTTTCAAAAAACGTCAAAAAAGGTACGAACGGTCTTATGGCGTTTGGCGATAAAGGGTGGGTTGGTGGTTTTTTGGCGTCGGGAGTGTGACGTAGTGGCGGTTTGATTCGGGGCCGGTGTGGGGGCGGTTGGTGGCTATTTGCCGTGATGGATTGTGTGGGGGTTGGTGCCTGGCGGGGGATTTTCTGGGGTTTCGAGATCGAGCGCCGCCCGCGCGGCGCATCGCACCATAGAATCTCCTACGTTTGTTTCGGGCCAGTCACGCCTGTGAAGGCGGCGCGCGACCGCCTCCCACAAAGTTAATTGGCCCAAACAACTGGAGCAGCCTTGTGCTGCGAAGCGCCCCGGGGCGGCGCTCGGTCTTGAAGCCGCAGATGTCATGTCGGGCAACTGGCTGCCTCTGCCCCAATTTCGGATATGTACCCCCGTATCAAAATAATACAGCGATTACAGTCAGGTTTCGCTGAGCGCTGTAAGTTATTTCTCTGTACAGAGTAATCCTGTCCTTTACGCGAACGCGATACTTGCTCGCTAGCGCGCCAAATACCTGAGGCCGTTTGGTAAAAGGCTCTTACAAGCTATCAGATCTGTTAGTAGTTTCACGGGTAAAACTTATAAACACTGGCAGGCAATTCGGGGGTGTGCACTGTAAAAGAAGGAGTTAACGATGGAGCGTGATAAACGCACGGCACGGTATTTCTATCAAGGGAATAAGTTGGCTAGCGTAGAAAAGGCTACACAGGATTGTACAATTGTCCGCGTCGCGAAACAGCCGTTAGCAGAGTGTCGCTCCAGCGATAGCTTTGTAGGTTTGCTGGCGGTTGATAGGGCAGGGTCTGTAATTCAACACATGCAGAGAAGCGACGGGGAAAATTGTGCCTATTCAGTATATGGGTACGCCCCGCTGCCCAGAGCGCACCTGGCCCTGGGGTTCAATGGCGAGCAGCTGGAGCCGAGCACCGATCGCTATTGGTTAGGCCAGGGCTATCGGAAATACGATTCTCGGTTAATGCGATTTCTTTCGCCTGACCGAATAAGCCCTTTGGGCGCAGGCGGGCTGAATGCCTATGGTTACTGTACAGGCGACCCTGTTAATTATAGTGACCCTAGCGGGCGCATGAGAGATTGGGTCGCATTTTTGCTTTACAGGAAGAAGCTGGCGAGTATACGTAGTCATCTGAAAATGGTAAGGCGGAGGCTGGATGTTGAAAATGAAACTTATGCCAAGCGATTGAAGCGTTTCGACAAAGAGTCGACTACGGAAAACCACAGAAGGTTAACGAAAACAGAAGATAAGCGTGACAAGGCTCAGGGAGAGCTGGACTACTATCAAGAGCAAGAAAAACACTATAGGTATAAAAAGGCGAAGGCCCGATATGCGGGTCACACTGAAGAAGCACTGCATAAGAAGCTGCTAGATAAGAGAGGCTGGAATATCGGTGCTGCAGAGCTTCAGCGAATAGCTACAGCGGTACGTAGTTATTAGAGGTTGGGGTGAGTGTGCGTAGGTTTCGTGGTAATGGAACAGTGTGAGCGTATTGAGAGAAATGTCCGAGATTGTGACGAAAGGAGCAGCTAGGGGTTCTGCTCCTTGCATCAAATGTGTCTCTAGACGTCCGGCTGATCCCGCAAAAACACCAGATGATCCGCCTTCGACTGCTCGGCACTGTAGTAGTACCCCTGCACGTCGAACTGCTTCAACTGCTCCGGGTCGCTGATGCGCTGCTCGATCACGAAGCGGCTCATCATCCCGCGGGCTTTCTTGGCGTAGAAGCTGATGATCTTGTACTGGCCGTTCTTGAAGTCCTTGAAGTCGACGTTGATCACGCGGGCCTTCAGGGCGCTACGTTTTACCGCGCTGAAGTACTCATTGCTGGCCAGGTTCAGCAGCACGTCATCACCTTGGTCGGCCAGGGCCTGGTTCAGCCATTCGCTGATGCGCGTGCCCCAGAAGGCATACAGGTCCTTGCCGCGGGCGTTGGCCAGCTTGGTGCCCATTTCCAGGCGGTACGGCTGCATCAGGTCGAGCGGGCGCAGCAGGCCGTAAAGGCCAGAGAGCATGCGCAGGTGGTCCTGGGCGTAGCTGAAGTCGTCTTCGCCAAGGCTCTCGGCATCGAGGCCGGTGTACACGTCACCTTTGAACGCCAGCAACGCTTGCTTGGCGTTGGCCGGGGTGAAGTCTGGGGTCCAGCTGCCGAAACGAGCGGCGTTGAGGCCGGCGAGTTTGTCGGACAGGTGCATCAGTTCACTGATCTGGGCGGGCGACAGCTCGCGCAGTTGCAGGATCAGTGCCTGGGAGTCGTCCAGGAACTGGGGCAAGGTGAAACGCTCGGTCACCGGCGGGGTGTCGTAGTCGAGGGTCTTGGCGGGGGAAATCACCGTCAGCATCGGGTCGGCTCCTGGAATCGTTGCCGGGGATTCTACGGGCTGGGCCTGGCAAGTCCAAACTATGCCGACGATAGTCACAGACCATCGCCAAGCCAGGCGCTATAGTGCGCGTTTTGCTGTTGCGGAGCTTCCCACCGTGCGCATTGCATCGGCCTTGCTGGCCACGCTGTTGAGCCTGGCCGTGCAGGCCGCCCCATCACCCCAGGCAAGCCTGGACCGCAGCCTGTGGCCCGAGCAGTTGGACAGCCCGGCGCTGTTCGATGTGGCCTCGCGGGCCGAGATCCTCTCGTTCGCCCAGGTGCTGCACGAGAGCGAACTGCTGGACGATGGCGCACTGGCGGCCCGGTTAGGGTTGCGGCAGATCAACCTGCAAAAGGTCCGCTTGGTGCGGGCACGCCTGTGGCAGCGTTTGTGGCAGGGTTATCAACAGGCCCAGCGCAGTTGCGAACAGGATGCTTCATTCTGCTACCCGGTGACGTCCATGACGGAGTTGCGTACACAGGCTGCAACGTTCGCTGCAGATGTCGGCACGTTTTATACCGGCTGGATCGAGCCGAGCCATCAGTTCCATGTCCATTACCTAGATGAGCAACTGCGCAAGGCAGCCCTGTTGCCGAACACCAGCAGCGAGGTCGAGCGCCTTTCCAACCGGGAACGCAATGGCGATGAGCTCAACGATCGCATGTTCCTGCTGACCTTCGTGGGGGGGCCAGGGAACGACGGGGGCTATACCGATACCCTCACCCATTACCTGCGTCGGCAAAAGCTTGAAGGCACGTTCTTCGTGCTTGGCAATCGCCTGCAGCAACGCCGTGACGCTGCCACCGTGGAGGCCCTGCGACAGCTCTATCGCGGGCAATGCGTGGGTATTCAGGGCTGGGAGTACCGCTCTCATGCCCAGTGGCAGGGCTGGCAGGATTCGTTGCGGCGCAGCCAGGCGCGGGTGCAGGCTGACCTGCCGGCGCAGTACGTGCCGCTGTTCCGTCCGCCTTATGGCCAGCGTCGAGCCGATGGCGAAGCGTTCATGGCCAGCCAGCAGTTGCAGGTGTCGTTGTGGGATATCGATGCCCAGGATGAGGGCCCGTTGAGCGCAGAGGCCTCGGCGCAGCGGGTGCTGACCTTGATGCTGCTGTGGCGCAAGGGGGTGATCCAATTCCATGACAGCCTGCCCAAGGCACAGCCGGCGGTGGAATGGTTGTTGCGCAGCACCGCTCAGAGCGGCATTGGCTGGGAGGGCTGCCACGCTTATGGGCATCGTGAGCAGGGGGACTAATATCTGACTGTAGACCTCACTCGCCCCCTCGCCAACCCCTGTTCGTCAATCGGAAAAATAAACTTCACCTGCGCGTAAAAATGCTTTTTTTAGTCATCGTTTATGCGGTATGAAGAAACCAGACAGCCGAGCCCTGCAGCACAGGTGGCGTCATCCACCGTGTCAGGTTCGCTTCCCGCCCGTAGCAACGCGGATACGGGAAGACCGGCAGTCACTCTGCGGCGCAGCAGACCGCGCCGTGTGGCTTCGACATAAGGTGACCGAGTATGGATGACCAAGGACGCAACCCTTCCTCCAGCAAGCCAATCCTGTATGTGCTCGATACCAACGTCCTGATTCACGACCCCAACGCATTGCTCAACTTCGAGGAGCACCACGTCGCCATTCCGATGACGGTGCTGGAGGAACTCGACAAGCTCAAGACCGGTAAACAAAGCATCGCCGCCGAATGCCGCCAGGCCATTCGCCTGATCGACCAGACCTTAGGTAACGCCTCGCCCAGCGATGTCGAGCAGGGCGTGCCGATCCAGCGTAACAAGAGTGGGCCCAAGGGCTTCCTGTCCATCCTGATGACCCCGCGCAACGAGCCGAACAAGCTGCTGCCGGAAAACCTCAACGACAACATCATCATCAACCAGTTGCTCGAAGTACGGGCCCGGCGCACCGACCTTGACGTGGTGCTGGTCACCAAAGACATCAACATGCGCCTGAAGGCGCGCGCCTGCGGTATCGCGGCCGAGGACTACAGCACCGACCAGTTGGTCGATGACGTGTCGCTGTTGTCCAAGGGCTACCATTCGGTCACCGGCTCGTTCTGGGACCGGGTCAGCAAGGTCGACACCCGCCAGGAACGGGGCCGCACCTGGCATCGTGTGCAAATGATCGACAACCTGCCGGCAGTGCACATCAACGAGTTCATCATCGATGAACAAGGCTTCGTCGGCTGGATCAAGGGCATCCGCGATGATGAACTGCTGCTGCTCGACCTGCATCAGGAACCCCTGTTGCACCAGGAAGCCTGGGGCCTGAAACCGCGAGACATCCATCAGAGCCTGGCCCTGTTCGCCTTGCTCGACCCGGATATCCACCTGGTCAACCTGACCGGCGCCGCTGGCTCGGGTAAGACCATCCTGGCCCTGGCCGCGGCCATCGAGCAGACCATGGTCAGCAAGCGTTACCGGCGCATCATCGCTACCCGCAGCGTGCAGGGGCTGGACCAGGAGATCGGCTTCCTGCCGGGCACCGAAGCGGAGAAGATGGAGCCCTGGCTGGGTGCCATCACCGACAACCTCGAAGCCTTGCACATGGATGACGAGAGCACTCACGGCAGCGTCGAGTACATCCTTGAGCGGGTGCCGCTGCAGTTCAAGTCGCTGAACTACATTCGCGGTCGCAGCTTCCAGCAGAGCCTGATCCTGATCGACGAGTGCCAGAACCTCACGCCGCACCAGATGAAAACCATCATCACCCGTGCCGGTTCCGGTTCCAAGGTGGTCTGCCTGGGCAACCTGGCGCAGATCGATACCCCTTACCTGTCCGCGACCAGCTCGGGCCTGACTTACCTGACCGAGCGCTTCAAGGACTTCCCCCATGGCGTGCACATCACCCTGCAGGGTGTGCCACGGTCGGTGCTGGCCGAGTACGCCGAGTCGCATCTGTAACCCACCCAGCCGGGCGGTACGCCGCCCGGCCTCTTCGCGGGACAAGCACCGACAGTACATGCCACTGCTCAAACCTGACCCACAGGTTTACACTCTGTGTTCCCTTCACAGGAGCAGAGCAGTGCTGACACATCTTGATTCCCAGGGGCGGGCCAACATGGTCGACGTCACTGAAAAGGCCGTGACCGAGCGCGAGGCGATTGCCGAGGCGCGGGTGCGCATGTTGCCGCAGACCTTGCAGATGATCGTCGACGGTGAGCACCCCAAGGGCGATGTGTTCGCCGTGGCGCGCATTGCTGGTATCCAGGCAGCGAAAAAAACCAGCGACCTGATCCCGCTGTGCCATCCGCTGATGCTGACCAGCGTCAAGGTCGAGCTCAGCGCCGAAGGGCAGGACGCAGTGCGCATCGTCGCCCGCTGCAAGCTGGCCGGCCAGACCGGCGTCGAGATGGAGGCACTGACCGCTGCCAGCGTTGCCGCGCTGACGATCTACGACATGTGCAAGGCCGTGGACAAGGGCATGGTGATCGAGCAGGTGCGCCTGCTGGAAAAACTCGGCGGCAAGAGCGGCCACTACAAGGTGGACGCGTGATGAAGGTCAAGGTGATGTATTTCGCCCGTTACCGGGAATTGCTCGGGCTCGATGCCGAACGCGTGGAAGGTGACTTCACGGTGATCGACGATGTGCGCAAGGCGCTGGTGGCCAAAGGCGGGCACTATGAATTGCTGGCGGAGCAGAACCTGATGTGCGCGCGCAACGAAGAGCTGTGCCGGCTCGACGAGCCGCTGCAAGAGGGCGACGAAGTGGCGTTCTTCCCGCCGGTGACCGGAGGCTGAGCATGACGGTGAGAGTGCAGCACGAGGCGTTTGACCCGGGTGTCGAGGTCAATGCCATGCATGCCGCGAATGTCGGCGTGGGCGCGGTGGTCGGGTTTGTCGGCTACGTGCGTGATTTCAATGATGGCCGCGAGGTGGCCGGGATGTTCCTTGAGCACTACCCGGGGATGACCGAGAAGGCGTTGGCCAAGATCGTGGTCGAGGCCGAGCAGCGCTGGCCATTGCTCAAGGTCGAGGTGTTGCACCGGATTGGCGCGTTGGAGCCGGGCGAGCCGATCGTTTTCGTCGGTGTGGCCAGTGCCCATCGGCAGGCGGCGTTCGATGCCTGCAACTTCATCATGGATTACCTGAAGACCCGGGCGCCGTTCTGGAAGAAGGAAAATACCCAGGACGGGCCGCGCTGGGTGGAAGGGAAGCAGAGTGACCAGGATGCGGCGGGGCGCTGGTAGAACCGTTTTGGCTGGCCGGGGCTTTACCCCGGTTCGCGGGGCAAGCCCGCCCCCACAGGAATCTCGCAGACTTCAGGTCAGCACGATTTCTGTGGGAGCGGGCTTGCCCCGCGAAGAAGTCACCACCGATCAGTGGTGTTTTCGCGGCACCGGCTTGAGCAGCTCATCCGGCGGCATCTCGCATTTGATCTTGCGCCCCAGCAGCTCTTCGATCGCCGGCAGTTGGTAGGAATCGTCCTCGCCGGCAAAGCTGATCGACACGCCACTGGTCCCCGCGCGGCCGGTACGGCCGATGCGGTGAACATAGTCATCGGCATCTTCGGGCAGGGTGAAGTTGATCACGTGGCTGATGCCATCGATATGGATGCCGCGGCCCGCCACGTCGGTGGCCACCAGCACGGTAATACGGCCTTCGCGGAAGCTCTCTAGCGTACGAATGCGCTTGTGCTGCGGCACGTCACCCGACAGTTGGGCGGCGTTGATGCCGTCGCGCACCAGCTTCTCTTCGATACGCCGTACTTCATCCTTGCGGTTGGCGAACACCATCACCCGTTCCCACTTGTTCTGGGTCACCAGGTTGTACAGCAGCTTGTACTTGTCGCTGCCGGCCACCGCGTAGACGTGCTGCTCGACCGTCTCGCTGGCGACGTTTTCTGGCTCGATCTCGACGATGGCCGGGTTGGTGGTCCACTGCTTGGCCAGGTTCATCACGTCTTCGGTGAAGGTGGCGGAGAACAGCAGCGTCTGGCGTTCGCTTTTCGGCGGGGTCTGGCGAATGATCTGACGTACCTGGGGGATAAAGCCCATGTCGAGCATGCGGTCGGCTTCGTCCAGCACCATCACTTCGACCATGTCCAGGTGCACTTCACCGCGCTGGTTGAAGTCCAGCAGGCGGCCCGGCGTGGCCACCAGGATGTCGCAATGACGCGCTTCCAGGGCCTTGAGCTGCTTGTCGAAGTCCATGCCACCGACAAAGCTCATGACATTCAGGCCGGTGTACTTGGTCAGGGCGGCGGCGTCCTTGGCGATCTGCACCACCAGTTCGCGGGTTGGCGCGATGATCAGCGCGCGCGGTTCGCCCATGAAGCGTTCTTTGGGCGGCGGCGTCTGCTGCAGCTGGGAAATGATCGAGATCAGGAACGCGGCGGTCTTGCCGGTGCCGGTCTGGGCCCGGCCGATCGCGTCCTGGCCGCGCAGGGTGTAACCCAATACCTGCGCCTGGATCGGCGTGCAGTAGGGGAAGCCCAGGTCGTGGATCGCGTGCATCACTTCACTGGACAGCTTGAAGTCGTGGAAGCGGGTTTTACCTTCCTGCGGCTCTACCACGAAATCTTCCAGCTTCCACAGGCTGGCCTGCGGCTTTGGCTTGCGTTCGCGGCGCGGTTTGTCCTTGGCCGGTTTGTCGGTGGCGGCAGGCGCTTGGGCCTCAGGGCTGGCGTCGGCGGGTGTTGGGGCCGGCTGATGCGCTGGCTGAGACTGGGGCTGAGCCACAGCAGCGGGAGCAGGCGCGGGCGTTTTCACGCTGGCAGCGGGATCGACGGCCTGAGGCGCGGCGTCTCCTTTGCCGAATATTTTTTTGAGTGCCTTGAGCACGATCGTCTCATCAACTGGTTAAGGAATGTACGCCGGGCAGTGTAAAGCAAGAACTGGACACGGCGTAGCGGAATACACCTACAACGACGGGCGAGCCTGGCTTATTGCAATTGCTTGCTCAACCAGTCGTGGATATCGCTCAGTTCCTCGATGGCCACTTCATGCTCCATGGGGTACTCGTGCCATTGGGCGGCAACACCCCAGGTATTCAGGTATTCGAAGGCCGTGCGCCCCATCGAAGGGATCACCACCGGGTCGTGCACGCCATGCAGGCACAGGGCCGGGGTGCGTTGCTGGCAGGCGCTGAGCTCGTGGGCATCGTTGAAGGTTGGCGCATAGGTGGACAGCGCGATCACCCCGCCCAGGGCTTCTTGCCACTTTATATAGGCCGTGTGCAGCACCACGGCGCCACCTTGGGAGAAACCGGCCAGGAAAATCCGCGACAGATTGATGCCCTTGGCCTGTTCGGCCTTGATCAGGGCGATCACCTGGTCGGCCGATTCCTCCAGTTGCGCCTCGTCGATGGCGCGCGCCGGGGTCATGGCCTTGATGTCATACCAGCTGGGCATGGCATAGCCGCCATTGATGGTGACTGGGCGGGTAGGGGCCTGGGGCATGATGAACCGGGTACTGAGCAGTCGTTCCTGCATGAATTCGGCAACCGGTAGGAAGTCGTAACGGTCGGCGCCCAGGCCGTGCAACCAGATCACACAGGCGTCGGCGGTTTTCTGCGGTTCGAGAATCAGCGGGTTGGTCATGACTGCTCCGAAAGTGTGCGTGTCTTGTTTTCGTGTGCGTAAAAAGAAGGCGCTGCAAATGATTGTCGGAAAAAGAATGTCGCAACGATACAACTTTCCCTACTTGACGAGCGCTTAAACGCTTTAGCCGTCAACTGTGGTACGCCCTTTGCTATGAATCATCCGATGCAAGGGTCAGGCCGTGACGGTAACACCCTTTGCACGTGAAGGCTGTCATAGAACAGCCCATTGCGCCATTGACCCAATAACAAGCCAACACGGGTCGGATACGCCTCAAAAGGGTGCGGTGCAATTCCGGCTCGGTACAACAAGAGCGATTTGGAGGTTGTGAATGAAGATGTTGAAAACCACCCTGGCAGTCCTGACCGCTGCCGCTGCGCTGGGCGCTGTGACAACCGCCCAGGCCGGCGCCACGCTTGATGCGGTAAAGAAGAAGGGCTTCGTCCAGTGTGGCGTGAGCGACGGTCTTCCAGGCTTCTCGGTACCTGATGCGCAAGGCAAGATCATCGGTATCGACGCCGATGTCTGCCGCGCCGTTGCTGCCGCCGTGTTCGGCGATGCGACAAAGGTCAAGTTCAGCCAGCTCAACGCCAAGGAACGCTTCACTGCGCTGCAGTCTGGCGAAGTCGACGTGCTGTCGCGCAACACCACCTGGACCAGCTCGCGCGATGCCGGCATGGGCCTGGTGTTCGCCGGTGTCACCTACTATGACGGCGTCGGCTTCCTGGTCAACAAGAAGCTGGGGGTTTCCAGTGCCAAAGAGCTCGATGGCGCGACCATCTGCATCCAGGCCGGTACCACCACCGAGCTGAACGTTTCCGACTACTTCCGCGCCAATAACCTGAAGTACACCCCGATCACCTTCGACACCTCCGACGAAAGCGCCAAGTCGCTGGAATCCGGCCGTTGCGACGTGCTGACCTCGGACAAGTCGCAGCTGTTCGCCCAGCGTTCCAAGCTGGCCGCGCCGACCGACTACGTGGTGCTGCCGGAAACCATCTCCAAGGAACCGCTGGGCCCGGTGGTACGCAAGGGCGACGAAGAATGGTTCAGCATCGTCAAGTGGACCCTGTTCGCCATGCTCAATGCCGAAGAGGCCGGCATCACCTCGAAGAACGTCGAGGCCGAAGCCAAATCCACCAAGAACCCTGACGTCGCCCGCCTGCTGGGTGCGGATGGCGAGTACGGCAAAGACCTCAAGCTGCCCAAAGATTGGGTAGTCCAGATCGTCAAGCAAGTGGGCAACTATGGCGAAGTGTTCGAGAAGAACCTGGGCCAGAGCACTGACTTGAAGATCGACCGTGGCATGAACGCCCTGTGGAACAACGGCGGCATCCAGTACGCGCCACCTGTGCGCTGATGGCTGCACCCTGCGGCGGCATCCCGCCGCCGCAGGCTGTTCGAATCCCTACTGTCCGGGGCACTTCATGCAAAATCGAATCGGCGCACAAAAGGGGCTATCCCTGAACGATCCGCGTGTGCGCGCGTGGTTGTTCCAGGTTCTCACGATCGTCTTCGTGGTGGGCCTGGGCTGGTACCTGTTCCACAACACGCAAACCAACCTGCAACACCGGGGCATCACCTCGGGCTTCGACTTCCTCGACCGCAGTGCCGGCTTCGGCATCGCCCAGCACTTGATCCCTTATGTGGAATCCGACAGCTACGCGCGGGTGTTCGTCATCGGCCTGCTCAACACGCTGCTGGTGACGTTCATCGGCGTCATCCTGGCGACCGTTTTGGGGTTCATCATCGGGGTGGCACGGCTTTCACCGAACTGGATGATCAACAAACTGGCGACCGTGTATGTGGAGACCTTCCGCAACATTCCGCCTTTGCTGCAGATTCTGTTCTGGTATTTCGCGGTGTTCCTGACCCTGCCAGGGCCGCGGGGCAGCATCAACATCAACGACCTGTTCTTCATCAGCAACCGGGGCCTGAACATGCCCGGCGCCTCGATGGCCGATGGCTTCTGGCCGTTTGTCATTGCCCTGGCGCTGGCGATCGCGGCCATCGTGGTGATGGTGCGTGTTGCCAACAAACGCTTCAACGAGACCGGTGAGCCGTTTCACAAGTTTTGGGTGGGGCTGGCGCTGTTCATTGCCATCCCTGGGCTCTGCGTGCTGCTGTTCGGCAGCCCCGTGCACTGGGAAGTGCCGCAGTTGAAGGGCTTCAACTTCGTCGGTGGCTGGGTGCTGATCCCGGAACTGCTGGCATTGACCCTGGCGCTGACGATCTACACCGCGGCGTTCATTGCCGAAATCGTGCGCTCCGGCATCCGTTCGGTCAGCCATGGCCAAACTGAAGCTGCGCGTTCGCTGGGCCTGCGCGAGGGCCCGACCCTGCGCAAGGTGATCATCCCCCAGGCACTGCGGGTGATCATTCCGCCGCTGACCAGCCAGTACCTGAACTTGGCGAAGAACTCGTCGCTGGCGGCCGGTATCGGCTACCCAGAGATGGTCTCGCTGTTCGCCGGTACGGTGCTCAACCAGACCGGCCAGGCCATCGAGGTGATTGCCATCACCATGAGTGTCTATCTCGCCATCAGCATCAGCATTTCGCTGCTGATGAACTGGTACAACAAGCGCATTGCGCTGATCGAGCGGTGAGGATACGCCCGTGAATGCTCACGTTTTCAAACCTGACATGCCGCCACCGGTGAAGACCGTCGGCGTGCTCGCATGGATGCGTGCCAACCTGTTCTCCAGCTGGCTCAATACCCTGCTGACCCTGTTCGCCCTTTATTTGGTGTGGCTGATCGTACCGCCTTTGCTGCAGTGGGCGCTGATCGATGCCAACTGGGTCGGCACCACCCGCGCAGACTGCACCAAGGAGGGCGCCTGCTGGGTGTTCGTGCAGCAGCGCTTTGGCCAGTTCATGTACGGCTACTACCCGACGGAACTGCGCTGGCGCGTGGACCTGACCGTGTGGCTGGCCGTGCTCGGCGCCGCGCCGCTGTTCATCAAGCGCTTCCCGCGCAAGGCCGTGTATGGCCTGGGCTTCCTGGTGCTGTACCCGGTCCTTGCCTACACCCTGCTGCATGGCGGCTACCTGGGCCTGGAAAGCGTGCCGACTAGCCAGTGGGGCGGGCTGATGCTGACCCTGGTGATCGCCACCGTGGGTATCGTCGGTGCGTTACCGCTGGGCATCTTGCTGGCATTGGGGCGGCGTTCGCGGATGCCGGCGGTGAAAGTGGTCTGCGTGACCTTCATCGAGTTCTGGCGCGGCGTACCGTTGATCACCGTGCTGTTCATGTCCTCGGTGATGCTGCCGCTGTTCCTGCCCGAAGGCATGAGCTTCGACAAGCTGCTGCGGGCGATGATCGGCGTAATCCTGTTCCAGTCGGCGTACATCGCCGAGGTGGTGCGCGGTGGCCTGCAGGCCATCCCCAAGGGGCAATACGAAGCGGCTGCGGCCATGGGTCTGGGCTACTGGCGTGCGATGGGCCTGGTGATCCTGCCCCAGGCGCTGAAGCTGGTGATCCCTGGCATCGTCAACACCTTCATTGCCCTGTTCAAGGACACCAGCCTGGTCATCATCATCGGCCTGTTCGACCTGCTCAACAGCGTCAAGCAAGCGGCGGCCGACCCGGCCTGGCTGGGCATGGCCACCGAGGGCTACGTGTTCGCTGCGCTGGTTTTCTGGATTTTCTGTTTCGGTATGTCCCGCTACTCCATGCACCTGGAGCGCAAGCTGGACACTGGCCACAAGCGTTAGGAGTTTCGAAATGAGTGAAGCGATCAAGCAGCCTGCTGGCCCCGAAGGCATCATCCAGATGCAGGGTGTGAACAAATGGTATGGCCAGTTCCATGTGCTTAAGGACATCAACCTGAATGTGCGCCAGGGCGAGCGCATCGTGCTGTGCGGGCCATCCGGGTCGGGCAAGTCGACCACCATCCGCTGCCTTAACCGGCTTGAAGAGCACCAGCAGGGGCGCATCGTCGTCGATGGCGTCGAGCTGACCAACGACCTCAAGCAGATCGAGGCGATCCGCCGTGAGGTGGGCATGGTGTTCCAGCACTTCAACCTGTTCCCGCACCTGAGCATTCTGGAAAACTGCACACTGGCGCCGATGTGGGTGCGCAAGATGCCGCGGCGCAAGGCCGAGGAAATCGCCATGCATTATCTGGAGCGGGTGCGTATCCCTGAGCAGGCGCACAAGTACCCGGGGCAGTTGTCGGGTGGCCAGCAGCAGCGTGTGGCGATTGCCCGGGCGCTGTGCATGAAACCGAAGATCATGCTGTTCGACGAGCCGACGTCGGCGCTCGACCCAGAGATGGTCAAGGAAGTGCTCGATACCATGGTGGGCCTGGCCGAGGACGGCATGACCATGCTCTGTGTCACCCACGAGATGGGCTTTGCCCGCACGGTGGCGAACCGGGTGATCTTCATGGACAAGGGGGAGATTGTGGAGCAGGCGGCGCCGGATGATTTCTTCGACCGGCCGCGCAGTGATCGGACCAAGTTGTTCTTGAGCCAGATTTTGCATTGATGCTGGTGGGGCCGCTTTGCGGCCCATTCGCAGCACAAGGCTGCTCCTACAGGGCAATCGCATTGCCTGGTAGGAGCAGCCTTGCGCTGCGAATGGGCTGCAAAGCAGCCCCAGTGTTACTTCTCTTCCTGCGTCGTCGCCGGAGCAGGTGGCGGCCGCAGCCCCACCTCGGCAACCAGCTTCAGCTGCTGCCCATTGCGCATCACCTCGATGGTGATCTTCTCGTTGGGCTTGATCCGCGCCACCTGGTTCATCGACTTGCGCCCGTCACCCGCCGGCTCGCCGTTGATGCTCATGATCACGTCACCCAGCTGCAGCCCGGCTTTTTGCGCCGGCCCTTCGCGGAAGATCCCCGCCACGACGATGCCTGGGCGATTCTGCATACCGAACGACTCAGCCAGTTCCTGGCTCAGCGGCTGCACTTCGATGCCCAGCCAGCCACGGATCACCTGGCCATGTTCGACGATCGACTTCATCACCTCCAGCGCCAGCTTCACCGGGATGGCGAAACCAATGCCCTGAGAGCCGCCGGACTTGGAGAAAATGGCCGTGTTGATGCCGATCAGGTTGCCGTTGGCATCGACCAGTGCACCGCCGGAGTTACCCGGGTTGATCGCCGCGTCGGTCTGGATGAAGTCTTCGTAGTTGTTCAGGCCCAGCTGGTTACGGCCGGTGGCACTGATGATGCCCATGGTCACGGTCTGGCCGACACCAAAGGGGTTGCCGATGGCCAGCGAGACATCACCAATGTGGATGTTGTCGGAGCGGCCGATGGTGATGGCTGGCAGGCTCTTCAAGTCGATCTTCAGTACCGCCAGGTCGGTTTCGGGGTCGCTGCCGATCACCCGGGCCAAGGTTTCGCGGCCATCCTTGAGCGCTACCACGATCTGGTCGGCGCCACTGGTGACGTGGTTGTTGGTCAGCAGGTAGCCCTCGGGGCTCATGATTACCGCCGAGCCCAGGCTCGACTCCCAGCGCTTCTGCTTGGGCAGGTTGTCGCCAAAGAAGCGGCGGAACTGCGGGTCTTCGAACAGTGGATGGGCGCTCTTGTTGACCACCTTGGTGGTGTACAGGTTGACCACCGCCGGTGCGGCCAGGGTCACGGCGTCGGCATACGACACCGGGCCCTGCATGATCCGGGTGGTTTGCGGGGCCTGCTGCAGGTTGACGTCCTGGCTGGGCAGGCCGACCCATTGCGGGAAGCGCTGGATGATCAGCATGGCGATCAACACACCGGTGAGCAGGGGCCAGCCAAAGTAACGCAGAGCCTTGAACATGAACGAATCCTGGGAGTAGGGCGGGAGCCAGATAGCAGCGCCACGGGGCGCGAGCGCGCGCGATCATACACCTGAAACCGCTGATCGGCGAAGGCTTGTCTGGCCTGCACCCAGGCGGCTGACGCCGGTTTCCCCAAGGCCGGCGACGGCTCATAATGGCCGCCAGTATACGGGTGTTGAACCCGGCAAAAACGCAGATTTCGAGGAGATTTTCATGGCCGTCGCTCTGAACACCTTGGTCGAGGAAGCCGAGCGCTACCTGGGCAGTGCGAAGATCCAGGATTATTGCCCCAACGGGCTGCAGGTCGAGGGCCGCCCGCAGGTCAGCCGCATTGTCAGCGGTGTCACGGCCAGCCAAGCGTTGCTGGATGCCGCGGTCGAGGCCGAGGCCGACCTGGTGCTGGTGCACCATGGCTACTTCTGGAAGGGCGAGAACCCGTGCATCACGGGGATCAAGCAGCGCCGTTTGAAAACCCTGCTCAAGCACGACATCAGCCTGCTGGCGTTCCACCTGCCGTTGGATGTACACCCGGAGGTGGGCAACAACGTGCAGCTGGCGCGCCAGTTGGATATCACCGTCGAGGGGCCGCTGGACCCGGAAAACCCGAAAGTGGTTGGCTTGGTCGGTTCGCTGGCCGAGCCGATGACTGCACGGGATTTTGCCCGGCGGGTGCAAGAGGTGATGGGGCGTGAGCCGTTGCTGGTTGAAGGCGAGCAGATGATCCGCCGCGTGGGCTGGTGCACCGGGGGCGGGCAGGGGTATATCGATACCGCGATTGCCGCAGGGGTCGACCTGTTCATCAGTGGCGAGGCGTCGGAACAGACCTTCCACAGTGCTCGCGAAAACGGCGTCAGCTTCATCGCCGCCGGGCACCATGCCACCGAGCGCTATGGCGTGCAGGCCCTGGGCGACTACCTGGCCCGGCGCTTCGCCGTGGAACATCTGTTCATCGATTGCCCGAATCCGATCTAACCCTTCCGGATCTCCCACAGCCCCTGTAGGAGCAGCCTTGCGCTGCGAAGAGGCCGGTACAGGCCAAAGTGCCACCACTGGCCTCTTCGCAGCACAAGGCTGCCCCTACAACGGCTGGTGGTGGGTAGCCAGAGCCCAAACCCCCAGTCATATCGTTAGATTGTTTCGATCTAGCCCGCCTCCTAAATAGAATCAGCCGCTGTGATAAAGTGGCTCGCTCGAACACGGCCCGCAGGCCGTCCATAAGATCGTTTTTCGTGAGTAGCCATGGTCGACAAACTGACGCACTTGAAACAGCTGGAGGCGGAGAGCATCCACATCATCCGCGAGGTGGCCGCCGAGTTCGACAACCCGGTGATGCTGTACTCGATCGGCAAGGATTCCGCCGTGATGCTGCACCTGGCGCGCAAGGCCTTCTTCCCGGGCAAGCTGCCGTTCCCGGTGATGCACGTCGACACCCAGTGGAAATTCCAGGAGATGTACAGCTTCCGCGACAAGATGGTCGAGGAAATGGGCCTGGAGCTGATCACCCACGTCAACCCTGAGGGTGTGGCGCAGGGCATCAACCCCTTCACCCATGGCAGCTCCAAGCACACCGATATCATGAAGACCCAGGGCCTCAAGCAGGCGCTGGACAAGCATGGTTTCGACGCCGCCTTCGGTGGTGCCCGCCGTGACGAAGAGAAGTCGCGCGCCAAGGAACGCGTCTACTCGTTCCGCGACAGCAAACACCGTTGGGACCCGAAGAACCAGCGCCCCGAGCTGTGGAACGTGTACAACGGCAAGGTGAACAAGGGCGAGTCGATCCGCGTCTTCCCGCTGTCGAACTGGACCGAGCTGGACATCTGGCAGTACATCTACCTCGAAGGCATCCCGATCGTGCCGCTGTACTTCGCCGCCGAGCGTGAAGTCATCGAGAAGAACGGCACCCTGATCATGATCGACGACGAGCGCATCCTTGAGCACCTCTCCGAGGAAGAAAAGGCCCGCATCGTCAAGAAGAAGGTGCGTTTCCGTACCCTCGGTTGCTACCCGCTGACGGGTGCTGTCGAGTCCGAAGCCGAGACCCTGACGGACATCATTCAGGAAATGCTCCTGACCCGTACGTCCGAACGCCAGGGCCGTGTCATCGACCACGATGGCGCCGGCTCCATGGAAGACAAGAAACGCCAAGGCTACTTCTAATTTCAGGGTTACTCCATGTCGCACCAATCTGATCTGATCAGCGAGGACATCCTCGCCTACCTGGCCCAGCACGAGCGCAAGGAACTGCTGCGTTTCCTGACCTGCGGCAACGTCGACGACGGCAAGAGCACCCTGATCGGGCGCCTGCTGCACGACTCGAAGATGATCTACGAGGACCACCTCGAAGCCATCACCCGTGATTCGAAGAAGTCCGGCACCACCGGCGAAGAAGTCGACCTGGCGCTGCTGGTCGACGGCCTGCAGGCCGAGCGTGAGCAGGGCATCACCATCGATGTCGCCTACCGCTACTTCTCCACCGCCAAGCGCAAGTTCATCATTGCCGACACCCCGGGCCACGAGCAGTACACCCGTAACATGGCCACCGGTGCATCCACCTGTGACCTGGCGATCATCCTGGTCGATGCCCGCTACGGCGTGCAGACCCAGACCCGTCGTCACAGCTATATCGCCTCGTTGCTGGGCATCAAGCACATCGTCGTCGCCGTCAACAAGATGGACCTCAAAGGGTTCGACGAAGGTGTGTTCGAAGAAATCAAGGCCGACTACCTGAAGTTCGCCGATGCCATCAACCTGACGCCGAGCAGCCTGCACTTCGTGCCGATGTCGGCGCTCAAGGGCGACAACGTGGTCAACCGCAGCGAGCGTTCGCCGTGGTACACCGGCCCTGCGCTGATGGAAATCCTCGAGACCGTGGAAGTCGCGGCCGACCGCAACTTCACCGACCTGCGCTTCCCGGTGCAGTACGTCAACCGTCCGAACCTGAACTTCCGCGGCTTTGCCGGCACCCTCGCCAGTGGCGTAGTGCACAAGGGCGACGAAATCGTCGTGCTGCCGTCGGGCAAGAGCAGCCGGGTCAAATCCATCGTCACCTACGAAGGTGAGCTGGAAAATGCCGGCCCAGGCCAGGCCGTGACCCTGACCATGGAAGACGAGATCGACATCTCCCGTGGCGACCTGCTGGTGCATGCCGACAACGTCCCGCCGGTAACCGACCAGTTCGACGCGATGCTGGTGTGGATGGCCGAAGAGCCCATGCTCCCGGGCAAGAAATACGACATCAAGCGCGCCACCAGCTATGTGCCGGGCTCGATCGCTAGCATCACCCACAAGGTCGATGTGAATACCCTCGAAAAGGATGCGGCCAGCGCGCTGCAGCTGAACGAGATCGGTCGCGTCAAGGTGTCCCTGGACAGCGCCATCGCACTGGACGGCTATGACAGCAACCGCACCACCGGTGCGTTCATCGTCATCGACCGCCTGACCAACGGCACCGTTGGCGCCGGCATGATCATCGCACAGCCAGTGCTGCCGCACGGCAGCACCGGCCAGCATGGCAAGCAGGCTCACGTGTCCACCGAAGAGCGCGCCCTGCGCTTCGGCCAGCAGCCGGCCACCGTGCTGTTCAGCGGCCTGTCCGGTGCTGGCAAGAGCACCTTGGCCTACGCCGTGGAGCGCAAGCTGTTCGACATGGGCCGTGCAGTGTACGTGCTCGATGGCCAGAACCTGCGCCACGACCTGAACAAGGGCCTGCCACAGGACCGCGCCGGCCGCACCGAGAACTGGCGCCGCGCCGCCCATGTGGCGCGCCAGTTCAACGAAGCCGGCATGCTGACCCTGGCCGCCTTCGTCGCCCCGGATGCCGAAGGCCGCGAACAGGCCAAGGCGCTGATCGGCAAGGAGCGCCTGGTGACCGTTTACGTCCAGGCCTCGCCAATCGCCTGCCGCGAGCGCGACCCGCAGGGCCTGTATGCTGCCGGTGGCGACAACATCCCGGGTGAGAGCTTCCCGTTCGATGTGCCGCTGGACGCTGACCTGGTGATCGATACCCAGAACACCAGTGTCGACGAAGGCGTGAAGCAGGTGCTGGATGTGCTGCGTCAGCGTGGCGCGATCTAAGCGCTGAAGCTGCATGAAAAACCCCGCTTCGGCGGGGTTTTTTGTTTGTGTCCGGACGTGCAAATCTCACAATTCTGGGACGCACTAATTTTTTAAGGAGTAACACCCCGTATGAGCGGGGTGTTGGATTTACTCTGCTTTAAATCCTGGCTTGCCGTTAGCTGCGCGCCAGTCCTTAATGATGTTAAGCACGGCTTGAAGTTCACCTTGTGCTTCACTGTCTGGCCAATAGATTAAATCCGTTCCGCTAGGGTGTTCGGTAATGGTTGAGAAGTGGATTAGTAATGGGGCTAGCGTTTCGTCAGGCTCAATGGCGTTGGCGCGATAAAGCGCTTCAAGAAATTCTATAAACTCTGCTTCAGTGTAATCGTTGTAACTTTTTTTTAAGATCATGACTTGTCACCGTAATGAATTTTTTGATGCGCTATCGGTGTGACGACTCTTAGGTTGTCAACATCGTAAACTGCTCCACCCTCTCCAATTGGGCTGACGTGGTGTAGTATAAAGCTTCTTTGCAAACCGTATGCGTCAGCTTTTCGAGTGATTGGGGCGTTGCCATTTCTCATGCGGCTTAAGTTTTGTTGTGAAAATTGTTTGGATAACTCTGCGTCATGGGAGACAGACCTCCAGAACTCCATCCGAAAAGCATTGAAATTATTGAACTCCCTGCCTATGAGTTGGGCAGCGATTCGTGTTGGGATGAGGGCTCCTTCTTCACGGCTAGACTGGCCAAGCCAAACCTCGGTGATATCTGAGCCTACCCCACTAACCACCCCCGGTTCATATCGAGGACTCTTGAACACCACCAGAATAGGCGGCAAACCCGAATCCAGCGGAAAGGTGATGATCAGCCGTTCTTGATCCAGTAGCTCCAGAGCCGGATAACCGTCCTGCTCGGTGCTTACAGGATTAAGGCTGCTGCCGGTGTAAACGACAGTCCCAGGTGGTGCCGGCGGAAGACTGGTAGAGGTTCCTTGTTCATCCCCCGGTGCGCTGGCTGGGGTCCAGGTCAGAATTCGCTGAGGGTTCTCCAGTGCCAGGCTGTAAAGCTGGCGCTCGCTGTCGAACGTCGCGGCGCGAACGGGTACTGGCTTAGCGCCAGGGACCACGTAGAGATCCAGCCCATGTTGGTCTTCGGCCCCAGCAAGAAGGTAAGGTAAATCGATACTGGTTGATGAGAGGGCAAGGGCGACTAGATCCGGACCGTTCGGAGGTGAAAGGTTAGCGAGGGGCGTGCTGATGAGGTAGTGACGTTCGCTGTTGGCCAACGTCGACGGCCAGGCCATAGCCAGGGAGCCCACCGCTAGGGCGGGAGTGGAAGCCGCAATAATCCTGGTCAAAGCTGCAGATATTGCAGCCCCTAACGCTGTATAGGCGGTCTCGGCGATTGCGAACGTTGCAGCACCGATGGGGATGATTGCAGGGACCGATGCCGCCAGTCGGCCTTCGTGGTTGTAACTTATACGTTTGAGCAACTTCTCGAGCTGCTGCCGTTCCGCCTCGGCAGCTAAACGCTCAGTTTCGGCTTGCTGGCGTGCCGCTTCTTCTGCGGCCAATCGCTCAGCTTCGGCCTGCTGCCTCACCACTTCCTCGGCAGCCAGGCGCTCAGCCTCAGCCTGTAGCCGAGCGGCTTCCTCAGCCGCCGCCTGTTGCGCTGCAAACTGAGCTTGTAAGTGTTCAACCTCGGCCGCGCGCTGGTTAAGATTCTGCGTAGCACTTGTGAAGGTGTCGAGGAACCTGATCGATTCGCTCAATGCAAGGGCCTGGTGATATTCCTTCCAGCGCTGACCAGCTCGGCGCAATCTTTGCTCATCCACAAGATGCAACAGCCCTTCCAGTTGGGGTTTCGACAGAGGGCTGCTGATCCGCGGATTTTGATCTGGGTACTGCGGTATTTGCGATTGTTTGCTCTGCACCAGAGCAGAGGCGGTGGCCAAGTAAGCATTGAACGTTTGGGCGAGTGTGTACGCGTCCCCAATGACGGTTTGCCCGAGCTCATGCTGAATAACATTGGGCAAACATTCGAAGTGAATTTGCCGCTCTACGTGAATCTGCGCTGTTCTACGCGCAATCACCTTCAGCAGGTCTAAAGGCTGCTGGGTCAGCTCCTCTTGATCTACCTGTCCTGCCAGCCTTTTGAGTTCATCCGCTAGCGACTGATGCTTCTGGGCTAGCAGGTGTAAACGATAGGCGCCGTCCCACGACCTCTGCAGTTTTGTGGCCCATTCCGCACCCAAGGCTTCACCCGTTGTTGATTCGATGAAGCCAGGGTCGAGAAACCGACTCATCATTGAATCGCCGCGCTTATAGAACGCGGGTACGCCAAAATAGCTATTTGCGTCGGGTAAAATCTGCAGGTAGTTCTCACGCATCTGGCTGATACGTGAGGTCAAAACCTGTTGTTCAACTATTGCTTTTAAAGATTGGTTGGGTGTGTTCTGCGCGTCGGATCTGATTTGAGCTTTTAATGCGGCAATCGTTTCTGGGAGCTGGTTTATCTCTTGAGTATATTTTTCTTCGTGGTCTTTCTCGATGACCTGATATTCCTCTGTCAACACTCTCCGTGTTGAAATGACCCGCGCAATATCATTTTTGGTTGGGCTGGTACCGCGAGGGTAGCCTTCACTCAGCCCCCAGCCCCCTCCGCCTGGTCCGCCTCCACCGCCACCCAGTAACCTGAGTTCAGCACCCGTGGGGGCAGCGGCGCTAATCCAAAGCCCTTCGGTGAGATAATACGTTTTGTCCTGTGCCATGTAGGTTCTCCTGATCACTACATGGCAAAGCATTTCGTGTATTGAATGTGCAGTATGTCAGTTGCGGCCTATCCATCGGTAGGACCCTTCCTGCCGTTCGGAAAGGTCTGAATCAGATATGCTTTTCCGACACTGGAATCACGCGCCTCTCTTTCACTGCCTTGTACGAAAAGCTCGAATAAATTTCTTTAACTCCCGGCAACCGCTGCAGTACTTCCCGGGTGAATTCCCCAAACGATTCAAGGTCCCGCGCCAGTATTTCCAGCAAGAAGTCATAGCGCCCGGAAATATTATGGCAGGCAACGATTTCGGGTATTTCCATCAACCGCTTCTCAAAGGCCAAGGCCATGTCTTTGGTATGCGAATCCATCATGATGCTGACAAAAGCGGTGACGCCAAACCCCAATGACTTAGGGGAAAGAATGGCCTGGTACCCGGTGATATAGCCGTTATCTTCCAGCAATTTGACACGCCGCCAGCAAGGCGAGGTGGTCAGCGCTACTTGGTCGGCAAGTTCGGAGACGGTAAGGCGGGCGTTGTCCTGCAGGGCAGCGAGCAGGGCGCGGTCGGCGCGGTCGAGGTTCGAAGGCATGGTTTGCCCTCCTGATCGAATAATTGTTGTTTTTGTTCCAAAAAGTGCTCGGTTGAGTGGGCTATTTTGGAAAAATTCAGGCAGCTCAGTGGCATAAGCTTATAACAAACCACCAGAGGCTGTTGCCATGCGCGACTCCCATAACAACACCGGTTTTTCCACACGGGCCATCCACCATGGTTATGACCCGCTTTCCCACGGGGGCGCCCTCGTGCCGCCGGTGTATCAAACAGCGACCTATGCCTTCCCCACCGTTGAATATGGCGCTGCCTGCTTTGCAGGGGAGGAAGCGGGGCACTTCTACAGCCGTATTTCCAACCCGACGCTGGCCTTGCTGGAACAGCGCATGGCGTCCCTGGAAGGGGGCGAGGCCGGGCTGGCGCTGGCTTCGGGGATGGGGGCCATTACCTCGACGATCTGGACCCTACTGCGGCCGGGTGATGAACTGATTGTCGGGCGCACGTTGTATGGCTGTACCTTTGCCTTCCTGCACCATGGCATTGGCGAGTTCGGGGTGAAAATCCGTCACGTCGACCTTAACGACATCAAGGCACTCAAGGCGGCGATCACCAGCAAAACACGGATGATCTACTTCGAAACACCCGCCAACCCCAACATGCAACTGGTCGATATCGCGGCCGTGGCGGATGCCGCGCGTGGGCATGATTTGCATATCGTGGTCGACAACACCTACTGCACGCCTTATTTGCAGCGGCCCCTGGAAATGGGAGCCGACCTGGTGGTGCATTCGGCCACCAAGTACTTGAGCGGCCATGGTGATCTCACCGCAGGGCTGGTGGTGGGGCGCAAGGCGCTGATCGACCGGATACGCCTGGAAGGCCTCAAAGACATGACGGGCGCGGTGCTGTCGCCGCATGACGCTTCGCTGTTGATGCGCGGTATCAAGACCCTGGCGCTGCGCATGGACCGCCATTGCGCCAACGCACAGCAGGTTGCAGAGTTTATCGCGCGCCAGCCGCAGGTCGAGTTTATCCACTATCCAGGGCTGCCCTCGTTTGCCCAGTACGAACTCGCTCAACGGCAGATGCGCCTGCCGGGTGGCATGATCGCGTTCGAGCTCAAGGGCGGCATCGAAGCCGGGCGGCGCTTCATGAATGCCCTGCAGCTGTTCGCGCGGGCGGTGAGCCTGGGCGATGCCGAGTCGCTGGCGCAGCATCCGGCGAGCATGACCCATTCCAGCTATACGCCGAAGGAGCGGGCACATCACGGGATATCGGAGGGGTTGGTTCGTTTATCGGTGGGGCTTGAGGATGTGGAGGACCTGCTTGAGGATGTTGGCCACGCGCTGATGGTTTGCAGTTGAAGCGGCTGTAGGGGCCCTGACATTGGCATAGCCGCGTCAGGGCCTTACGCCTGGAGGTCAGACTTCATCAGGGTCGTTCAGATACGCGGCGTTTCTTTCCAGAATACTCAGGCGCAACTCAAGAGGAGACTGGCCTTGCGTGCAAACATAGGTGTATGGCACACCTTTGAACGTGCGCAACATCAAGGGCGTTTGCCGGCCTGCTGGGGCCAGACGCACAGTTACCTGGTCTTCAAGGCTGGCGAAAGTGATGGGTATGTTGTCGCAATCCAGCAACTCGAAGAGCGTTGGGTAGGCGTTATCGAAGGGGGAGGGTAAGGCGCATACGCAATTTTCCTTATGGATGTAAAGTGCGCGTGCGTAGCGAACGGAAGACCGAACGAACAACCGGTAGCCCTTTTCCACGCTGCGAAAGTAAAGGTGCAGCGGCGCGACATCGACTGCTTCAGCAACATACCCAAGGTAATTCGATTCGTCACGCTTGCTGGGTTCAACCGGTTTTACAACCGGCGTGGGATTCTGCTCATAGACAGGTGCTCGGCTTCCTCGGTTTCCACTGCTGGTTATCACGGTGTGGCGGAAAAAACGGCCGGCCCATCCCGCGTGGGCAATGCCAGCCATCGTCGGTTTTTGTGTGGTGGGGGTAGAAGTGCCGCCGATCTCGGCTGGTCCTCCCAGCAGTTCATCGAGGAAATTGAAGCTACCGTCCACGGCCTCAACAGTGGCAATGAATGAGCGTTGTCGGTGAGTCAGCATAAGAGTTCTCCTGGGTTGGATAGGCTTATGCAGGGTCCGCAAATACCAGGCCGAGAGGCACTCGGAAATGTGTGCTGAGTAAGTTGCGTGAATCTGTTGCCGGCTCGGTGTCGATTGCTGGGTAATGCTGCCCCTCAGAAAAACAAAAGGCCTCTTTCGAGGCCTTTTGCAACGCATCAGCTCAACGCTTGAGCCCGTAGCTCTCATCGAGCATACCCGGCGAGTTCGGCGTTTTTGGCGCGTAATCGCGTGGCACTTCGGCGGTGTCCTTCGGCGGGGTCAGACGGTCGCGTGGGCCTTGGGCCGCTTCGGAGTGCAGGGCGGCCAGCAGGCGCTGGCGGGTGACGTCGTCGAGGGCCAGGGTGTTGGCGCCATCGGCGAGGTGATCCTGGACATCCTGGTAGCTCTGGGTGAGTTTCTTGACCAGTACGGCGGTGCTGTTGAAGTGGGTGACCACTTCGTTCTGGTAGCTGTCGAAACGCTGCTGGATGTCATCCAGTTGACGTTGCGTGCTGCTCGGCGCGGCATTGGGCAGCAGGCGGGCTACGACGAAACCAACCACCACGCCGATGACCAGGGCCAGGGTCGGCAACAACCAAACAAGGAGCGAGAGTTCCACGAGTCCTTCCTCTATAAACGGCTTTGCTTTACGTTAACGGCTCAGACCTGCGCTGTATACCGCGAGCGATCGCAAATCAGAACAGAATTCCTCACCTAGACGAATCGACCCTTCCCGAGGTCACGGAGTAGTGCCTTGCTTGTCCGCGAAACCCCCTTGTTCATCGATGGCCCTTGTGGCCAGTTGGAAGCCTTGTACCTGGACGTGGCCGATGCCCGCGGCGTGGTGCTGATCTGCCACCCCAACCCGGTCCAGGGCGGCACCATGCTCAACAAGGTAGTTTCGACGTTGCAACGCACCGCGCGTGACGCCGGTTACGTGACCCTGCGCTTCAACTACCGGGGTGTCGGCCAAAGCGCCGGCAGCCATGATATGGGCGCGGGCGAGGTAGCCGATGCCGAGGCAGCGGCTGCCTGGTTGCGCGCGAAGCACCCTGAGCTGCCGGTGGTGCTGATGGGCTTCTCGTTCGGTGGTTTCGTCGCGACCAGCCTGGCAGGGCGCCTGGAAAGCGCTGGCGTTGAGTTGCAACACCTGTTCATGATCGCCCCGGCGGTGATGCGCCTGACAGCCGAATTCCCGTTGCCGCAACGCTGCCCGATCACCCTGGTGCAGCCCGACAGCGATGAGGTCGTCGATCCGCAGTTGGTCTACGAATGGTCTGACACCCTGTCGCGCCCCCATGAGCTGCTGAAAGTGGCAGAATGCGGACACTTCTTCCATGGCAAGCTGACCGATCTGAAGGATCTGCTGCTGCCGCGCCTTTCGAATTGAGCCAAGCCTGAATAAGCGAACACCCATGACCACGCGCATCCTTACCGGTATCACCACCACCGGCACCCCGCACCTGGGCAACTACGCCGGCGCCATTCGCCCGGCGATCCGCGCCAGCCAACAACCCGGTGCCGATTCGTTCTACTTCCTGGCCGACTACCACGCCCTGATCAAGTGCGACGACCCGCTGCGCATCCAGCGCTCGCGCCTGGAAATCGCTGCCACCTGGCTGGCCGGTGGCCTCGATCCGGACAAGGTAACCTTCTACCGCCAGTCCGACATCCCGGAGATCCCCGAACTGACCTGGTTGCTGACCTGCGTTGCTGCAAAGGGCCTGCTCAACCGTGCCCATGCCTACAAGGCCTCGGTGGACAAGAACGTCGAGAACGGTGAAGACCCGGACGCCGGCGTGACCATGGGGCTGTTCAGCTACCCCGTGCTGATGGCCGCCGACATCCTGATGTTCAACGCCCACAAGGTGCCGGTCGGCCGTGACCAGATCCAGCACGTGGAAATGGCCCGTGACATTGGCCAGCGCTTCAACCACCTGTTCGGCCAGGGTAAGGACTTCTTCGCCCTGCCGGAGGCGGTGATCGAAGAGAGCGTGGCGACGTTGCCGGGCCTGGACGGGCGCAAGATGTCCAAGAGTTACGACAACACCATCCCGCTATTCACCAGCGCGAAGGACATGAAAGACGCTATTTCGCGCATTGTGACCGACTCGCGCGCGCCGGGCGAAGCGAAAGACCCGGACAATTCGCACTTGTTCACCCTGTACCAGGCCTTCTCGACGCCGGAGCAATGCGCCGGGTTCCGCGAAGAGCTGCTGCAGGGCCTGGGCTGGGGCGACGCCAAGCAGCGTCTGTTCCAGCTGCTGGATGGGCAACTGGCCGAGAAGCGCGACCACTACCATCAACTGATCTCGCGTCCATCGGACCTGGAAGACATCCTGTTGGCCGGTGCCGCCAAGGCCCGCAAGATCGCCACGCCGTTCCTTGAGCAACTGCGCGAAGCCGTTGGCCTGCGTTCGTTCCGCAGCAGCGTGCAGGCCAACACCGAAGTGAAGAAAAAGGCCGCCAAGAGCGCGCGTTTCGTCAGCTTCCGTGACGAGGATGGCAGCTTCCGCTTCCGCCTGCTGGCCGCCGACGGCGAGCAACTGTTGCTGTCGCGCAGCTTCGCCGACGGCAAGAGTGCTGGCGCTGTAAGCAAGCAGCTGCAGCAAGGTGGCGAAGCCGATGTGCGTGCTGAAGGGCTGAGCTTCAGCCTGTGGCTGAATGGCGAGCAAGTGGCTGAAGGGCCGCAGTTCGACACGGCCGAAGCCCGTGATGCGGCTGTTCAAAGCCTGCACGAGGCCCTGGTGCCACAGCAGGACTGAGACAGTTTGACGCAAGTCTGATTGCCATTAAGCGGGCCTGTCGCTACAGTGACGGCCCGTTTTTTGTTGCCTCGCTAACGAAATCATGACGCCCCTAGAACGATATCAAGCAGATCTGAAACGTCCCGACTTCTTCCATGATGCGGCGCAGGAGACTGCGGTGCGTCACTTGCAGCGCCTGTACGACGACCTGGTGCACGCGCAGAACAACAAGCCGGGCGTGTTCGGCAAACTGTTCGGCAAGAAAGAGCAGACGCCGGTCAAGGGCCTGTACTTCTGGGGTGGGGTAGGGCGTGGCAAGACCTACCTGGTCGACACCTTCTACGAGGCGCTGCCGTTCAAGCAGAAGATGCGGACGCACTTCCACCGCTTTATGAAGCGCGTGCACGAGGAGATGAAAACCCTCAAGGGCGAGAAAAACCCGCTGACCCTCATCGCCAAACGTTTCAGCGACGAAGCCAAAGTCATCTGCTTCGACGAGTTCTTCGTCTCCGACATTACCGATGCGATGATCCTCGGCACTTTGATGGAGGAGCTGTTCAAGAACGGCGTTTCCTTGGTGGCGACGTCCAACATCGTGCCGGACGGCCTGTACAAGGACGGCCTGCAGCGTGCGCGCTTCCTGCCTGCCATCGCCATGATCAAGCAGTACACCGACGTGGTGAACGTCGACAGTGGCGTCGACTATCGCTTGCGTCACCTGGAGCAGGCCGAACTGTTCCACTTCCCGCTCAATGACGCCGCACACCAGAGCATGCGTGCCAGCTTCAAGGCACTGACCCCTGAGTGCACCCAGGCTGTCGAGAACGACGTGCTGATGATCGAAAATCGCCCGATCAACGCCCTGCGCACCTGCGATGACGTCGCCTGGTTCGACTTCCGCGCCCTGTGCGACGGGCCGCGTAGCCAGAACGACTACATCGAACTGGGCAAGATCTTCCATGCGGTATTGCTGAGCAATGTCGAGCAGATGGGCGTTGCCACCGATGATATCGCCCGCCGGTTCATCAATATGGTTGATGAATTCTACGACCGTAACGTCAAGCTGATCATTTCGGCTGAGGTGGAGTTGAAGGACCTGTACACCGGTGGCCGGTTGAGCTTTGAGTTCCAGCGGACTTTGAGCCGGTTGCTGGAGATGCAGTCGCACGAGTTCCTGTCGCGCGCGCACAAGCCTTGAATACTGGGGCCGCTTTGCGCCCCATCGCTGGCAAGCCAGCTCCCACAAGTACCGCGCGGTCCCTGTAGGAGCCGGCTTGCCGGCGATGGGGCGCGAAGCGGCCCCCTAGGCCTCAAGCCTCTTGCATGAACTGCTGCCGATACTGGTTCGGCGACAACTCCGTGTGCTGGCGGAACAACCGGGCAAAGAAGCTGGCGTCGTCGTAGCCCACTTCGTAGCTGATGGTCTTGATGCTCTTGCGCGTGCTCGACAACAAGCCCTTGGCGGTCTCGATCCGTAGCCGTTGCAGGTAATGCAGCGGCTTGTCGCCCGTCGCGCCCTGGAAGCGGCGCATGAAGTTGCGAATGCTCATGCCGTGGTTGCGAGCCACGTCCTCAAAGCGGAACTTGTCGGCGAAGTGCTCTTCCAGCCAATGCTGGATCTGCAGGATGATCAGGTCCTGGTGCAGTTTCTGCCCACCAAAACCCATGCGCCCCGGGGTGTAGTTGCGCTGCACTTCGTAAAGGATGTCGCGGGCCACGGCGCGGGCCACGTTGGCACCGCAGAAGCGCTCGATCAGGTAGATATACAGGTCACAGGCCGACGTCGCACCGCCCGCGCAATAGATATTGTCGGCATCGGTCAGGTGCTTGTCCTGGTTCAGGCGGATTTTCGGAAAACGCTCGGCAAAATTGGCGAAGAAACGCCAGTAGGTCGTCGCCTCCTTGCCGTCGAGCAGGCCGGACTCGGCCAGCCAGAACACGCCAGAGGCTTCAGCGCACAGCACGGCGCCACGGGCATGTTGCTCGCGCAGCCACGGCAACACCTGTGGATAACGCTGCATGAGGTTGTCGAAGTCGTCCCAGAACGCTGGGAGGATGATGATGTCGGCATCGTTCAGGCCGCCGTCGACCGGCAGTTGGACATTACTGAAGCTGTCCACGGGCTGGCCGTCTGGGCTCACCAGGCCAATTTCGAACATGGGCTGCAGGCCCAGGCCCAATTGCTTGCTATACCGCAGGCTGGCGAGGTGGAAGAAATCCTTGGCTTGCATCAAGGTCGAAGCAAACACCTTGTCAATGGCCAGGATGCTGACGCGCCGCAGCGACGCGGAGGGTTGGGTAAACATCATTGTCATTGTTCTTATAGGGTAGAGTGGTCAATCACCGGCTGGATCGTCTTATTTTTTGGCGATTGTGTCTACCCCGCAGAATTGCACGGTCCCTTTCGCGAGTTCACCCGCGAAAGGGACAGCGCTGCACTGGGTTCAGGGCGCCGGGTTGGGCTGGTCCTGATGAATCGCCTCGATCGCCGCCAGCAGCTCATCGCTCAGCTTCAGGTCCAGGCTCGCCAGGTTGCTCTCGAGCTGTTCGACGCTAGTCGCACCGATAATGTTGCTGGTCACGAACGGCTGGCGTGTCACGAACGCCAGGGCCATCTGCGCCGGGTCCAGCCCATGTGCCTGGGCCAGTTGCACATAGCGGCTGCAGGCCGCCACGGTCTGCGGGTTGGAGTAGCGGGCGAAGCGGCTGAACAGCGTCAGGCGGCCTTTTTCGGGCCGGGCGCCGTTCTCGTATTTGCCCGACAGCATGCCAAAGGCCAGCGGCGAATAAGCCAGCAGCCCGCATTGCTCACGGATGGCGATTTCCGCCAGGCCCACCTCGAAACTGCGGTTGAGCAGGTTGTACGGGTTCTGGATCGACACCGCGCGCGGCCAGCCGCGGGCTTCTGCCAACTGCAGGAACTTCATGGTGCCCCACGGCGTTTCGTTGGACAGGCCAATGTGGCGGATCTTGCCCGCGCGCACCTGCTCGTCGAGCACTTCGAGGGTTTCTTCCAGTGGGGTGAAGTGGTCTTGTGGCAGGTGCTGATAGCCCAGCTTGCCGAAGAAGTTGGTGCTGCGCTCCGGCCAGTGCAGCTGGTACAGGTCGATGCGGTCGGTTTGCAGGCGTTTCAGGCTTTCGTCCAGCGCCGCGACGATGTGCTGGCGGTTGTGCTTGAGTTGGCCATCACGGATGTGGCTGATGCCGTTGCCGGGGCCTGCGACCTTGCTGGCCAGGATCCAGTCGTCGCGATCACCCTTTTCGCGGAACCAGTTGCCGATGATGCGCTCGGTGGCCGCATAGGTCTCGGGGCGCGGTGGCACCGGGTACATTTCGGCGGTGTCGATGAAGTTGACCCCGGCGGCCTTGGCCATCGCAATCTGCTTGAAGGCCTCGTCCTGAACGTTCTGTTCGCCCCAGGTCATGGTGCCCAGGCACAGGGCGCTGACGTTGAGATCGGTACGGCCGAGCTGGCGGTATTCCATCGGGAAAACTCTCCTTGGTAAAGAAGCCCATAAAAGCAGGTTGAAATTTTTCGCGCAATCTGGATAATTCGGCACCTCTCCGTGTGGCGGAAGTGATGCACCACCACGCAGGAAGAACCCCGTCGAACATTGGCGTGCCCGACCCGAGCCCCCAAAAGCGTCTGTGTTCGGCTGCGCGCTTGCCCTTGGCAAGCTGTGCACTATCCAGTAAGATTCGCCGTCTATTTTTCGCTGGGCGGCCTCTGAGGCTTTAGAGAATGAAAACTTTTACTGCTAAACCGGAAACAGTAAAGCGCGAGTGGTTCGTAGTCGACGCCGCTGGCCAGACCCTGGGTCGTCTGGCTACCGAAATCGCTAGCCGTCTGCGTGGCAAACACAAACCAGAATACACCCCTCACGTTGACACCGGCGACTACATCGTCGTCATCAACGCCGAGCAAATCCGTGTAACTGGCGCCAAGTCTTCCGACAAAATGTACTACTCCCACTCCGGCTTCCCAGGCGGTATCAAGGAAATCAACTTCGAGAAGTTGATCGCCAAGGCCCCTGAGCGTGTTATCGAAACCGCGGTCAAAGGCATGCTGCCGAAGAACCCGCTGGGTCGCGACATGTACCGTAAGCTGAAAGTGTACGCGGGTGCTGCTCACCCACACACTGCTCAGCAGCCTCAAGAACTGAAGATCTAACGGGATAGTTCATTATGTCGGCGACTCAAAATTACGGCACTGGCCGTCGCAAGACCGCAACCGCTCGCGTTTTCCTGCGTCCGGGTACTGGTAACATTTCCATCAACAACCGTTCTCTGGACGTGTTCTTCGGCCGCGAAACCGCTCGCATGGTTGTTCGCCAGCCGCTGGAACTGACCGAGACCGTTGAGAAGTTCGACATCTACGTCACCGTTGCTGGTGGTGGTGTCAGCGGTCAAGCCGGTGCGATCCGTCACGGTATCACCCGCGCTCTGATGGAATACGACGAAACCCTGCGTGGCGCTCTGCGTCGTGCTGGCTACGTCACCCGCGACGCTCGTGAAGTTGAGCGTAAGAAAGTGGGTCTGCGTAAAGCGCGTAAGCGTCCTCAGTACTCCAAGCGTTAATTTCGCTTCGGCAGTCGAAAAAGCCCGGTTCCTTTGGAACCGGGCTTTTTTTATGTCTTGAACTAACCTGTCAGCATGTCCGTGACGGCTTACCGCATAGACGCAGATCAAGCAAAGCGAGGGTTGTAGCCCGCAACCGGGTAATCACCTTGTCAGTGTGTGGATTTGTTTCTTACCATGGCGGCCAATTTTTAGTGCCACAGACATTACCTAAGTACAGGCCTGATCCAACAGGCCAAGCAAGCTGATGGGAGAGGACTGAATGAGCAATGACGGCGTCAACGCAGGCCGGCGCCGCTTCCTCGTAGCCGCGACCTCTGTGGTCGGGGCGGCGGGGGCAGTGGGGGCTGCGGTACCGTTCGTGGGGTCATGGTTTCCCAGTGCCAAGGCGAAAGCCGCGGGTGCACCGGTGAAGGTGAATATCGCCAAGGTCGAGGCCGGGCAGCAGATGGTGGCTGAGTGGCGTGGCCAGCCTGTGTTCATCGTACGGCGAACGGAGGAGATCCTCGGGAACCTCAAGAAAATTACCGCAGACCTGTCCGACCCCGAGTCGAAGGCCTCGGTGCAACCCACCTACGTCGACCCGCAGGTGCGCTCGATCAAGCCGGAAATACTCATTCTTGTAGGCCTGTGCACCCACCTGGGCTGCTCGCCGACGTTCCGCCCTGAAGTGGCGCCCGCCGACCTGGGGCCAAAGTGGGTAGGGGGCTATTTCTGCCCGTGCCACGGTTCCCACTACGACCTGGCTGGCCGTGTCTACAAGTCGCAGCCGGCGCCTCTCAACCTGCCAGTGCCGCCGCACTCGTATGAGTCGGACGACATCATTGTCATCGGCGTCGATCAGGAGAACGCATGATGAGCAAGTTCATGGACTGGATTGATGCGCGCTTCCCCGCCACCAAGATGTGGGAAGACCACCTGAGCAAGTATTACGCGCCCAAGAACTTCAACTTCCTGTATTTCTTCGGCTCCCTGGCGTTGCTGGTGCTGGTCAACCAGATCGTCACCGGTGTGTGGCTGACCATGAGCTTCACGCCCTCGGCGGAAGAGGCCTTCGCCTCGGTCGAGTACATCATGCGTGACGTGGAATACGGCTGGATCCTGCGCTACCTGCACTCCACCGGCGCGTCGGCGTTCTTCATCGTGGTCTACCTGCACATGTTCCGCGGGCTGCTCTACGGCTCCTACCAGAAGCCACGCGAGCTGGTCTGGCTGTTCGGCATGCTGATCTACCTGGCGCTGATGGCAGAGGCCTTCATGGGCTACCTGCTGCCTTGGGGGCAGATGTCGTACTGGGGTGCCCAGGTGATCATCTCGCTGTTCGGTGCGATTCCGGTGATCGGCGACGACCTCACCCAATGGATTCGTGGTGACTACCTGATTTCCGGTATTACCCTGAACCGCTTCTTCGCCCTGCATGTGGTAGCCCTGCCGATCGTTATCCTGGGCCTGGTGGTGCTGCACATCCTGGCCTTGCATGAAGTGGGTTCGAACAACCCCGATGGCGTCGACATCAAGAAGAAAAAGGACGAAAACGGTATCCCGCTGGACGGCATTCCGTTCCACCCGTACTACACCGTCAAGGACATTGTCGGCGTGGTCGTGTTCCTCTTCGTGTTCTGCGCCGTGGTGTTCTTCTTCCCGGAAATGGGCGGTTACTTCCTGGAGAAACCGAACTTCGAGCAGGCGAACGCCTTCAAGACGCCTGAGCACATTGCACCGGTGTGGTACTTCACGCCGTTCTACGCGATCTTGCGTGCGGTGCCTGACAAGCTCATGGGTGTGATCGCCATGGGTGCCGCCATCGCCGTGCTGTTCGTGTTGCCTTGGCTCGACCGCAGCCCGGTGCGCTCCATGCGCTACAAGGGCTGGATCAGCAAGCTCTTCCTGCTGGTGTTCTGCGTGGCCTTCGTCATCCTCGGCATATTGGGCGTGCTGGCACCGACACCAGGGCGCACCTTGCTGTCGCAGGTGTGCACGGTGTTGTACTTCGCCTACTTCCTGCTGATGCCGTTCTACACAAGGCTCGAGAAGACCAAACCGGTTCCGGAAAGGGTGACTGGCTGATGAAAAAGTTGATTGCAGTATTTTTGCTGGCAGTGATGCCTGCCTTTTCCTTCGCTGCGGAACACGGCCTGGAGCTGGACAAGGTCGACATCGACCTGACCGACAAAGCGGCCATGCAGGATGGTGCGCGCACCTTTGCCAACTATTGCATGGGTTGCCACAGCGCCAAGTTCCAGCGCTACGAGCGGGTCGCCGATGACCTGGGTATCCCCCACGAGCTGATGCTTGAAAAGCTGGTGTTCACCGGTGCCAAGATTGGTGATCACATGAACATCGGCATGAAGCCAAGCGATGCCAAGACCTGGTTCGGCGCCGCGCCACCCGACCTGACCCTGGTCGCCCGGGTGCGGGGTACCGATTGGCTGTACACCTACCTGCGCAGCTTCTATGAGGACAAGTCGCGTCCTTATGGGGTGAACAACAAGGTGTTCCCTAACGTGGGCATGCCCAACGTGCTGGTCGGCCTGCAGGGCAACCAGGTGGTTGGCTGCAAGCAGGTACAGAGCGTGGTCGATGGCAAGAAGCAGTTTGACCCGCTGACGGGCAGCCCATTGACCCATGAAGCGTGCGACCAGCTGACCATCACGCCGAATTCCGGTACCCTGACGACCGAGCAGTTCGACGAGAAGGTCAAGAACCTGGTGACCTTCCTGGCCTATTCGGCCAACCCGGTCAAACTGGAAAGCCAGCGCATTGGTACCTATGTGTTGCTGTACCTGGCTTTCTTCTTCGTATTCGCCTATTTGCTCAAGCGTGAATACTGGAAGGACGTGCACTGATCACGCAGTAATTTCTGGTAGTTGAACGCGCCCGGGGGGCCCTAGCAGATTTGCCAGGGTGCCCCGGGCGCGTTTTCATTTAGAGTTTTACGAGCATCTCGTGCGAGGAGGCGCTACATGGGCGCAACCAACAGGTTAGCCTGCTATTCCGATCCCGCTGATCACTATTCTCATCGGGTACGCCTCGTTCTTGCCGAAAAAGGCATCAGCGTGCAGATCGTCGACGTCGATCCTGGCCGTTTGCCGCCCAAGCTGGTTGAGGTGAACCCCTATGGGAGCGTGCCGACCTTGGTCGACCGCGACCTGGCGTTGTATGAGTCGACCGTGGTGATGGAATACCTCGAAGAGCGTTACCCGCATCCACCCTTGATGCCGGTGTACCCTGTGGCGCGTGGCAACAGCCGCCTGCTCATACACCGCATCCAGCGCGACTGGTGTGCCCTGGCGGACACCGTGCTCGACGCGCGCAGCACTGACGCTGCCCGGGCCGAGGCGCGCAAGGCGTTGCGTGAGAGCTTGACCGGTGTGTCGCCGCTGTTCGGTGAGTTCGCCTGCTTCATGAGTGATGAGCAAAGCCTGGTCGATTGTTGTCTATTGCCCATACTCTGGCGTTTGCCGGTCATGGGTATCGAATTGCCGCGGCAAGCCAAGCCGCTGCTGGATTACATGGAGCGACAGTTCGCCCGCGAGCCTTTCATGGCGAGCCTGTCCTCCGTAGAACGTGAAATGCGCAAGCTTTAAGGAGCTGTTGATGAACTCCAGTCGCCCCTATCTGGTTCGAGCACTGTACGAGTGGATCGTCGACAACGATTGCACGCCCCATATGCTGGTCAATGCCGAATTCCCGGCAGTCCAGGTGCCGCAAGGTTTTGCCAGTGATGGTCAGATTGTCCTGAATATTTCGCCGAGCGCCGTGCGCAGCCTGCACATGGATAACGATGCGGTGAGCTTCGAGGGCCGCTTCGGCGGCGTCGCCCATACCTTGTACGTGCCGATTGGTGCGATCCTCGGTATCTACGCCCGTGAGAACGGGCAGGGCATGGTCTTCGAGCTGGAGCCGTCGTTGATGGAAGGCGATGAGCTGGAAGACGACGACGTCGAGCCGGATGATGACGGCCCACCTGAAGGGGGTGGCCAGCCGCCGCGTCCAACGGGTCGGCCAAGCCTCAAAGTGGTCAAGTAACAAAAAGGCGATCCAACCGGATCGCCTTTTTATTTGCGCTGCAGCTGCGACTAAAGGTCGCTGATGGTGCGCACTTGGTCTTTGTTGATGCGGGTGCGTTTGCCGTCGAGTTGCTGGAACTCGTAGAAGCCGGTGGCCTTCTCGTAGCGCGGCGCGTCGACGGCCTGGAACTCGCGGCCGTCGTTCAGGGTGATCAGGCTAGGGGTGGAGCAGCCGGCCAGGGTGGCGAAGGTGCCAATCAGCAGGGCAGGCAGCAGGAGCTTCTTCATGCGGTGTTTCCTGAATTTCTGAAGGGTAAAGCTTTGTGGTGGCCTGTACGCGCCTCATCGCCGGCAAGCCGGCTCTCGCAGGTGAACCACGAACCCTGCGAGAGCCGGCTTCCGGCGATGAGATCGGAAAAGGCCAATGAATCAGTCGATGTACTCGAACAGCTTGACGATCTTCTGCACGCCCGACACGCTCTGGACCACGCCGGTGGCGGCGTTGGCCTCTTGCTGGGTCACCAGGCCGAGCAGGTAGACGATACCGTTTTCGGTAATCACCTTGATGCGCGAGCTTGGCACGGCGTTGTCGGTCAGCATCTGGGTCTTGATCTTGGTGGTCAGCCAGGCGTCGTTGTTGCGCGCGAGGATGGAGGACGGCTGCATCACCTGCAGTTCGTTGTGCACCTTCTTCACGCGCTGCACTTGGCCCGCAGTCTGCTCGGCCAGGCTCTTGAGGTCGGCGCGCGGGGTTTGGCCGGCGAGCAGGACAATACCGTTGTAGCTGCTGACAACGATGTGCGAGCCCTTGTCCAGGTCTGGGCTGGCCTTGGAAATATTCACCGCAGCCTTGGTTTCGATCAGCGAGTCATCGATCTTGCTGCCGATGGTGCGCGTGCCGCGATCGTCCTCGATTGGCGAATTGCGGGTGGAGGTCAGCACCGAGCTGCAGCCGGTAACGCTCAGGCACAGGGTCAGGGCCATCAGGCCGAGGCGCATAGGGGTCATTCTTCACTCCCGAACAGTTGGCTGTCGATCAGGTCGCACAGGCAGTGGATCGCCAGCAGGTGGACTTCCTGGATACGCGCGGTGACTGTCGAGGGCACGCGGATTTCCACGTCCTCGGGCAGGAGCAGCGAAGCCATGCCGCCACCGTCACGTCCAGTCAATGCTACGACAATCATTTCGCGATCATGTGCGGCCTGGATCGCTTGAATCACGTTGGCCGAGTTGCCGCTGGTGGAAATCGCCAGCAACACATCGCCGGGCTGGCCCAAGGCGCGAATCTGTTTGGAAAAGACTTCGTTGTAGCTGTAGTCATTGGCAATCGAGGTCAGCGTCGAGCTGTCGGTTGTCAATGCGATGGCCGGCAGGCTCGGGCGCTCGCGCTCGAAGCGGTTGAGCAGCTCTGACGAGAAGTGCTGGGCATCGCCGGCCGAGCCGCCGTTGCCGCAGGCGAGCATCTTGCCCTCGTTGAGAAGCGCATTGACCATGACCAGGCTGGCCTGCTCGATGTGCGGTGCCAGGATGTCCATTGCCTGTTGCTTGGTATCGATGCTGGCCTGGAACAGCCGGCGAATTCGGGATTGCATGTCCATCTGGTGACCTTAAGTGGGGCGGTGGCCTTTGCTGCGCGCATCAACGACCAGCCCGCGAAACATAGAGCAAAAAATATGAAGTGGGTTCAGCATTCGAAGGCGTTTTTCAGCCATTGAAGCGGTCTGCCTGCGTGGTGGCTGCCCTGCAGGGCGACAACGTCGAAGCGGCAGGGGTGTGTGGCCCAGCGGCACTCCTTCTGCAGGAAAAGGCTGGCAGCCAGCACCAGCCGTTTCTGCTTGCGCCCGTCGATACTGCCGAGGGCGCCACCGAAGCTCGCGTGCAGCCGGTAGCGGACTTCGACGAATACTACTGTATCGGCGTCGAGCATGACCAGATCAAGCTCACCGCCTTTGCATCGCCAATTGCGTGTCAGCAGCTGCAAACCTTGCCCTTGGAGGTACTCAAGGGCTTGGTTTTCGGCTGCATGGCCGGCCTGGGTAGGCGATGCGTCGGGCATCAGCGGGCGGTGTCTGGCAGGCGCTTGACCTGGCCACCTGCGAACTCGGCCCACGGCAGTTGACGTTCGATGCGCTGGTTGGCGTTCATGCTCAGGCTGCCGGACAGGCCCTGGATGCGGTTATCCGGCAGGGCTTTCAGCTGGCCCAGGCGGGGTGCCAGGCTGTAGGCATCCACACCCATGGCGTACAGGCGGCCGAGGCTGCCGGCTGCTTGTGGCCATTGCTGGACCACTTGCTGGCGCAGGCTGTTGCTGGTGTCGAGCAGCCACGGTGTTTCGCAGAAGCGAATGCCGTTCATGTCGTTGTACTGGTTGACGTCACCGCTGGCGCTGTACAGGTTCGAGGTGGCGTAGACCGGCACGTCGCCCGCGTACTGGAAGTTCAGCGTCGGCTTGATCTGCTGGGCCTGCTGCGGCGTCGAGGCGAGGAAGATGAAGTCGATGTCCTGGCGGCGCGATGGCTGCGCGGCGATGTTGCCGCCTACCGTGCTTTGCAGGCTCTTGGCGCGGCCTTCGCTTTGGCGCAGTTGGAACAGGTCGGCAATTTGCTGGGCCAGGGCGACCGGTTGAGCGATGCGCTCGGCGGCGAGCAGGGTGCCGCCGTTGCTTTCCCAGTCTTTGCGGAAAGCGGCGAGCACGCGGTCGCCCCATTCACCGCTTGGCACCAGGGCAACGGCACGTACCTTGCCGTCGGCGCGGGCGCGGCGCGAGACTTCACGGGCTTCGTCTTCAGCAGCGAGGCCGAACTGGAAGAGTTGCGGCGGGGCTGTCTGGCCGGCGTCTGCATAGTTAAGTGCCAGCGTGGTGATTGGCAACTGCTGATTAGCAGCGAGCTTCTTCACCAGGGGTTTTTCCAGTGGGCCGACTACAAGTTGCACACCAGCGGCCTGGGCTTGGCGGTAGAAGTCGTCCAGCGAGGTGATGCGCGAGCTGTCGAATACCTGCACGGCTGGCGCCGGTTGGCCCGACTGCTGGGCCTGGAAGTGAGCGGCCATGAAACCATCGCGCAGCGCGCGGGCGACACCCGCCAAAGGCCCTTCCTGGGGCAGCAGCAGGGCGATCTTGGTCAATGGCTGGCTGGCCAGCTCCTTGAGCTTGACCAGCGCCACCGGCAGTTGCTGGGCGGCAGGGTGGTCCGGGTGCTGTTTGCGCCAGGCCTCGATGGCGGCTTGCTGTTGCTCCAGGGTGCCGGCGGTTTTCACCGCCAGGGCCAGGCTGGTCCAGCCGGCCAGGACCGGGTCGGTGGCGGGCTGCTGCAACTGCTCTGCCGGCAATGCGGCGACCAGTGCCCAGATGGCGTCATTGTTGGTGCTGGCGGCCTGGCCGCTGAGCAGCGGGGCGAGCAGGATGCGCTGTTGTGCCGCTGCCAACGACTGGCCGTCGGCTTCAAGGGCGGCCGCGTGGACGCTGTAGGTGCGTGCTTGCTGTTCTACCGGCAGTTCGCCAACGCGCTGCAGGCTGGGGTGCGACAGCGCGCTCAGCGCCGCTTTGGGCTGATTGCGGCTCATCGCCAGCTCGGCGCCAAGGGTGCTGGCGAAGACTTGCTGGGCGGGCTTGAGCGTGTCCATCGGGACCTGCTCGAGAATGCGTGCGGCGCGCGGGTAGTCCTTCTGCTTGTACGCAAGGTCTGCGGCGCTCAGGCGCAGCAGGGCGGCGTCTTCCGCGGACTTGCTGGAGGCGGCCTTTTCGAGCAGTTGCTCGATACTGGCGTCCGGAGTGCGCGGCAGCTCGCCCAGGCTGGATGAGGGCGAGCTGGCGCAGGCTGCCAGCAGGGTAGCGAGGCAGAGGGCTGAGAGCAGCCGCAGGCAAGCGATCATGTAAAGGTCCTGTTACTCGATCAAGTTGGCCGGCAATTGTACCCAAGCACTGGCCGGGGCGCGATGTTGCTGATGCTGATCCTTCACTATAGGCGGCTGGCCGGTGAACGCCTGCGAAGTTCTTTGCGCCCTGTTGCGGGCGCTCGGGCTACAATGGCGCCTTTGATCCGAAAGACAGGTGTGCGCAGTGACTGATGTGGCAGGGGCTTCGAAATCCACCGTGGGTACGCTGTATGTGGTCGCAACGCCCATCGGCAACCTCGACGACATGAGCGCCAGGGCGCTGAAGGTGCTGGCGGATGTCGCCCTGATCGCGGCCGAGGACACGCGTCACTCGATCCGCCTGCTGCAGCATTTCGGTATCGACACACCGCTGGCGGCCTGCCATGAGCACAATGAGCGTGACGAAGGTGGGCGTTTCCTGACCAAGCTGTTGGCCGGCGACAACGTGGCGCTGGTGTCCGACGCCGGTACGCCATTGATTTCCGACCCTGGCTACCACCTGGTGCGCCAAGCGCGTGCGGCGGGTGTGAATGTGGTGCCGGTGCCCGGTGCGTGCGCGCTGATCGCCGCGCTTTCTGCCGCGGGCCTGCCCTCCGACCGTTTCATCTTCGAAGGTTTTTTGCCGGCGAAGACGGCGGGGCGCCGGGCACGCCTGGAGCAGGTGAAGGAAGAGCCGCGTACCTTGATCTTCTATGAGGCCCCTCACCGCATCCTCGAGTGCCTCGAAGACATGGAGGCAGTGTTCGGTGCTGAGCGCCCGGCGCTGTTGGCGCGCGAGCTGACCAAAACCTTCGAAACCCTCAAAGGGCTGCCCTTGGCCGAGTTGCGTGCTTTTGTCGCGGCCGATAGCAATCAGCAGCGGGGAGAGTGCGTTGTATTGGTGGGCGGCTGGAGTGCGCCTGAGGGCGAGCAGGCCATCAGTGTCGAGGCGCAGCGTGTGCTGGACTTGCTGTTAGCGGAGTTGCCGCTCAAGCGGGCGGCGGCACTTGCGGCGGAAATTACCGGCGTACGTAAGAATCTGTTGTATCAACTTGCCTTGGAAAAGCAGAAAGCACAGTAGTGGCAATTTGATATAGTTTACGGTATCGCTTGTTCTTGAGCGCGGCTGCCGTTAACCTTGTCAGCGGAGAGTCGATTGGACAGTCGCTGCCTGCTTTTGTTCCGCAGCTTTTGTTGCGAAACGGCAGGGGGAGGAAAGTCCGGGCTCCATAGGGCAGAGTGCCAGGTAATGCCTGGGAGGCGTGAGCCTACGGAAAGTGCCACAGAAAATAACCGCCTAAGCACTTCGGTGCCGGTAAGGGTGAAAAGGTGCGGTAAGAGCGCACCGCGCGACTGGCAACAGTTCGTGGCTAGGTAAACCCCACTCGGAGCAAGACCAAATAGGGTTCCATTAGGCGTGGCCCGCGTCGGAACCGGGTAGGTTGCTAGAGGCGTCCAGTGATGGCCGTCGTAGAGGAATGACTGTCCTCGACAAAACCCGGCTTACAGATCGACTCTCCACCTCTCCCTCCCTGCTTGAATCGATAGCAGGCGCGCTCTGGTAATACCGAAAAAATCTTACTCTTAATAAATCACTTTAACTTCGAACTCCATACGCTTGCGTGGGTTTGATTTTTCTCGTGTTTTTTTCCCGCCTGAACTCTTTCCACATTCCTTTATCGCGCTAAATCTCGGTCCTGTAAGGCTTTTCCTTATGAACGTGCCTTGACGGTGCAGCGGGCGGATTCCTATAGTGTGCGCAAGTGGCAGAAAGTGGGATGAAGTGGGTTTTCTGGCACAAAAAAGCTACCATTGTGGGGAATCGCAGCCGTGTTCCGCGGAGCCAACGCCGTCAGCCTCGATGCCAAAGGCCGTCTCGCCATGCCGAGCCGGTACCGCGACGAGCTCGATTCGCGTTGCAATGGTCAGCTGATCGTGACCATCGATGCTGTAGACCCCTGCTTGTGTGTCTACCCCCTCGATGAGTGGGAACAGATAGAAGCCAAGTTGCGTGCCTTGCCGTCGTTGCGTGAGGAAAACCGCCGCCTGCAGCGTTTGCTGATTGGTAATGCGGTTGACCTGGAGCTCGATGGCAGTGGGCGTTTCCTGGTACCGCCCCGCCTGCGTGAGTACGCCAAGCTCGACAAGAAGGCGATGCTGGTGGGGCAACTGAACAAATTCCAGCTGTGGGATGAGGATGCCTGGAACGCGGTTTCGGCAGCCGACCTTGCAGCTATTCAACAACCGGGCGCCATGCCCGACGAATTGCGTGACCTGATCCTGTGACCATAGATAGCGGCTTCAACCACATCACCGTCCTGCTCGACGAAGCTGTCGAGGCATTGGCCCTGCGCGCCGACGGTTGCTATCTGGACGGCACCTTTGGCCGTGGCGGACACAGCCGTCTGATCCTCAGCAAGCTCGGGCCGCAAGGGCGGCTGCTGGGCTTCGACAAAGATCCACAGGCGATTGCCACAGGGCAAGCGCTGGCGGCCGAAGACGGCCGCTTTGTCATTGTGCAGCGCAGCTTTGCCGAGTTGGGGGCCGAGGTGGCCGAACGCGGCCTGGCTGGCAAGGTCAGCGGTATCCTGCTTGACCTGGGCGTTTCCTCTCCGCAGCTGGATGATCCTGAGCGCGGCTTCAGTTTCCTCAATGATGGCCCGCTGGACATGCGCATGAACCCTGACCAGGGCATCAGCGCGGCCGAGTTCATCGCTACCGCACCCGTGGAAGAAATTGCCCGCGTATTCAAAGAGTACGGTGAGGAGCGTTTCGCCGGGCGCATGGCGCGCGCCGTCGTGGAACGCCGCGAAAAGCAGCCCTTCACCCGTACTGCCGACCTGGCCGAAGTGCTCAAGGTCGCCAACCCGGCGTGGGAAAAGGGCAAGAACCCGGCCACCCGCGCCTTCCAAGGCCTGCGCATCCACGTCAACAACGAGTTGGGTGACCTTGAGGCTGGGCTTGAGGCCGCGCTCGATGCGCTGGAAATCGGTGGTCGCCTCGCAGTCATCAGCTTCCACTCGCTCGAAGACCGCATCGTCAAATTGTTCATGCGCAAGCTGGTCAAGGGCGAGGCAGACAACCTGCCGCGCAACCTGCCGGTACAGCACAAGGTCTTCGAACCGAAAATCAAGCTCATCGGCAAGGCGCAGTTCGCGTCCGAGGCTGAGCTCAAGGCCAACCCGCGGTCGCGCAGCGCCGTGATGCGGGTGGCGGAGAAGCTGCGGTGAGCAGGCTGTTTGCCAAGCCATTGCCAGGCGGAAGCTTCCTGATGCTTCTGCTGTTCGTCGGTGTCCTGGTTTCGGCCATCGCCGTGTCCTACAGCGCCCACTGGAACCGTCAGTTGCTCAATACCCTGTACGGCGAATTGAGCGAGCGCGACAAGGCCCAGGCTGAATGGGGGCGCTTGATCCTTGAGCAAAGCACTTGGACCGCCCACAGCCGTATCGAGAGCCTCGCTTCCGAGCAATTGAAAATGCGCGTCCCTGCGGCTGACGAAGTGCGGATGGTGGCGCCATGATGAAGCTCGAAGGCGCACTCTACCCCTGGCGCTTCCGGGTAGTGATCGGTTTGCTGGCACTGATGGTGGGTGCCATCTGCTGGCGCATCATCGACCTGCAGGTCGTCGACCGTGACTTCCTCAAGGGCCAGGGTGACGCCCGCAGCCTGCGGCATATTCCGATTCCTGCGCACCGTGGCCTGATCACCGACCGCAACGGCGAGCCGCTGGCGGTCAGTACGCCGGTCACCACCCTCTGGGCCAACCCCAAGGAAATGCAGGCTGCCAAGGACCGTTGGCCGCAGCTGGCGGCTGCATTGGGGCAAAACGCCCAGCAGTTGACCGAGCGCCTGACCCAACAGGCCAACAAGGAATTCATCTACCTGGTCCGCGGGCTGACCCCGGAGCAGGGCCAGCAGGTGCTCGACCTGAAAGTGCCGGGCGTGTATGGCCTGGAAGAGTTCCGCCGTTTCTACCCGGCCGGTGATGTCACCGCGCACATGGTCGGCTTTACCGACCTCGATGACCATGGGCGTGAAGGGGTAGAGCTGGCCTACGACGAATGGCTGGCCGGCGTGCCGGGCAAGCGACAGGTGATCAAGGACCGGCGTGGCCGGCTGATCAAGGACATTCAGGTCACCAAAAACGCCAAGGCCGGTAAGACCTTGGCGTTGTCGATAGACCTGCGCCTGCAATACCTGGCCACCCGCGAACTGCGCAACGCCATTGCCGAACAGGAAGCCAAGGCCGGCAGCCTGGTGATCATGGACGTCAAGACCGGTGAGGTCCTGGCCATGGTCAACCAGCCGACCTACAACCCGAACAACCGCCGCAGCATGTTCCCTGCCGCGATGCGTAACCGGGCGATCATCGACGTGTTCGAGCCAGGTTCGACCGTCAAGCCGATCTCCATGAGTGCGGCGCTGCAGAGCGGGCGCTGGAAAACCACCGACAAGGTCGAGGTTTACCCGGGCAGCCTGCAGATCGGCCGCTACACCATCAAGGACGTTTCCCGCAGCGAGGGCCCGATCCTCGACCTGACCGGCATCCTGATCAACTCCTCCAACGTCGGCATGAGCAAGATCGCTTTCGACATCGGTGGCGAGGCCATCTACCGGGTCATGTCCCAGGTTGGCCTGGGGCAATACACCGGCCTGGGCTTCCCGGGCGAGCGGGTGGGCAACCTGCCTAACCACCGTGAGTGGCGCAAGGCCGAGACCGCGACCCTGTCTTATGGCTATGGCGTATCGGTGACTGCTCTGCAGCTGGTGCATGCCTACGCGGCGCTGGCCAACGACGGCAAGATGGTGCCGCTGTCGATCCTCAAGGTGGACAAGGCGCCCGAGGCTGTTCAGGCGATTCCGAAAGAAACCGCCGAAACCGTTCAAGGCATGCTGCAGCAGGTGATCGAGGCGCCGCGCGGGGTATTCCGTGCGCAGGTGCCGTTCTATCACGTGGGTGGTAAGTCCGGTACGGCGCGTAAGGCGACCGTCGGTTCCAAGGGTTACACGGAAAACGCCTACCGCTCGCTGTTCGCAGGCTTCGGCCCGATGAGCGATCCGCGTTACGCCATCGTCGTGGTCATCGATGAACCGAGCAAGGGCGGCTACTTCGGTGGTCTGGTTTCGGCGCCTGTGTTCAGCAAGGTCATGTCGGGCACCCTGCGTTTGATGAACGTGCCGCCAGACAACCTGCCGCCGCCACCCACCGCACAACCACAAGTCACTGCAGCTGCCGCCAAGGGAGGGCGTGGATGATGACAATGCCATTGAGCAAGCTTTTCGCCCACGCCAGCCGCGATCCGCTGATCCGCGAGCTGACTCTGGACAGCCGCGCCGTGCGTCCAGGTGACCTGTTCCTGGCCGTCCCGGGTGCCAAGGTCGATGGCCGCGACCATATCGCCGACGCCTTGGCCCGTGGCGCTGCCGCCGTTGCCTATGAAGAGCAGGGCGCTACCGTGCTGCCGATCACCGACGTGCCGCTGATTCCGGTCAAGGGCCTGATCGCCCAGCTGTCGGATATCGCCGGTCGCTTCTATGGCGAACCGAGCCGCCAGTTGAACCTGGTCGGGGTTACCGGCACCAACGGCAAGACCAGTGTCACTCAGTTAGTGGCGCAGGCGCTTGATGTGCTGGGCCAGCGTTGCGGCCTGATCGGCACCCTGGGTACCGGCTTCTACGGTGAGCTGCAGAGCGGACGCCTGACCACGCCGGACCCGATCGCGGTGCAGTCGACGCTCTACGACCTGAAAAAGGCCGGTGCCAAGGCTGTAGCGATGGAGGTGTCCTCGCATGCCCTTGAGCAGGGGCGCGTCGCCGCGCTGGAATTTGATATCGCGGTCATGACCAACCTGTCCCGTGATCATCTGGATTACCACGGCAGCATGGAGGCCTATGAGGCCGCCAAGGCCAAGCTGTTCGCCTGGCGCAGCCTGCGCTGCCAGGTGGTCAACCTGGACGACGATTTTGGCCGACGCCTGGCGCTGGCGTATGCCCGCCGTCCGAGTGCCGATCATATCGAGCCCCGGCTGCTCAGCTACAGCCTGGAAAACCCGGAAGCGTCTTTGTATTGCCGTGAAGCCACCTTCGATGACGATGGCGTGCGCGCAATCCTCGTGACCGCCCAGGGTGAGCGCACTTTGCGCAGCCAGCTGCTTGGCCGCTTCAACCTGAGCAACATGCTCGCGGCTGTGGCCACGCTGCTGGCCCTGGATTACTCGCTGGACGAAATTCTCAAGGTCACCCCGCAGTTGCAAGGGCCGGTTGGCCGCATGCAGCGCTTGGGTGGCGGCGACAAACCGCTGGTGGTGGTCGATTACGCCCACACCCCGGATGCCCTGGAAAAAGTACTCGAGGCCCTGCGCCCGCATGCGCACGGCAAGCTGCTGTGCCTGTTCGGCTGCGGTGGCGACCGTGACCGTGGCAAGCGCCCGCTGATGGCCGGCGTGGCTGAGCGCCTGGCTGACCGCGTGCTGGTTACCGATGACAACCCGCGCAGTGAAGACCCGCTGCGGATCTTCGACGATATCCACCCTGGTTTTGCCAAGCCAGACAGCGTCGAGTTCGTCGCTGGCCGCAGCGAAGCCATCGCCCACCTGATCGCCACTGCCGCAGCCGATGACGTCATCGTCCTGGCCGGCAAGGGGCACGAGGATTACCAGGAGATTCGCGGCGAGCGCCACGATTTCTCCGATCTGGTCGAAGCCGAGAAGGCACTTGCAGCCTGGGAGGCTCCACATGCTTAAAGCCATGACACTCAGCCAGCTGACCACAGCACTGAGTGCTCGCCTGGTCAGCGCCGACGCCAGCTTCGACGGCGTCAGCATCGACAGCCGCAGCGTCACTGCCGGGCAGTTGTTCGTCGCGCTGACGGGGCCACGCTTCGATGGCCATGATTACCTGGCCGATGTAAAAGCCAAGGGCGCCGTTGCCGCGCTGGTCGAGCGCGAAGTTGCCGATGTCGACCTGCCGCAGTTACTGGTCGCCGACTGCCGTCTGGCCCTGGGCCAGCTCGGGGCGCTGAACCGTGCTGCGTTCGACAAGCCTGTCGTAGCCATCACCGGCTCCAGCGGCAAGACCACGGTCAAGGAAATGCTGGCCAGCATCCTGCGCACCCGTGGCCTGGTGCATGCCACGCGCGGCAACCTGAACAACGACCTCGGTGCCCCGTTGACCCTGCTGGAAATTGCCCCGGAGCACAGCGCGGCGGTGATCGAGCTCGGTGCTTCGCGCATCGGTGAAATCCGCTACACCGTCGGCCTGACCCAGCCCCAGGTGGTCATCATCAATAACGCCGGCACCGCCCACGTGGGTGAGTTTGGCGGCCCTGAGAAAATCGTCGAGGCCAAGGGCGAGATCCTCGAAGGCCTGGGCGAGGGCGGCACGGCCATCCTCAACCTGGACGACAAGGCCTTTGGCATCTGGAAGGCACGTGCAGGGGCGCACACGGTCATCAGCTTCGCCCGCACTAACGCTAGCGCCGATTTCCATGCCACTGACATTGGTCGTGATGCGCGTGGTTGCCCGTCGTTCAAGCTGCATGGCGCCGGTGAAACCGTAGACGTGCAACTCAACGTGCTGGGCGAGCACAACGTCAGCAACGCGTTGGCCGCCGCCGCCGCCGCCCATGCCGTCGGTCTGAGCCTGAGTGGCATCGCCGCTGGGCTGAATGCCGTGCAACCGGTCAAGGGCCGCACCGTGGCGCAGATCGCGCCGAACGGTGTGCGCGTGATCGACGACAGTTACAACGCAAATCCCACCTCCATGTGCGCGGCCATTGATATACTCGCCGGCTTTTCCGGACGCACCGTCCTGGTGCTCGGGGATATCGGCGAATTGGGCCAATGGGCGGAAGAAGGCCACCGTCAGGTGGGTGACTACGCGCGTGGCAAGGTCGACGCCCTGTACGCAGTGGGTACCAACATGACACACGCGGTCAAGGCGTTCGGCGCCAATGGCCGTCATTTCGCTACTCAAGCTGAGCTGATCGACGCGGTTAGCGCCGAAAATGCCAGCGACACCACAATCTTGATCAAGGGCTCGCGTAGCGCTGCGATGGAAAACGTCGTGGCGGCTTTGTGTGGTTCAAGCGGGGAGAAACATTAATGCTGCTGCTGTTGGCTGAGTATCTGCAACAGTTCCATAAAGGCTTCGCGGTCTTCCAGTACCTGTCCCTGCGCGGGATCCTGGGTGTACTGACCGCGTTGTCACTGGCGCTGTGGCTGGGCCCTTGGATGATCCGTACCCTGCAGATCCGCCAGATCGGTCAGGCTGTCCGTAACGACGGCCCGCAATCGCACTTGTCCAAATCCGGCACCCCCACCATGGGCGGCGCGCTGATCCTGTCCGCTATCGCCGTCAGCACCCTGCTGTGGGCTGACCTGTCCAACCGCTATGTGTGGGTCGTGCTGATCGTCACCCTGGCGTTTGGCGCCATCGGCTGGGTCGATGACTACCGCAAGGTGATCGAAAAGAACTCCCGTGGCTTGCCAAGCCGCTGGAAGTACTTCTGGCAGTCGGTGTTTGGCCTGGCTGCTGCGGTCTTCCTTTACAAGACCGCCCCGACCAGCGTCGAAACCACATTGATCCTGCCGTTCATCAAGGATGTCACCATCCCGCTGGGCGTTGGCTTCATCGTTCTGACCTACTTCGTCATCGTCGGCTCCAGCAACGCGGTCAACCTCACCGATGGCCTCGACGGCCTGGCCATCATGCCAACGGTCATGGTGGGCGGTGCATTGGGCATCTTCTGCTACCTGTCGGGTAACGTGAAATTCGCTGAGTACCTGCTGATCCCGTATGTGCCGGGTTCGGGGGAACTGATCGTGTTCTGCGGCGCATTGATCGGCGCCGGCCTGGGCTTCCTGTGGTTCAACACTTACCCGGCGCAAGTCTTCATGGGTGACGTTGGCGCGCTGGCGCTGGGCGCCGCGCTGGGCACCATCGCGGTGATCGTTCGCCAGGAAATCGTCCTGTTCATCATGGGCGGCATCTTCGTGGTGGAGACCCTGTCGGTGGTGATCCAGGTCGCCTCCTTCAAGTTGACCGGCAAGCGTGTGTTCCGCATGGCGCCGATCCACCACCACTTTGAACTCAAGGGCTGGCCTGAGCCACGGGTGATCGTCCGTTTCTGGATCATCACCGTGATTCTGGTGCTGGTCGGCCTTGCAACCCTGAAACTGAGGTAGATGAGCGTGTCACTGATCGCTTCCGACCAATTCCGCATCGTTGTCGGCCTCGGCAAGAGCGGCATGTCCCTGGTTCGCTTCCTGGCGAGCCGGGGCATTGCCTTTGCGGTCGCCGACACCCGCGAGCAACCGCCGGAACTGGACACCCTGCGCCGTGATTACCCGCAGGTGGAAGTGCGCTGTGGCGAGCTGGACGTGCACTTCCTGTGCCGCGCCAACGAACTGTACGTGAGCCCGGGCCTGGCCTTGTCCACCCCGGCGCTGCAACAGGCTGCGGCACGGGGTGTGGCCCTGTCGGGCGACATCGAGCTGTTCGCCCGTCATGCCAAAGCGCCGATCATCGCCATCAGCGGCTCCAACGCAAAAAGCACAGTCACCACCCTGGTCGGTGAAATGGCCGCCAAGGCGGGCAAGCGCGTGGCCGTGGGCGGTAACCTCGGCACGCCAGCCCTGGACCTGCTGAGCGATGAGGTGGAGCTGTATGTGCTGGAGCTGTCCAGCTTCCAGCTGGAAACCACAGACCAGCTCAACGCCGAAGTCGCCACCGTGCTGAACATCAGCGAAGACCACATGGACCGCTACAGCGGCCTGCCGGCTTATCACCTGGCCAAGCACCGCATCTTCCGGGGCGCTCATCAGGTGGTGGTAAACCGCCAGGACGCGCTGAGCCGGCCATTGCCGGTCGAAGGCCGGCCGTGCTGGAGCTTTGGCCTTAACCAACCGGACTTCAAGGCCTTCGGCCTGCGTGAGGTCGACGGCGAGAAGTACCTGGCGTTTGAATTCCAGAACCTGATGCCCGTGCGCGAACTGAAAATTCGCGGTTCGCACAACCACAGCAACGCCCTCGCAGCCCTGGCTCTCGGCCATGCCGCAGGCTTGCCGTTTGCACCGATGCTCGACGCGCTGCGCGAGTTTGGCGGCCTGGCCCATCGTTGCCAGTGGGTGCGCGAGCGCAATGGTGTCAATTGGTACGACGACTCCAAGGCCACCAACGTCGGTGCTGCGCTGGCGGCCATCGAAGGTCTGGGCGCGGATATCGCCGGCAAGCTGGTGTTGATCGCCGGCGGTGACGGCAAAGGTGCTGACTTTGCCGCGCTGCGTGAGCCAGTGGCGCGCTTCTGCCGTGCGGTGGTGCTGTTGGGCCGTGATGCCGAGCGCCTCGCCGAAGCGTTGGGCGAAGGTGTACCGCACGTGCGGGTCAAGACCCTGGAAGACGCCGTCGAGCAGTGCGCCGACCTGGCTCAGCCGGGTGATGCCGTGCTGTTGTCGCCGGCCTGCGCCAGCCTCGACATGTTCAAGAACTTTGAAGAACGCGGGCGCCTGTTCGCCCAAGCGGCGGGAGGGCTGGCATGATCTTCGGCATCTTCAAGCCGTACCCGTCGCCGCTGATCAGCGGCCGTGGCATCGACCTCGACTTCGCCATGCTTGCCGGCTGCCTGGCATTGCTGGGCCTGGGCCTGGTGATGATCACCTCGGCGTCCTCGGAAGTGGCCGCGGTGCAGTCGGGTAACCCGCTTTACCACATGTTCCGTCACCTGGTGTACGTGGTCATCGGCCTGGTCGCCTGCGGCGCCACCATGCTGGTGCCGATCGCCACCTGGCAGCGCATGGGCTTCATGATGCTGCTGGGCGCTTTCGGCCTGCTGGTGCTGGTGCTGGTGCCGGGTATCGGCCGGGAAGTGAACGGTTCCATGCGCTGGATCGGTTTCAGCTTCTTCAACGTGCAGCCGTCGGAGATCGCCAAGGTCTTCGTGGTCATCTACCTGGCCGGTTACCTGGTGCGCCGGCAGACCGAGGTGCGCGAAAGCTGGATGGGCTTTTTCAAGCCGTTCATCGTGCTGCTGCCAATGGCTGGCCTGCTGCTGATGGAGCCGGACTTCGGTGCCACCGTGGTGATGATGGGCGCTGCGGCGGCCATGTTGTTCCTCGGCGGGGTGGGGTTGTTCCGCTTCAGTTTGATGGTGGTGCTGGCGGTGGTCGCGGTGTTTGTCCTGGTACAGGCCCAGCCGTACCGGATGGCACGTTTGATCACCTTTACCGACCCCTGGTCCGACCAGTTCGGCTCGGGCTACCAGTTGACCCAGGCCTTGATCGCTTTCGGCCGCGGTGAGTGGCTGGGCGTTGGCCTGGGCAACAGCGTACAGAAGCAGTTCTACCTGCCTGAGGCGCACACAGACTTCGTGTTCTCGGTGCTGGCTGAAGAGCTTGGCGTGGTCGGCTCGCTGGTCACCATCGCGCTGTTCGTTTTCGTCACCGTGCGCGCCTTGTACATCGGCCTGTGGGCCGAAAAGGCCAAGCAGTTCTTTGCCGCCTACATGGCGTTCGGCCTGGCCTTCCTGTGGATCGGCCAGTTCCTGATCAATATCGGCGTGAACGTCGGCCTGCTGCCGACCAAGGGCCTGACCTTGCCGTTCCTCAGTTACGGGGGCAGCTCGCTGGTGATCTGTTGCGCCTGCGTGGGCTTGCTGCTGCGTATCGAGTGGGAGAGCCGCACGCACCTGGGCAGCGAGGAACACGAATTCAATGAAAGCGATTTTGCCGAGGAGACCAGTCATGGCCGCTGACGGCAAGAACGTACTGATCATGGCAGGCGGTACCGGGGGCCACGTGTTCCCGGCCCTGGCCTGCGCCCGGGAATTCCAGGCACGGGGTTACAGCGTGCACTGGCTGGGCACGCCGAAAGGCATCGAGAACGAACTGGTGCCCCAGGCCGGTCTGCCGTTGCACCTCATCCAGGTCAGCGGCCTGCGCGGCAAGGGCAAGCTGTCGCTGCTCAAGGCGCCGTTCACCCTGGTCAAGGCGGTGCTGCAGGCACGGCGCATCATTCGTCAGCTCAAGCCTGTGTGCGTGCTGGGCTTCGGCGGCTACGTGACCGGGCCGGGCGGTGTGGCCGCGCGGCTGTGCGGTGTGCCGCTGGTCATTCACGAACAGAACGCGCGCGCGGGTACCGCCAATCGGTTGCTGGTGCCACTCTCGGCACGCGTCTGCGAAGCTTTCCCGAACACCTTCGCGGCCAGCGGCAAACGCCGCACCACCGGCAACCCGGTGCGCCCGGAGCTGTTCATGGACGCGCAACGCGCACCCTTGGCCGAACGCCGTGCACGCCTGCTTGTGCTCGGGGGCAGCCTGGGTGCGGAACCATTGAACAAATTGTTGCCTAAGGCCCTGTCTGAAGTGCCTGCAACACTGCGGCCAGAGGTGTTCCACCAGGCTGGCAAGCAACACGCGCCGATCACCGCCGAGCGTTATCACGAGGCGGGCGTCGAGGCTCAGGTAGAGCCTTTCATCAAGGACATGGCCCAAGCCTATGGCTGGGCCGACATCGTGGTGTGCCGGGCCGGTGCCCTGACCGTCAGCGAACTCGCGGCGGCGGGCCTGCCTTCGATGCTGGTGCCGTTGCCCCATGCGATCGACGATCACCAGACCCACAACGCCCACTATCTGGCTCGGGAAGGCGCTGCCTTCCTGATGCCACAAGCGACAACTGGCGCAGCGCAGCTCGCTGAACGCCTGAACGAGGTGCTGATGCAACCCGAGAAACTCAACACCATGGCTGGCACCGCACGGCGCCTGGCCAAACCTGCCGCAACCAGCACCGTGGTCGACATCTGCCTGGAGGTGGCCCATGGTTGAAAGCCAGAAAGCCATGCCGCAGCCAAAAATGGGCCGCATCCGTCGCATCCACTTCGTCGGTATCGGCGGCGTGGGCATGTGCGGCATCGCCGAAGTCCTGCTGAACCTGGGCTATGAAGTGTCCGGTTCCGACCTCAAGGCCTCGCCGGTTACCGAGCGGCTGGAGTCGTTCGGCGCAGAGATCTTCGTTGGCCACCGTGCCGAAAACGCTGCCAACGCCGACGTACTGGTGGTGTCCAGTGCCATCAATCCGGCCAACCCGGAAGTCGCCACTGCCCTGGAACGTCGTATTCCCGTGGTGCCGCGCGCCGAGATGCTCGCCGAGCTGATGCGCTACCGCCATGGCGTGGCCGTTGCCGGCACGCACGGCAAGACCACCACCACCAGCCTGCTGGCCTCGGTGTTCGCCGCTGGCGGCCTGGACCCGACGTTCGTCATCGGCGGGCGCCTGACCGCAGCGGGCACCAATGCCCAGCTGGGCACCAGCCGCTACCTGATCGCCGAAGCGGACGAGAGCGACGCCAGCTTCCTGCACCTGCAACCCATGGTCGCCGTGGTCACCAACATCGACGCCGACCACATGGCCACCTACGAGGGTGACTTCAACAAACTGAAGAAAACCTTCGTCGAGTTCCTGCACAACCTGCCGTTCTATGGGTTGGCAGTGATGTGCCTGGACGACCCGGTGGTGCGCGAGATCCTGCCGCAGGTCAAACGCCCGACGGTCACCTACGGCTTCAGCGAAGAGGCCGATATCCGCGCCATCAATGTGCGCCAGCAGGGCATGCAGACGCACTTCACCGTGCTGCGCCGCGACTGCGAGCCGCTGGAGGTGTCGGTGAACATGCCCGGCAACCACAACGTGCTCAATGCCCTGGCAACCATTGCCATCGCCTCTGACGAAGGCATCAGCGACGAGGCCATCGTCCAGGGGCTGTCCGGCTTCCAGGGCGTTGGCCGACGCTTCCAGGTCTACGGCGAGCTGCCGGTCGAGGGCGGCAGCGTGATGCTGGTCGACGACTACGGCCACCACCCGACTGAAGTCGCTGCGGTGATCAAGGCCGTGCGCGGGGGCTGGCCAAGCCGCCGCCTGGTGATTGTCTACCAGCCGCACCGTTACAGCCGCACCCGCGACCTGTACGACGACTTCGTACAAGTGCTGGGCGACGCCAACGTGCTGCTGCTGATGGAAGTCTACCCGGCCGGTGAAGAGCCGATTCCGGGTGCGGACAGCCGTCAGCTGTGCCACAGCATCCGCCAGCGCGGCAAGCTCGACCCGATCTACATCGAACGTGGCGCCGAGCTTGCGCCCCTGGTCCAGCCGCTGCTGCGTGCCGGCGACATCCTGCTGTGCCAGGGTGCCGGTGATGTTGGTGGCCTGGCCCCGCAATTGATGAAAAGCCCGCTGTTCGCTGGCGCCAAGCAGGAGAAGTCGAAATGACCAGCGCCTACGACAAGCTGCACTCGACCCTGGACGTCAAGGCGTTCGGCCGCGTCGCTGTGCTGTACGGCGGCAAGAGTGCCGAGCGTGAAGTCTCGCTCAAGTCCGGCGCCGCCGTGATCGACGCCTTGACCCGCGCCGGTGTCGACGTGGTTGCCATCGATGTGGGCGACGATCTGCTCGACCGCTTGCAAAGCGAGAAGATCGACCGCGCCTTCATCATCCTCCACGGCCGTGGCGGTGAAGACGGCAGCATGCAAGGCCTGCTCGAGTGCCTGGGCATCCCTTACACCGGCAGCGGCATCCTCGCGTCGGCCCTGGCCATGGACAAACTGCGCACCAAGCAGGTGTGGCAGAGCCTGGGCATTCCGACCCCGCGCCACGCGGTATTGGCCAGCGAAAGCGATTGTTTGAAGGCCAGTATGGAACTGGGCTTCCCGCTTATCGTCAAACCCGCCCATGAAGGCTCTAGCATCGGCATGGCCAAGGTGAACAGCGAGCAGGAACTGGTCGCCGCCTGGCAGGACGCCGCCAAATACGATTCCCAGGTACTGGTGGAACAGTGGATCCACGGGCCGGAGTTCACCATCGCGGTCTTGCGCGGCCAGGTGCTGCCGCCGATCGCCCTGGGTACGCCGCACGTGTTCTACGACTACGACGCCAAGTACATCGCCAACGATACCCAGTACCGCATTCCGTGCGGCCTGGACAGCGTCAAGGAACAGGAACTCATCGACCTGACCGCGCGCGCCTGCGATGCCATCGGCATCGAAGGCTGGGGGCGGTTGGATGTGATGCAGGACGAGCAGGGCCGGTTCTGGCTGCTCGAAGTCAACACCGCACCCGGCATGACTGATCATAGCCTGGTGCCCATGGCGGCCCGCGCGGCCGGCTTGGACTTCCAGCAACTGGTGCTGGCAATCCTGGCTGCCAGCGTCGAGACGCGAGGTTAATAGCCATGCAAGGCGCGATGTTACGTCATCAGCAACCCGCCACCGGCCGTAACAAGCCGGTGCCGCGCGGTGCCAGTCGAATGGTGGCCAAAGAGCCCATGTCGGCGCGCCTGCCCAAGGCCAACTTCAGTGGACTCAAGCGCCTGCTCTGGCCGGTGCTGCTGGTGGCAGCAGGCTTCGGCGCCTATGAAGGTGCCATTCGCCTGATGCCCTACGCCGACCGGCCGATCACCAAGATCGCGGTGCAGGGCGACCTCAGCTACATCAGCCAGCAGGCGGTGCAGCAGCGGATCGCCCCGTTCATGGCGGCGAGCTTCTTCAGTGTCGACCTGCCGGCGATGCGCGCAGAGCTCGAGCAGATGCCGTGGATCGCCCACGCCGAGGTGCGGCGCGTGTGGCCGGACGAGGTGGTGATCCGCCTGGAAGAACAGCTGCCAGTGGCACGCTGGGGTGACGAAGCCTTGCTCAATAACCAGGGCCAGGCCTTTACCCCGCGTGAGCTGGCCAACTATGAGCACCTGCCGCAGCTGTTCGGGCCGCAGCGTGCTCAGCAACAAGTCATGCAGCAGTATCAGGTATTGAGCCAGATGCTGCGCCCCATGGGCTTTTCCATCGCTCGCCTGGAGCTGCGCGAGCGAGGCAGCTGGTTCCTGACCACCGGTGCGGGCAGCACCGGGCCAGGCATCGAACTGCTGTTGGGGCGCGACCATCTGGTGGAGAAGATGCGCCGTTTCATTGCCATTTACGACAAGACGCTTAAAGAGCAGATCACCAACATCGCCCGCATCGATCTGCGATACGCCAACGGACTTGCCGTTGGTTGGCGGGAACCGATTGCACCGACGACGGCCCAACCCGCCGTTGCGAAGAATTAGAGAGAGGCAGGACCATGGCAAACGCGCATAGCGGCAAAATGATCGTCGGGCTGGACATTGGCACCTCCAAGGTGGTGGCGCTGGTCGGCGAAGTGGGCGAAGACGGCACCCTGGAGATCGTCGGGATCGGTACCCATCCGTCCCGCGGCCTGAAGAAGGGCGTGGTGGTGAACATCGAGTCGACCGTGCAGTCGATCCAGCGCGCGGTGGAAGAAGCGCAGCTGATGGCCGGCTGCCGGATCCACTCGGCGTTCGTCGGTGTGGCCGGCAACCACATCCGCAGCCTGAACTCCCACGGCATTGTCGCCATTCGCGACCGTGAGGTCAGCGTTGCCGACCTCGAGCGCGTGCTCGACGCCGCCCAGGCCGTGGCCATCCCTGCTGATCAGCGCGTGCTGCACACCCTGCCGCAGGACTACGTGATCGACAACCAGGAAGGCGTGCGCGAGCCGCTGGGCATGTCCGGCGTGCGCCTGGAAGCCAAGGTCCACGTGGTCACCTGTGCGGTCAACGCAGCGCAGAACATTGAGAAGTGCGTACGCCGCTGCGGCCTGGAAATCGACGACATCATCCTTGAGCAGCTGGCTTCGGCCTACTCGGTGCTGACCGACGACGAAAAAGAGCTCGGCGTGTGCCTGGTGGACATCGGTGGCGGTACCACCGACATCGCCATCTTCACCGAAGGCGCGATCCGCCACACCGCGGTCATCCCGATTGCCGGCGACCAGGTGACCAACGACATCGCCATGGCCCTGCGCACTCCGACCCAGTACGCCGAGGAAATCAAGATCCGCTACGCCTGCGCCCTGGCCAAGCTGGCCGGCGCCGGCGAAACCATCAAGGTGCCGAGCGTGGGTGATCGCCCACCGCGCGAGCTGTCGCGCCAGGCCCTGGCCGAGGTGGTGGAGCCGCGTTACGACGAGCTGTTCACCCTGATCCAGGCCGAACTGCGCCGTAGCGGCTACGAGGACCTGGTGCCGGCCGGCATCGTCCTGACCGGCGGCACCGCGAAGATGGAAGGCGCCGTTGAACTGGCGGAGGAAATCTTCCACATGCCGGTACGCCTGGGCGTACCGCACAGCGTTCGGGGGCTGAGCGACGTGGTGCGCAACCCGATCTATTCCACCGGCGTGGGCCTGCTCACCTACGGCCTGCTGAAGCAGTCCGAGGACATGGTCCTGACCGGTAACAGCAACAGCAGCAGCAACAGCTATGGCGATGAACCGAAGGCCCCAGTGCTTGAGCGCTTCAAGCGGTGGGTCCAGGGCAATTTCTAAGTTTCAAAGCAGTAGTGGTAGGCGCAACAACTAGAGAACTGTAAGGAGAGGGAAAATGTTCGAGCTCGTAGACAACGTCCCGCAAAGTCCGGTCATTAAAGTGATCGGCGTTGGCGGTGGTGGCGGCAACGCCGTCAACCACATGGTCAAGAGCAGCATCGAAGGCGTGGAATTCATCTGCGCCAACACGGATGCTCAGGCGCTGAAAAACATCGGCGCGCGCACCATCCTGCAATTGGGCACTGGCGTGACCAAAGGCCTGGGTGCAGGTGCCAATCCAGAAGTCGGCCGTCAGGCCGCGCTGGAAGACCGTGAGCGCATCGCCGAGGTGCTGCAGGGCACCAACATGGTGTTCATCACCACCGGCATGGGTGGCGGTACCGGTACCGGTGCAGCCCCGATCATCGCCGAAGTGGCGAAGGAAATGGGCATCCTCACCGTCGCCGTGGTGACCCGTCCGTTCCCGTTCGAAGGTCGCAAACGTATGCAGATCGCCGATGAAGGCATCCGCATGCTGGCCGAGAGCGTCGACTCGCTGATCACCATCCCCAACGAGAAGCTGCTGACCATCCTGGGCAAGGATGCCAGCCTGCTGTCCGCCTTTGCCAAGGCTGACGACGTGCTGGCCGGTGCCGTGCGCGGTATCTCCGACATCATCAAGCGCCCTGGCATGATCAACGTCGACTTCGCCGACGTGCGTACCGTGATGGGTGAAATGGGCATGGCGATGATGGGTACTGGTTGCGCCAGCGGCCCGAACCGTGCGCGTGAAGCCACCGAAGCGGCGATCCGCAACCCGTTGCTCGAAGACGTCAACCTGCAGGGCGCCCGCGGCATCCTGGTGAACATCACCGCCGGCCCTGACCTGTCGCTGGGTGAGTACTCCGACGTAGGTAGCATCATCGAAGCCTTCGCCTCTGACCACGCGATGGTCAAGGTCGGCACCGTGATCGACCCAGACATGCGCGACGAGCTGCACGTCACCGTGGTCGCCACTGGCCTGGGCGCACGCATCGAGAAGCCGGTCAAAGTGGTGGACAACACCCTGCAGACCGCTCAACAGGCGTACGAGGCTTCCAACCCGGCACCGGTTCGCCAGGAGCAGCCTGCGGTCAACTACCGTGACCTGGAGCGCCCGACTGTAATGCGCAACCAGGCCCATGCAGGTGCCGCCGCGGCAGCTAAACTCAACCCTCAGGATGACCTGGACTACCTTGATATCCCGGCTTTCCTGCGTCGTCAGGCTGATTAATGGAATTTATCAGGGGTATAAAGGTGATTGGTATTCAGCAAAGGTCGGGTCTGTTATCATCCCCAGCCTTTGTTGATACCTGTTCGCAATTTGCGCTGAAGCGGCCAATGCCATGATTAAACAACGCACCCTGAAGAATACCATCCGTGCCACAGGTGTCGGTCTGCACTCCGGGGAGAAGGTATACCTGACCCTCAAGCCTGCACCTGTTGACACCGGCATCGTCTTCCGCCGCGCTGATCTCGACCCTGTGGTCGAAATCGCAGCGCGTGCGGCCAACGTTGGCGAGACAACCATGTCGACGACGTTGGTCAACGGTGACGTCAAGGTCGATACGGTCGAGCACCTGCTCTCCGCCATGGCGGGCCTGGGCATCGATAACGCCTACGTCGAGCTCTCCGCCTCGGAAGTGCCGATCATGGATGGCAGCGCCGGACCCTTTGTATTCCTGATTCAGTCTGCCGGCCTGGAAGAACAGGACGCAGCCAAGAAGTTCATCCGCATCCTGCGCGAAGTGACAGTGGAGGAGGGCGACAAGCGCGCTACCTTCCTGCCTTTCGACGGGTTCAAGGTGAGCTTCGAGATCGACTTCGATCACCCGGTCGTCAGCGGCCGGACCCAGAGCGCCAGTGTCGATTTTTCCAGCACGTCGTTCGTGAAAGAAGTCAGCCGTGCCCGCACCTTCGGTTTCATGCGGGACATCGAGTACCTGCGCAAGCATAACCTTGCGTTGGGCGGCAGTGTGGAAAACGCCATCGTGGTAGACGAGACAGGCGTGTTGAACGAAGACGGCCTTCGCTATGAAGACGAATTCGTGAAGCACAAGATTCTCGACGCCATTGGTGACCTCTACCTGCTGGGCAACAGCCTGATCGGCGAGTTCAAGGGCTACAAGTCCGGGCACGCGCTGAACAACCAATTGTTGCGCAAGCTCATTGCTGAAACCGATGCCTGGGAAGTGGTCACTTTCGAAGATGCCAGCACGGCACCGATCTCGTACATGCGCCCTGTTGCGGCCGTGTAAGTTCGAACACTCTCTAGTTCATTAAGGCCACCTTCGGGTGGCCTTTTTTATTTCAGCCTTTATCCCGGGCGTGGCTGGCAAGGCGTTCCAAGGCAGCGCGCAATTTCGGGTCGGCAATCCCCTCGGCGGTATCGCGAAGGCTTTCGGCGGCATTGCTCGACAGCGCCGCAGCATGCCCGCCACGCTTGGCAGGCACCAATGGCGGTTGCACCTTGTACAAGATGCGCCGCAGGTTGCCGAACGCTTCCATGGCCTGCAATTCGCGCATGAGGCGCTTTTGCTGATAGCGCAAGCGAGTAGCCCAATGGCCGTCGGTAACCACCAGCAACAATACGCCATCACGCCACGATGCCACGTGGCAGTGCTCGCGGGCAGCCGGTTGCAGTTGGCTTTCCAGCAAGCGCTGCAGGTGTTCCAGGCGTTCGGCCTGGTTCAGCAGCAGGCGCAGCGGGCGCACCTGGCGCAGCAGGGCGGACGGTAGCTGGGCAGGGGAGGGTTTGTAGGCCATGGTGGTCGCAGGAGGTTACAAGAGCGGCAGTTTAACACCTCTGTTGCCTGTGCCGGCCTCTTCGCCGGTACAGACCACACAAGGTAAGACTCATTCTCGATACGTTTCATCTTGCTGAGCCTTGAACTCAGGGAAAATGACCCTATCTAAGAAACGCCCCTGCCAAAACGCTGTATCAGCATCGTGGAAATCCACCACTTTCCTCACCATCGTTTCCGGGTAGAATGCTCGTTCGCATGCGGCCTCAGGGCTGCACGGGCGACTCATGGGGCCGCCCTCCATCCCTACGTGTGGAAGATCCTGCCGATATGTTTGCGCCTTTGTTAAAGAAACTTTTTGGAAGCAAGAATGAGCGTGAAGTCAAACGCATGCTCAAGACGGTGACTATCGTCAATGCCTTCGAAGAGAAGATGGTGGCCCTCTCCGATGAGCAACTGCGGGGCAAGACCGCAGAGTTCAAGGAGCGCTTGGCCAAAGGCGAGACACTGGACCAATTGCTGCCCGAAGCCTTCGCCGTCGCCCGTGAGGCCGGCAAGCGCGTCATGGGCATGCGCCACTTCGACGTGCAGCTGATCGGCGGCATGACCCTGCACGAGGGCATGATCGCAGAAATGCGCACCGGTGAAGGCAAGACCTTGGTCGGTACCCTGGCCGTCTACCTCAACGCATTGTCCGGCAAAGGCGTGCACGTGGTCACCGTCAACGACTACCTGGCCCGCCGTGACGCCAACTGGATGCGCCCGCTGTACGAGTTCCTCGGCCTGTCCGTGGGCATCGTCTCGGCCTTCCAGCCGCCGGAAGAAAAGCGCGCTGCCTACGCCTCCGACATTACGTACGGCACCAACAACGAATTCGGTTTCGACTACCTGCGCGACAACATGGCGTTCAGCCAGGAAGAGAAGTTCCAGCGTGAACTCAACTTCTCGGTGATCGACGAAGTCGACTCGATCCTCATCGACGAAGCCCGTACCCCGCTGATCATCTCTGGCCAGGCCGAGGACAGCTCCAAGCTGTACATCGAGATCAACCGCCTGATCCCGCGCCTGACCCAGCACATCGAAGAAGTCGAAGGCCAGGTCACCCAGGAAGGCCACTTCACCATCGATGAGAAGAGCCGCCAGGTCGAACTCAACGAAGCCGGTCACCAGTTCATCGAAGAGATGCTCACCCAGGCTGGCCTGCTGGCCGAAGGCGAGAGCCTCTACTCGGCGCACAACCTGGGCCTGCTGACCCACGTCTATGCCGGCCTGCGCGCGCACAAACTGTTCCACCGCAACGTCGAGTACATCGTTCAGGACGGCCAAGTCCTGCTGATCGACGAGCACACCGGCCGTACCATGCCTGGCCGTCGCCTGTCCGAAGGCCTGCACCAGGCCATCGAGGCCAAAGAGAACCTGAACATTCAGGCCGAGAGCCAGACCCTGGCGTCGACCACCTTCCAGAACTACTTCCGTCTTTACACCAAGCTGTCCGGCATGACCGGTACCGCCGACACCGAAGCGTTCGAGTTCCAGTCGATCTACGGCCTGAACGTGATGGTGATCCCGCCGAACAAGCCGTTGGCGCGTAAGGACTTCAACGACCTGGTGTACCTGACCGCCGACGAGAAATACGCCGCGATCATTGCCGACATCAAAGAGAGCATGACCCAGGGCCGTCCGGTGCTGGTGGGTACCGCCACCATCGAGACCTCCGAGCACATGTCCAACCTTCTGCTGAAGGAAGGCATCGAGCACAAGGTCCTCAACGCCAAGTACCACGAGAAGGAAGCCGAGATCATCGCCCAGGCCGGTGCGCCAGGCGCGTTGACCATCGCCACCAACATGGCCGGCCGTGGTACCGACATTTTGCTGGGCGGTAACTGGGAGGCCGAAGTGGCCGTTCTGGACAACCCGACCCCTGAGCAGATTGCCCAGATCAAGGCCGACTGGCAGAAGCGTCACCAGCAGGTGATCGAGTCGGGTGGCCTGCACGTGATCGCTTCCGAGCGTCACGAATCGCGCCGTATCGACAACCAGCTGCGTGGTCGTTCCGGCCGTCAGGGTGACCCGGGCTCCAGCCGCTTCTACCTGTCGCTCGAAGACAGCCTGATGCGCATCTTCGCCTCTGACCGGGTGAAGAACTTCATGAAGGCGCTGGGCATGCAGTCTGGCGAGGCGATCGAGCATCGCATGGTCACCAACGCCATCGAAAAAGCCCAGCGCAAGGTCGAAGGCCGCAACTTCGACATCCGCAAGCAGCTGCTTGAATACGATGACGTGGCCAACGAGCAGCGCAAGGTGATCTACCACATGCGCAACAGCCTGCTGGCGGCCGAGAACATTGGCGATACCATCGCCGAATTCCGCAAGGAAGTGCTGGACGCTACCATCAGCCAGCACATCCCGCCGCAATCGCTGCCCGAGCAGTGGGACGTGGCCGGCCTGGAAGCCTCGCTGTCGAGCGATTTCGCCATGAAGCTGCCGATCCAGCAATGGCTCGACGAGGACGACCACCTCTACGAAGAGACCCTGCGCGAGAAGCTGCTGAGCGAGATCACCAGCGCCTACACCGAGAAGGAAGACCAGGCCGGCATCGACGCCCTGCGCACCTTCGAGAAGCAGATTCTGCTGCGCGTGCTGGACGACCTGTGGAAAGACCACCTGTCGACCATGGACCACCTGCGCCACGGCATTCACCTGCGCGGTTATGCGCAGAAGAACCCGAAGCAGGAGTACAAGCGCGAGTCGTTCACCTTGTTCCAGGAGCTGCTCGAGTCGATCAAGCGCGACACCATCCGCGTGCTGTCGCACGTTCAGGTGCGCCGCGAAGACCCGATCGAAGAAGAAGCCCGCCTGCGCCGCGAAGCCGAAGAGCTGGCCAGCCGCATGCAGTTCCAGCATGCTGCCGCGCCAGGCCTTGAAAGCGAAGCGCTGAACGAGGAGGGCGCCGAAGTGGCCGTGGCCGCAGCGCCGGTGCGCAACGACCAGAAGCTGGGCCGTAACGAGCCATGCTGGTGCGGTTCGGGCAAGAAGTTCAAGCATTGCCACGGGCAGATCGAGTGATCTGACCCAGTCGCAGTAACGTGACAAACGGGGCCGCTGTGCGGCCCATTCGCGGCATAAGGCCGCTCCCACAGGGACCGCACCGGCTCAGAAGGCTGCGCAGGCCCTGTGGGAGCGGCCTTGTGCCGCGAATGGGTCGCGAAGCGGCCCCGCTCTTCCATCATCATTTCACCGTTTTTCTAGGAGCGCTCTAATGGCTGTTGGTCTTGGTCCTTTGCCCACCCTGCACCCGGTTCCGGGTTTTGAACTCGGCATCGCTTCTGCCGGCATCAAGCGCCCTGGGCGCAAGGATGTGGTGGTCATGCGCTGTGCCGAAGGCTCCAGCGTCGCTGGCGTGTTCACCCTCAACGCCTTCTGCGCAGCACCGGTGATCCTCTCCAAGCAGCGTGTTCAGGGCACTGTGCGTTACCTGCTGACCAACACCGGCAACGCCAACGCCGGTACCGGTGCACCGGGCCTGGCCGCTGCCGAGCGCACCTGCGCCAAGCTCGCCGAGCTGACCGGCGTGCCGGCCGAGTCGGTATTGCCGTTCTCCACTGGCGTAATCGGCGAGCCGCTGCCGGTCGAGAAGATCGAAGGCGCCCTGCAGGCCGCCCTGGACAACCTGTCGGAAAACAACTGGGCTGAAGCCGCCACCGGCATCATGACCACCGACACCCTGCCCAAGGGTGCCAGCCGCCAGTTCCAGCACGATGGCGTGACCGTGACCGTGACCGGCATCAGCAAAGGCGCCGGCATGATCCGCCCGAACATGGCCACCATGCTCGGCTACATCGCCACTGACGCCAAGGTCGCACCCAAGGTGCTCAAGGACCTGATGCTCGACGGCGCCAACAAGTCGTTCAACCGCATCACCATCGATGGCGACACCTCGACCAACGACTGCTGCATGCTGATCGCCACCGGCAAGGCCAACCTGCCAGAAGTCACCGAAGCCAGCGGTGCGCTGTTCGAAGCCCTGAAAAAGGCGGTGTTCGACGTGTGCATGGAGGTGGCCCAGGCCATCGTCCGTGATGGCGAAGGCGCCACCAAGTTCGTCACGGTGCAGGTCAACGGGGGTGGTAACCACCAGGAATGCCTGGACGTCGGTTACGCCGTCGCTCACTCGCCGCTGATCAAGACCGCACTGTTCGCCTCTGACCCCAACTGGGGCCGCATCCTGGCCGCCGTCGGCCGTGCGGGCGTGCCGGAGCTGGATGTCAGCCTGATCGATGTGTACCTGGACAACGTCTGCATTGCCAGCCAAGGCGGGCGCAGCCCGAGCTACACCGAAGCGCAAGGCTCTGCGGTCATGGCCCAGGAAGAGATCACCATCCGCATCGAACTGGGCCGTGGTGCCTGCAGCGAAACCATCTGGACCACCGACCTGTCCCACGAGTACGTGAAGATCAACGCCGAATACCGCACCTGATGTACTGATCCAAAGGCCTCTTCGCGGGCAAGCCGGCTCCCACAGGGCATTCGCTGTGGGAGCCGGCTTGCCGGCGATGGCTGCAACGCAGCCCCATGGCCACCGACATTGCCAAATCATCGGAGCCGAACCATGAGCTATCACCTGATCATCGGCGACAAGCTGTATTCTTCCTGGTCGCTACGCGGCGCCCTGGCCCTCGAACTGGCCGGCGTTCCCTACGAAGAAACCCTGATCAAACTCAACCAGCCCGACACCCGTCAGCGCCTGCTCGCCTACTCTGCCACCGGCAAAGTGCCGCTGCTCAAGACCGAGCATGGCGTGATCGCCGACTCCCTGGCCATCGCCGAATACCTCAACGAACGCCACCCCGAAGCGCAGCTGTGGCCTGCCGACGTGGCCGCCCGCGCCCAAGCCCGTTCGGCCTGCGCGCAGATGCACAGCGGCTTCTTCGCCTTGCGCGGGGCGATGCCGTTCGACCTGTCCCGTGACCAGGCCCTCGAGTCTGTGCCGCTGGAGGTGCAGATCGACATCGACCGTATCGTCGCGCTGTGGTCCGAATGCCGCCTGGTCGCCAAGGACACGGGCCCGTTCCTGTTCGGCAAGCCGACCCTGGTGGATGCCTACTTCGCCCCGGTGGCCGTGCGCTTGCGCAGCTACCGCGTCGAAGTCCCGGCAGAGGCGGCGGCTTACATCGAGACTATTTACCAGTGGCCGGCATTCAAAGCCTGGCAGCAGGCTGGCCTGGCGGAGCGCGAAGGGTGAAACGGATTCATGTAGCGGCAGCGGTAATCCGCGGTGCCGATGGCCGCATTCTGATTGCGCGGCGGGCAGATACCCAGCACCAGGGCGGCCTTTGGGAGTTCCCAGGTGGCAAAGTGGAAGAGGGCGAAAGCGTCGAAGCGGCGCTGGCCCGTGAGCTGCGCGAGGAACTGGGTATCGACGTGACCCGTTCGCGGGCGCTGATCAAGGTCAGCCATGACTACCCGGACAAACAGGTGCTGCTGGACGTCCGCGTTGTCGAAGCGTTCACCGGTGAACCCCATGGCGCCGAGGGCCAGCCTTTGGAGTGGGTGGCGCCGCGCGACCTCGCGCAGTACGACTTCCCTGCCGCGAACAGGCCGATTGTTGCCGCTGCACGGCTGCCGGATCAGTACCTGATCACGCCGGAGGGCCTGGAAGTGCCGCAGATGCTCAAGGGCATCCAGAAGGCCGTGGCCAACGGCACCCGGCTGATCCAGCTGCGAGCGCCGGACATGTACGACCCCAAGTATCGCGATGTGGCGGTGGATGCGGTCGGCCTGTGCGGTGGCAAGGCCCAATTGATGCTCAAAGGGCCGCTGGAGTGGCTGGGCGACTTTCCGTCGGCCGGCTGGCACCTCACGGCTGCGCAGTTGCGCAAGTATGCCGCCAAGGGGCGGCCGTTCCCTGAGCACCGCTGGTTGGCGGCGTCCTGCCACAGTGCCGAAGAGCTGGCATTGGCCGAGCAGATGGGGGTCGATTTTGTCACCTTGTCGCCGGTGCAGGCGACCCAGACTCATCCTGAAGCGGTGCCTTTGGGGTGGGAAGCGGCGCAGCGGGCGATTGCGGGTTTCAGCCGGCCAGTGTTCTTGCTGGGTGGGGTAGGGCCGGGTGATCGTGAGCGGGCCTGGGAGGCGGGCGCGCAGGGTGTGGCCGGGATCCGGGCGTTCTGGCCTGAGCTCTGAGTCGCTTGTGATTGGGGCTGCGTAGCAGCCCCAGCACCCTCAGCCTTCAGGCTTCGGCGCAGGCTGCCACAGCACCTCGGCAACCCCCTGCCGCCGCCCAATTATCCGCGCTGCCACAAACAACAGATCCGACAGCCGGTTGATATACGCCAACCCAGCACCCTCCAACGGCTCCAGCGCATTCAGCTGCTGACACCGCCGCTCCGCACTGCGCGCCAGGCACCGGCACACATGCGCCTGCGCCACCAACGCCGAACCACTGGGCAAGATGAAATTCTTCAACGGCCCCAGCTCTTCGTTCCACACGTCGATTGCCGCTTCCAGCCGCTCCACCTCGGCCAGGTTCAACGCCTGGTAACTGGGCATTGCCAGCTCGCCGCCGAGGTCGAACAAGCGGTGCTGACAGGGCGCAAGTACTTCGCTCACTTCGTCCAGCCCCTGCTCAGCCAGGCCGGCGAGCAGCACCCCTAACTGGCTGTTGAGGCTATCCACCTCGCCGATGGCCTCGATACGCGGGTGGTCCTTGGGCACCCGGCGGCCGTCGCCCAGGCCGGTTTCGCCTTTGTCGCCAGTGCGGGTGTAGATCTTCGACAGGCGGTAGCCCATGTCATGCCTCCGTGGTGTTTGGTGCCGTCGCTGCCGGCTGGCCGAGGGGCAGGCGCAAGGTGAAGCAGGTGCCCTGGCCGGGCGTGGACTGCACCTCCATCTGCCCCTTGTGGTTGTTGGTGATGATGAAGTACGAAACCGAAAGGCCAAGGCCTGTGCCCTGGCCGATCTCTTTGGTGGTGAAGAACGGCTCGAACGTGCGCTTGCGCACCGCTTCAGGCATGCCCACGCCGTTGTCTTCGACCTGGATTTCGGCCCAGGGTGGGTTGAGCCGGGTGCGCAGGGTGATGCGCCCGGGCTCGCTGGGTTGCGGGCGCAGGTGGATGGCCTGGGCGGCATTTTTCAGCAAGTTGAGCAGCACTTGTTCCAGCTCGTTGGCGGTGCAGGGCACTGGCCCAAGGTTTGGGTCGAACTGGCGGACAATGGCTTGGCCCTTGAAGTCAAAGCCAATGGTGAGGTCGAAGTCGTTGCTGGCGATTTCCACAGCCTGGTCGATCAGCGCTGGCAGGTCGCAAGGCGCCAATTGGCGGTTGCTGCGGCGGCTGAAACTGAGCATGTGGGTGACGATTTTGGCCGCCCGGGCGCCGGCCTGTTGAATGCCGTCGAGCAGTTGTGGCACTTCGCGGCTTTCGAGGTAACGGTTGACGGTGGGCAGGTCGATGCCCAGCTCTTCGGCCTGCTCCTGGTTGCGCGGTAACTCCGGGGACAGGCGCCGACGGATATTCTGCACGTTATGCAGGATCGCCCCCAGCGGGTTGTTGATCTCGTGCGCCATGCCCGCAGCCAGGCCGCCCACTGAGAGCATCTTTTCCGATTGCACCATCATTTCTTCCAGTGACAGGCGCTGGGTAATGTCGTCGATGCGGATCACCACGCCGCGGCCGCCGCCGCCCATCAGCGGATAGAACGTCAGGGCGTAATGGCGCAGGTCCTCGCCCTTGGGCCAGGTCACCCGCTCGATTTTCGCAACCCGGTGTTTCTCCACGGTTTCCTTGAGCTGCGGCAAAAACGGTTTGAGCGGCTCGAAAGCGATGAAGATCGGCTGGTTCAGCGCCTCGTCCAGGGGCGTTCCGGAGAGCACTGTGGCCTCGTGGTTCCACTGGGTGACGTAGAGCTGCTCGTCGAGGGCGATCAGTGCCGAGGGCATGGAGTCGATGATGCTGTTGAGGTAGTTCTGGAAGCCTGTGAGCTTTTTCTCGATCTTGCTGCGCACCTGGACTTCCAGCTCCAGCTTGCGGTTGGTGTGGCGGGTTTCTTCGGCCAGGCCCTGGGCCTGGTCATAGGCGGTCTGGAATTCGTCGCGGGTGCGCTTGAGCTGCTGCTCGCGGGCCTCGATGCGCGAGAGCATGGTGTTGAAGGCCTCGGCCAGGCTGCCGATTTCGTCATCGTTGCCGCGGCGGGCACGTAGGGCGTAGCTTTCTTCGCGGGTGACCTGGCGGCTGAGCTCTTCGAGCTGGTTGATCGGCTGGGTGATCAGGCGCTTGATCTGCCGCGCAACGACGATCCACAGCAGGATGCTGAACACCAGGATACCGAGGCTGGCACTGAGCGTGCCGGTGTAGAAGGCGGTCGGCAGTTCGCTGCTGGCCACCAGCAGCAGGTGGGCAGGTGGGTCGGCTTCGCGGGGGATGCGAATCAACTGCGTGCTGCGAAATTCCATCAGGCGCCAGCCGTCGATGTTGCGAAATCGCTTGGGCAACGCCAGCGGTTCGCCGTGCTGCAGTTGCGCCAGCATGCGGCCGTCACCGCCGTAGACGGCGGCGGCGCGCAGTGGCATGTAGCTGTCCAGCTCCCTGAGCAGTGCATTGGCGCTGTCTGCGCTGTCGCCGGCACGCGCTGACAGCTGCGGGTTGGCGATCAGCCGGCCGATGGTCTGCAGCGCCTGGGGCGCCATGCTCTCCTGGGTGATCCAGTAGGCGGCGCTGATGAAGGTCAGGTTGGCCACCAGTAGAATGGTCACCAGCAGTACCAGCAGGGCCGCCAGCAGCTTTTGCCCGACCGGGAGGTTTTCCAGGCGTTGGCGCAGGGTCATGGGCAAGGCAGTGTCCGTATCCGTTTGAAAGGGCCAGCGTCAGGCGCTGGGCAAGCCGCGTGCCTGCAGGTTATCGACCAGTCGCTGGTGCAGGCGTTCCAGTTCCGGCAACGCCACGCCATGCCGCTCGGCGGCGCGGCACACATGGCCGAGCAGGTAATGGACCTCGGTACGTCGGCCTGCGCGCACGTCCTGGTACATGGAAGAGTAGTTGGCGGCGGTGGCGAGGATCACCCGTTGCACTTCTTCGTCCAGGTCCTCGGCAGCCTGGGGTTGGCCACAGCGGTGCAGCAGCTCTGCCAGCTCGTCGCACAGGGCGGTCACTTCGGCCAGGTGCTCCAGCAGGCCGCCATTGCGACACTCATGCAGCACGGTTAGCGGGTTGATCGCGCAATTGAGCGCCAGCTTGCGCCACAGCCGGGTGAGGATATCCACGGTCCATTCGGCCGGGATACCGGCGTCGTGCAGGTCATCGAACCACGCCGGGATCCCGGGTTTGAGTGGGTCACCCAGCCAATTGAAGCCGTGGCCGGCGAAGCGCACCTGCCAATCGCCCTCGCGGAACGCCCCTTCGGTGCTGGAGGCGAAGATGCAACGGGCATGGGGCACCTGGTCGGCGACCTCGTCCTGGCTGCCCAGGCCGTTCTGCAGCAGCACAAGCTCTGCGCCTTCGGCCAGCCGCGGTGCCAGGCGCTTGATGGCCGGCGCCGCGTCGTACGCCTTGCAGGCCACCAGCAGGCGGTGAATAGGGCCATGGGCGTCGGCCGTTTCGGCGGGGATCGCGTAATGCCTGGAGGTGTCCTGCTCGAACAAGGTCAGGCCGCCCACACGTTGATAGGCCTGCAGCCGCTGCTCGTCGCGCAGGATCAAACGTACCGCCTTGCCGGCGCGCGCCAGGCGGCAAGCCCACAGGCTGCCCAGGCTACCCGCGCCGAGAATATGCCAGGTGCTGCTCATATGCGTTTCGCAACCCGTTATAATGAGCCCGCATTTTAACCATCTAACTCAGCGTGCTCCATCTTCAGGCCGAGCGCGCTTTTATTTTTGGAGAATACCCATGCCTTCGTTCGACGTGGTATCGGAACTGGACAAGCACGAAGTGCAGAACGCTGTAGACAACGCCGTCAAGGAACTCGATCGCCGATTTGACCTCAAGGGCAAGGGCAGCTTCGAGTTCAAGGACAAGGAACAGACCGTGCTGCTGACCGCCGAGGCCGAATTCCAGCTCGAGGCAATGATCGAGATCCTGCGCGGTGCGCTGGTCAAGCGCAAGATCGATGTCAAATGCTTGGAAACCAAGGATGCCTATGCGTCCGGCAAAGAAATGAAACAGGAAGCCAAGTTCCGCGAAGGCATCGACAAAGAGCTGGCGAAGAAGATCGTCGCCCACATCAAGGATGCCAAGCTCAAGGTCCAGGCTTCCATCCAGGGTGAGCAGGTGCGTGTCACCGGCAAGAAGCGCGACGACCTGCAAGAAGCGATCGCTGCCCTGCGCGCCAAGGAATTCGACATGCCGCTGCAGTTCAACAACTTCCGCGATTGATCGAAGCGTCACCAGGAACCTCGATGGCGTAATGATGTCCATGGGGGCCGTGGCCGCGGAAATGCCCGCGGCCAGTTTTACCGTGCACATGCCGTTCGGCATCAGGAGATGAACATGGATTTGAACGCTGAAGTCGATCAGCTGGTCCGCCAATCCCAAGCCTGGGTCCCGTTGATCATGGAGTACGGCAGCCGCGTGTGCCTGGCGTTGCTGACCCTGGCCATCGGCTGGTGGGTCATCAACAAGGTCAGCGCGCGCTTGGGCAAGCTGGTCGGCCTGCGCAATGCCGACCTGGCATTGCAGGGGTTCATCAGCACCCTGGCCAATATCATCCTGAAGATCCTGCTGTTCGTCAGCGTGGCGTCGATGATCGGCATCGAGACCACCTCCTTTGTTGCGGCTATCGGTGCTGCCGGCCTGGCCATTGGCCTGGCGTTGCAGGGTAGCCTGGCGAACTTTGCCGGCGGTGTGCTGATCTTGATGTTCCGCCCGTTCCGCATCGGCGATTGGATCGAAGCGCAGGGTGTCAGCGGCACCGTGGACAGCATCCAGATTTTCCACACCGTGCTGCGCACCGGTGACAACAAGACTGTGATCATGCCTAACGGCAGCCTGTCCAACGGCATCATCACCAACACCAACCGCCAGCCGACCCGCAAAGTGGTGTTCGACGTGGGCGTGGATTACGAGGCCGACCTGCAAAAGGCGCGCAACGTGCTGCTGGAACTGGCGCAGGACCCGCGTGTGCTGGCCGACCCGGCACCGCAGGCGGTGATTTCGACGCTGGGCGACAGTTCGATCACCGTGTCGCTGCGTATCTGGACCAAGACGTCCGACTATTGGGATGTGATGTTCATGCTCAACGAGCATGCCCGTGACCGGTTGAAGGCCGAGGGCATCGACATTCCGTTTCCGCAGCGAGTGATTCGCGTGGTGCAGGAGACGGCTACCCAATAACACCGCGGTTCAAACAAACCGGGGCCGCTGCGCGCCCCATCGCCGGCAAGCCGGCTCCCACAGGTTCAGGTTGTCATCTAACTGTGTGGGAGCCGGCTTGCCGGCGATGGGGCGTGCAGCGGCCCCGGTTTTTTCCACCTCATTACACTTGTTCACAGCTAAACCCCGCCACTTCTGGCATATAGCCTGACCCCACCTGCCTCTACCCGAAGCTCACCATGAAACCACTGCTGTACATCACCCCCCTCCGAGCCTTGCTGTTTGGCCTCACCCTGGCCCTGTTCGAGTTGCTCACTTACCTGGCCAGCGACGCGGTCATGCCGGCCATGCCCGTGGTGGTCGGCGACCTGAACGCCAGCCCCGAATACATCCCCCATGCCCTGAACCTGTACCTGCTCGGTGGCGTGGTCCTGCAGTGGCTGATCGGCCCCCTGGCCGACCGCTATGGCCGTCGCCCGCTGCTGTTGGGGGGCTGTGTGTTCTTTGGCGTGGCATGCCTGGCGACCTTCTGGGTCCATGACATCGGCTTGTTCAACTTGCTGCGCCTGTTGCAGGGCATCGGCCTGGGCTTTGTGGTTACGGTCAGTTACCCGGCCCTGAACGAGGCGTTCAGCGAAGCGGACGCGGTGCGCATGATGGCCCTGCTGGCCAACATCGCCCTGCTGTCGCCGCTGCTCGGCCCGCTGGTGGGGACCTTGCTGCTGCAATGGCTGGACTGGCGTTGGCTGTTCGTGGCCTTTGCCATCGGCGCGGTGCTGGCGTGGGTGCTGCTGTACCGTTTGATGCCGGAAACGCTCGGTGTGGAGCGGCGCGATGGTTCGCGGCTGCCGTTCACCCCAATTCACCTGCTGCCACTGTTGTCCGGCTACGGCCAATTGCTGGCCAACCGCCGCTTTGTCGCCGGCAGCGCAGCCCTTGGCCTGGTCGGCTTGCCCTTGATTGGCTGGATTGGCCTGTCGCCGGTGCTGCTCATCCATGATGAGGGGCTGAGTACGATGGAATATGCCTTGTGGCAATTGCCGGTGTTCGGCGGGCTGATCATGGGCAACCTGATCATCAACCGCATTGCTGACCGTTACCCGCTGCCAGCCCTGGTGCGTGGCGCACTGTGGCCCTACCTGGCTGGCCTTTCGTTGATGGTGCTGGCGACTTGGTACTGGCCGACGGTGACCAGTGTGGTCGCTGGCATGTCGCTGTACGCGCTGGGCTTGGGTGTGGCCAACGCCGTGCTGTACCGCATGACGCTGTTCTCCAGCGAGCAGAGCAAGGGGCTGGTCTCGGCCATGCTGGGGATGATCACCATCGCCTTGCTGGGCCTGGGTGGGGCACTGCTGGCGATGATCGGGGCAGGTGCCAGCCTGCTGCACTTTGCCTTGGCAGCCAGCGTGGCGGGTGCGCTGGCGCTCTGGCCGTTGTGGTTTGTGGTGGGTGGCCGGCCTGGGGAAGGGGCGGTGGCTCAGTAGCTTGCCGGCGCCGGCCATGCGCATTTCCTGTAGGAGCAGCCTTGTGCTGCTAAGAGGCCGGTGACAGACCAGTGAATCTTCGCTGCTGTTACCGGCCTCTTCGCAGCACAAGGCTGCTCCTACAGTGAAACATGTAAATAGAGGGGTTCAGGGCCGCTCGGCCGCTGGGTTCTCCTCGGGCACGGGCTTGCCGCGCCCGGCCTCCTGACGCCACTGCAGGGCGATCAGAATCAACGTCGGCACGCCCAGCAGGGCGGTGATCAGGAAGAAGTCGTGGTAACCGAACTTCTCCACCATAACCCCCGAATAGCCGCCAATCAGCCGTGGCAGCAACAGCATGATCGAGCTCAGCAGCGCGTACTGGGTGGCCGAGAACTTCAGGTTGGTCAGGCTCGACAGGTAGGCGACGAACGCCGAGGTGGCCATGCCGGAGCTGAAGTTGTCCAGCGAGATGGTGACCACCAGCATGTCCAGGTTCGGGCCCATGTCGGCCAGCATCAGGAACAGAATGTTGGTCGCCGCCGATGCCGCGCCACCGATGAACAGGATCGGCATGATGCCGAAGCGCACGATCAACAGGCCGCCGACGCCGGCGCCGACCAAGGTCATGATCAGGCCGAAGATCTTGCTGACGCTGGCGATCTGGTCCTTGGTGAAGCCCATGTCGATGTAGAACACGTTGGCCATCACGCCCATCACCGTGTCCGACATGCGATAGGTGGCAATCAGCCCAAGTAGCAGCAGCGCTTGCCAGCGGTAGCGGGCAATGAAGTCGTTGACCGGGGTAAGCACCGGGGCAAGGCCACGCCGGCCCATGGTCGACAGGCACGCCCAAGTCAGCATCGCGTACAGGATCAGGCGAAGGAAGGCGCGGTCTTCGAGCAGCAGGTCGAGGGGCGTCGCATCACCGAAGAACACGCTGGCCCAGTCGGTATTGAACAGCTGGGTGAAGCTGGCAGGCACCGACACCAGCAGCACGATCAGCACGAACACCGACGCCAGCTGGTGCACCAGGCCGTAACGCGCCGCCGACAGCTGAGTACGCAGCGGCACCGGGGGTTCACGCATGACCAAGGTGGTGAACAGCGCCGGCAGCATCAACAGGGCGAACATGATGTAGGTGCCGGCCCAGGCCTTGTGCAGGTAGCTGAAACCGGTGGAGCCAAACCATTCGGCGAAAAACAGCGCACCGGCCGTGGCCAGCAGGGCCGCCACCCGGTAACCCGCCATGTAGCTGGCAGCCAGGGCGGCCTGGCGCTGGTCATCGGCAATCTCCAGGCGATAGGCATCGACGGCGATGTCCTGGGTCGCCGAGGCGAAGGCAACCAGAACCGCCAGGGCGATCAGCCACGACAGGTGCTGCTGTGGGTCGCACAGGCTCATGCCGACCAGCCCGATCACCACCAGTGCCTGCGACAGCAACAGCCACGAACGGCGGCGCCCCAGGCCGCCGAGCAGGGGCAGGCGCCATTGGTCGAGCAGCGGCGACCAGACCCATTTGAACGCATAGGCCAGGCCGATCAGGCTCGCGTAACCAATGGTCTCGCGGGCCACGCCAGCTTCGCGCAACCACACCGAAAGGGTCGAGAACACCAGCATGTAGGGCAGGCCGGCGGCAAAGCCGAGCAGCAGAAGTACCAGGGTTGACGGGCTGGCATAGGCAGCGAGCGCAGCGCGCCAGGTTTTACGGGGCATGGGCCAACATCTGCCTCAAGTTTGCGAATACAAAGCGCGCACTCTAACCGCTGTGCTCCATCGGGCGCCAGCCATGGCGCGTCATATCCACACGATTATTGGTCACATTTACGCCTTCTGCGCGCAGCCGCGCCCGTTGTTCGTCGCCAGAGGGCGTGCCTAAAGCCAGGCTCAGCCGCCCGCCAGCGCCCAGTACCCGATGCCAGGGCAGGCGAGTGTCGGGTGGTAGCTGCCCGAGGGTACGCCCAACCCAACGTGCCGCGCGGCCAAGGCCCGCCAGCTCGGCAAGCTGGCCGTAGCTGACCACCTTGCCTTCGGGCACTTGCCCGAGTACCGAATACAGGGCCGTTCGTCGGGCCTCTGGCGTTTCCAATGCGTGCGCGTATGCCTCGGACATCAGTGCCCCCGTGGCCTGTGGATGAAACCGGACCAATGGTGACGGTAAATGAGTGTTGAACTCAATCGCAGGCTCCCGGTCTGTCCTTGCTCTGGTTGTCGGTATCTGGATAATGCCCGGCTTTTTTCGTCTAATCGAACCCGTAGTCCGCTTATGTATTCTAGATCCTTGTTGTGCCTGCTAGCTGCTTCCCTGTGCGCCGCGCCTGCGGTTGCCGACACCGTGTGGATGAAAAACGGTGACCGTCTCAGTGGCAAGATCAAAGTCTTCGACGGTGGCAAGCTGCTGCTGGAGACCCCTTATGGTGGGTCTATCGCGCTGGACTGGAAAGCCGTCAAGACCCTGGAAAGCGACCAGGAACTGCTGGTCAAGCAGGACGCCTACAGCGGTGAGCGGGCCAAATCGCTGAAGGCCGCCGAAGACGGCAAGGTCACCCTGGCCAATGGCGAGGCGCCCAAGACCGTCGACCTGGCCAGCATCGAACAGATCATGAAGCCCAAGCCGGTGGTCGAAGACCTGGTCTGGAAAGGCAACGTCGATGTTGCCCTGGACTACAAGCGTGCCGAGAACGACACCGACGACTATGACGTAGGCTTCAAGACCACAGCACGTCATGGCCGCTGGCGGCACAACGCCGAGGGCGAATACAACCGCGAGAGCAAGGACGACGTCACCACCACCGATAACTGGAGTGCCGAGTACGCCCTCGACCGCTTCATTACCGAGAAGTGGTTCTGGCAGGGGCGCATGGAATACAAGCGCGACCACATTGAGGACCTGGCTCGCCAGCGCACCGTGGGTACAGGCCCGGGCTACCAGTTCTGGGACGACGAGCTGGGTGCGTTCTCGCTGGGCTCGCTGATCAACCGTACCGATTTCGAGTACCAGGACGGCGCCAAGGACAACTTCTATGCAGCGGCAGTCAAGTGGGACTACACCCGCTACCTGATCGGCAAGAACGTGCAGCTGTTCACCAATGGCGAAGTCGCCAAGCCGCTGGGCAACGTGGCCGACTACTCGCTGGATGCCGAGGTTGGCCTGCGCTACAAAGTCACCGAATGGGCCTCGCTCAACCTCAAGGCCGAGAAGGACATCATCAGTGGCACGCGTGACAGCGACCTGGACAAGACCCGCTACACGGCAGGCTTTGGCGTGACCTGGTAACGCGCCTACAGTGGCAGCGGCGGGTGATAATGCTTATCTTGTCACCCATCCAGTCCGCCGCCAGGAGCGCCCTTCGTGAGTAACAAAGCCATCCGCCCCGCCCGGGAACTGCTGCTCAAGGAATACCGCGGCGTGCTCTCGACCCATTCCAAGTCCATGCCCGGCTTCCCGTTTGGTTCCGTCGTGCCGTATTGCCTGGATGCACAGGGCAACCCGCTGATCCTCATCAGCCGCATCGCCCAGCACACCCACAACCTGCAAAAAGACCCTAAATGCTCGCTGCTGGTCGGTGAGCGTGAAGCCGAGGATGTGCAGGCGGTCGGCCGCCTGACGGTGATGGCTGAAGCACACAAGCTGGTGGATGAACCCGCCATCGAGGCCGCTGCCGAGCGCTACTACCGGTACTTCCCCGACGCGGCCAATTACCACAAGGCTCACGATTTCGACTTCTGGGTGCTGCAGCCCGTGCGCCACCGCTACATCGGCGGCTTTGGCGCCATTCACTGGCTTGACCACGTAACCCTGGCCAACCCGTTCGCGGGCAAGGCCGAGGCGAGCATGATCGAACACATGAACAGCGATCACGCCAATGCCATCGCCCATTACGTCGAACTGACCGACCTGCCACGCACTGCCCCTGCGCTGATGGTAGGTGTCGACAGCGAAGGCATGCACCTGCGCATTGGTCAGGGCATCTACTGGCTGCCGTTCCCAAGCCTTTGCAATACGCCGACACAAGTTCGCGAAGCGTTGGTTTTACTGGCACGCGCCGACCAGTGGCCGGTTGCTGCTGAAGTCGAGGGTTGAAATTGGGAGCGGTCGCATCCATCTGAGGTCTTATTGGAAGGTCTCTTCCGTCGAGGAATCTTTGATGCGTGCTTTTCTACTGTTGCTTCTGCTGTTTCCTGTGCTGGAGCTGTTCGTCTTCGTCAAGGTCAGTGCGGCCATCGGGTTTTTCCCGGCGCTGCTGCTGATCATCGCCGGTTCGGCACTGGGTGTGCTGGTGATGCGCGTGGCCGGGCTGGCCACCGCACTGCGTGCCCGTGAAAGCCTGCAGCGCGGCGAACTGCCCGCTGAGGACATGTTCCAGGGGATGATGCTGGCGGTGGGGGGCGGCTTGCTGCTGCTGCCAGGTTTTATCAGCGACGTGCTGGGCCTGATCTGCCTGCTGCCGTTCACCCGTCACCTGGCTGCGCGCAAGATGCGCCAGCGTGCCGAAGAGCAGGCCATGCGCCAGCGTGCGTTTCAGGATGATCCGTTCCAGGCGCAGCCGCCGCGTGATGCCGGCCACCGCCCCAACGTGATCGAGGGCGAGTACGAGCGCCGCGACAAATGACATTCAGGGGCCGCATCGCGGCCCCTGTTCTTTTTCCGTTCAGCGCTGATTAAAAATTTTCCGTATCAAGCCTTGTAATTGCCTATGGCGGCCTCATGTATGGGTCACCGCAAGGTTTCTGGTGGCGACACCAGACATAACTCAGGTGGTTCGCCTCGCGCGGGCCACCCCCGGCAACGCCGGACCGCATCAACCCGCCGGTGTCGATACCGGCCGATGAAAACCACAATTTGGGAGAGATCGACAATGAAGCTTCGTCCTCTGCATGACCGCGTAGTCATCCGTCGCAGCGAAGAAGAATCGAAAACCGCTGGCGGTATCGTCCTGCCGGGTTCGGCCGCTGAAAAACCAAACCGCGGCGAAGTTGTCGCCGTTGGCACCGGCCGCATCCTGGAAAATGGCGAAGTACGCGCGCTGGCCGTGAAAGTGGGTGACAAAGTGGTTTTCGGCCCTTACTCGGGCAGCAACACCGTGAAAGTCGACGGCGAAGACCTGCTGGTAATGGCCGAGAACGAAATTCTCGCCGTTATCGAAGGCTGATTTCCCCGATTTCCCGTTATTCCAAAGAATTCCAAGGATTAAACGATCATGGCTGCTAAAGACGTAAAATTCGGCGATTCCGCCCGTAAAAAAATGCTGGTTGGTGTCAACGTTCTGGCTGACGCAGTAAAAGCGACCCTGGGCCCGAAAGGCCGCAACGTGGTCCTGGCCAAGAGCTTCGGCGCACCGACCATCACCAAGGACGGCGTTTCCGTTGCCAAAGAAATCGAGCTGAAAGACGCCTTCGAAAACATGGGCGCCCAGCTGGTCAAGGAAGTCGCTTCCAAGGCCAACGATGCAGCCGGTGACGGCACCACCACCGCTACCGTTCTGGCTCAAGCCATCGTCAACGAAGGCCTGAAAGCCGTCGCTGCCGGCATGAACCCGATGGACTTGAAGCGCGGTATCGATAAGGCCACCGCCGCTGTCGTCGCCGAGCTGAAAAACCTGTCCAAGCCATGCGCCGACTCCAAGGCCATCGCTCAGGTAGGCACCATCTCCGCCAACTCCGACAACTCCATCGGTGAAATCATCGCCGAAGCCATGGAAAAAGTCGGTAAAGAAGGCGTGATCACCGTTGAAGAAGGCTCGGGCCTGGAAAACGAACTGTCTGTCGTAGAAGGCATGCAGTTCGACCGTGGCTACCTGTCGCCGTACTTCGTCAACAAGCCGGACACCATGGTTGCCGAGCTGGAAGGCGCGCTGCTGCTGCTGGTCGACAAGAAGATCTCCAACATCCGTGAGCTGCTGCCAGTGCTGGAAGCCGTTGCCAAGGCCGGCCGCCCACTGCTGATCGTTGCTGAAGACGTTGAAGGCGAAGCGCTGGCTACCCTGGTCGTCAACAACATGCGCGGCATCGTCAAGGTTGCTGCGGTCAAGGCACCTGGCTTCGGCGACCGCCGCAAGGCCATGCTGCAGGACATCGCGGTCCTGACCGGCGGTACCGTTATCTCCGAAGAGATCGGCCTGTCCCTGGAAACCGCTACCCTGGAGCACCTGGGTAACGCCAAGCGCGTCATCCTGTCCAAGGAAAACACCACCATCATCGACGGCGCTGGCGTCGACGGTGACATCGAAGCACGCGTCAAGCAGATCCGTGCCCAGATCGAAGAGACTTCCTCGGACTACGACCGTGAGAAGCTGCAAGAGCGTCTGGCCAAACTGGCTGGCGGTGTTGCCGTGATCAAGGTCGGTGCTGGCACCGAAGTCGAAATGAAAGAGAAGAAAGCCCGCGTTGAAGACGCCCTGCACGCTACCCGTGCAGCCGTTGAAGAAGGCGTGGTGCCTGGCGGTGGTGTTGCCCTGGTTCGCGCCCTGAGCGCAATCGTTGACCTGAAAGGCGACAACGAAGACCAGAACGTCGGTATCGCACTGCTGCGTCGCGCTGTTGAAGCCCCGCTGCGTCAGATCACTGCCAACGCCGGCGACGAGCCAAGCGTTGTGGCCGACAAGGTCAAGCAGGGTTCGGGTAACTTCGGTTACAACGCTGCTACCGGCGAATACGGCGACATGATCGAGATGGGCATCCTGGACCCAGCTAAAGTGACCCGTTCGGCACTGCAAGCTGCTGCTTCGATTGGCGGTCTGATGATCACCACCGAAGCCATGATCGCTGATGCTCCGAGCGAAGCTCCAGCTGGCGGCGGCATGCCAGACATGGGCGGCATGGGTGGCATGGGCGGCATGATGTAAGCCAGCCTTACCCCTAGCGTCATAAAAAAGCCCCGGCTCGCGAGAGCCGGGGCTTTTTTTGTGCTTCGGTGGTGAGCATTGGGGCTGCTTTGCAGCCCATTCGCAGCACAAGGCTGCTCCTACAGGTGCCACGCAGCCTTGCGTGAACATTGGGGCTGCACAGCGGCCCCTCACTCAGGCAACACTGGCCTCCACAGCAGGCGCCTCAACCCGCCCGCGCCGGTACAGAACCAGGTAATACGACCCCAACCCGATCAACCAGCAGAACACCGCCGTCCACACGTTGTGCGACAAGAAGTGCGCCCCTTGCATCATCCGTCCGACCGACAGCACCGAACCGGCGACCAGCGCCACCCCCAACGCCACCCGTGCCAGGCGCGGACGTCGGTCACGCAGTGCAAAGAACAACGCGAACAGGCAGAAGCCGGTCGCAGCATGTCCGCCCGGCCAGCACAGCCCCGGCTTGTCCGTGGCGGGGCGTGCCTCCAACAGCTTGCTGTAGGTTTCCTTGCCGCCGAACTGGCTCAGGCTCCAGGGGCACTGCACCTGGGTGACCTTCTTCAGCGGTGTCACAAACGCTGTGGACAAGCCCAGCGCCAACACCAGGCAACCCAGCTCCCGGCGCCAACCGAACAAACGCTTCCAGAAGAAACTCACGGCAAAGGTCAGCAAGGCCAGCAGCCCCAGCAGGATCACCACCTGCTTGACCCCATCATGCAGTACGTTCTCCAGCAAATAGCTGTGCCGGCCGATGAATTGCCCGGCAGCAGGGTCGAAGAACAGGTTGGCCACGTCCATGTCGACCGAGGTCAGCTCAAGCAGGATCAAGGCCACTGCCGTCACCAGAGGAATGCCCAGGTACAGCCAGAGATTGATCGGGCGAGGGCGGGTACGTTCGTGCATGACGACTCCAGGGCGCAAAAAAGATCGGGCATTATCGAGTGGGCGCTATCCTGTGTCCGTGAAGGATCGGTGAAAAAACTGTCAACTCCGGTGAATTTTCCCCAGGGGTGGCACAGTGCAGGCATTGGCCTTAAGCTGCGCCTGCCGCGCACCACAGCGAAGCGCCGCACAGGAGAACCCGATGCGCATTCTATTGGTTGAAGACAACCGCGATATTCTTGCCAACCTGGCCGATTACCTCGGCATGAAAGGCTACACCGTCGATTGCGCCCAGGACGGCTTGTCGGGCTTGCACCTGGCGGCCACCGAGCACTACGACCTGATCGTCCTCGACATCATGCTGCCCGGCATCGATGGCTACACCCTGTGCAAACGCCTGCGCGAAGACGCCCGGCGTGACACCCCGGTGATCATGCTCACCGCCCGCGATCAGTTGGACGACCGCCTGCAAGGCTTCCGCTCGGGTGCCGACGATTACCTGCTCAAGCCGTTTGCGCTGTCGGAGCTGGCCGCGCGCATCGAAGCGGTGCTGCGCCGTGCCCAGGGAGGTGGGCGTCGCACTTTGCAGGTCGCCGACCTGAGCTACGACCTCGACACCTTGGAAGTCACGCGCCAAGGCCGCCTGCTCAAACTCAACCCGGTCGGCCTCAAGCTGCTTGCCGTGTTGATGCAGAAAAGCCCACACGTGCTGCGACGCGAAGTGCTGGAAGAAGCCCTGTGGGGCGACGACTGCCCTGACAGCGACAGCCTGCGCAGCCATGTGCACCAGTTGCGCCAGGTGATCGACAAACCGTTCGAAAAACCGCTGCTGCATACCGTCCATGGCGTCGGCTATCGCCTCGCCGAGGGCCGCGATGGAGTTTAAGCAAAGCCTTGCCCAGCGCATCATCATCGCCTTTGCGTTGATGAGCGCGCTGGTGGCCGGCGCCTTCGCCTTCGGCATCGTCGCCACGGTGCACCTGGTTGAGGAGCGGCTGATTTCCAGCGTGCTGGGGGGCGACCTGCAACGCCTGCTGCGCATGGACAGCGTCAGTGATTGGAGCCATCGGCCGCGTCCGGACCAGCTGTTCTACTTCAGTGGCGGGCGTGACGATTTCGAGTTGCCCAAAGACTTGCGCCACCTCAACAGCGGCTTCCACGAAGTGTTTCGCGACCAGCTGTCGTACCACGCGATGGTCGAGATCGTCGATGGCCGTCGCTACGTGCTGCTGCAAGACCAGAGCGACTTCGAAGAGCGCGAGCGTGTGCTGTTCGCTGTTGTGGTCGTCGGCTTCGTGCTCAGCCTGGTGCTGGCCGTGATCCTGGGTTGGCTGGTGGCGCGCCGGGTGATGGCGCCGGTGATCCGCCTGGCGCGTCAAGTGCGCCACCGCGACCAGCTACTCGGCCTGGCACCGCCACTGGCACCCGATTACGCGGCCGACGAAGTGGGCCAGTTGGCCGTAGCGTTCGACGACACGCTGGGCCGCTTGCGCGACGCCTTGACCCGCGAGCGGCTGTTCACCAGCGACGTCAGCCACGAGCTGCGAACCCCGCTGATGGTGCTGGCCACGTCGTGTGAGCTGCTGCTGGAAAACCAGGCACTGGACCCGCGTGCACGCAGCCAGGTCGAGCGGGTGGCGCGGGCGACCGAAGAAATGCGCGAACTGGTCAAGACCTTCCTGATGCTTGCCCGTGCCCAACGCGATGAGGGTGCCGTGGCCTCCCAAGCGACCTTGCGCGAGGTTGCGGATGAACTCACTGGGGTTTGGCGCGAAACGATCGAGCAGAAGGGGCTCACGCTGTACTTCGACGGCCGCGTCAGCGCAAGCCCGGTGCTGTACAACGCCACCTTCCTGCAGTCGGTGATGGGCAACCTGCTGCGCAACGCCGCGCACTACACCGACAGCGGTTACATTCGCCTGAGCCTGGAAGCGAATGGGTTCAGCGTCGAGGACAGTGGCGTGGGCATCCCCGAGGAGCAGCGCGAGGCGATGTTCAAACCCTTCGTGCGCGGCGCTGAGCGGCGTGGCGAAGGGCTGGGCTTGGGCCTGTCGCTGGTGCAGCGCATCTGTGACGACCAGGGGTGGCGCGTCACCCTGACCTCGACCTTGCCGCACGGCTGCCGTTTTCAGGTGGACCTGAGCCAAAGTGTGGAGAAGGGCAGCCCTTCGGGGTTGGTCGGGTAATTTTTGGTAATACCTCTCCAAAGAACTAACACTTTTTTCACATTGGCATAACCTGATTCCAACGCTTGCTTACCTAAGGTGAGCGCACTGGAGTCAGGAGATGCCCAATGCGTAGCCCCATCAAGCTTGAATTTTCCGAGAAATACGACAAAGACCACGCGCGCGAGTATTTCCTCAAGCATCAGGATGGTCTGGCCCGTCGCCTTTCCCACAAGCGTGACGAGCAGTTGGCACGTCGCGCCTTGGCGTTGGCCGGTGAGCCGGGCCTGGTACTTGACCTGCCCTGCGGTGCTGGGCGCTTCTGGCCGTTGCTGGCGGAAAAACCCAACCGAGTCATCATCGGCGCCGACAACTCCGAGGCGATGATCGAGACAGCCTGTGCCGCGCAACCGCCAGAGGTGGTTGCCCGGGTACGCCCCTTGCAGACTTCTGCGTTCGCCATTGACCTTCCGGACAATTCGGTCGACAGCATTTTCTGCATGCGGCTGTTCCATCACATCGGCGAAGCGGCCCACAGAAAGACAATTCTTTCGGAATTTCAACGAGTTAGCCGTGATAGTGTGATTCTGTCGCTGTGGGTGGACGGCAACTTCAAAGCCTGGCGCCGGAAAAAGCTCGAGCAGCGTCGCAGCGCCAAGGCCGAGCAGGACAATTACCAGAATCGTTTCGTGTTACCAGCGGACACGGTCGAAGAAGAATTTGAGGCCGCCGGTTTCAGAATCCAGGAACGCTTGGACTTCCTGCCGTTCTATGCCATGTGGCGAGTCTATGTATTGCGTAAGGGGTAGTGTTTGATGGCTGTAGCCCAGAGTGGGGAGTCGCGGTTCGATTTTTACTGGCGCCAGCAGGGCGAATGGGTCGAGGAACCCAACCAGCGGCGTGGCGGTGAAAGTGGCGTGCAACGCCTCAACGATGCCAACGGCAAACTGCTGTATGCCAAGCGCCAGGTCGGGCACATCTACCGCAGCCTGCTGCACCCCTTTGGCCGGCCGACCGTTTTGCGTGAACTCGATGCCATCAACAGCTTCGAGCAATTGGGTGTACGTGTGCCGCACATCGTCTTTTGTGGTGCCGAGCGCGATGCCGATCATCAATGGCGCGCGCTGCTGGTCAGCGAAGCGCTGGATGGCTTTGTCGAGCTCGACACCTGGCATGCCGAAGGTGCCCGCGAGCGTTACCCCCAGGCGGTGCAAGAGCGCATGCTCAAGGACCTGGCGGATAACCTGGCGCGTATGCACCTGGGGCACTGGCAGCACGGCTGCCTGTACGGCAAGCATGTGTTCGTCAAGGTGATCGGCGAGGGCGAACAGGCTCGGGTCGAAGTCGCTTTGCTGGACCTTGAGAAGTGCCGGCGGCGTATCAGCTGCCAACGTGCGGCGGCGAATGACCTGCGTCAGCTGCGCCGCCACTCGTCGTTCACTGATGCGGAATGGCAGACATTGCTCTATTTTTACCAAATGGCGTTTGGCAGCGTTGTCAAAGGGTTAGGGCAATGAAACTAGAAATCGCTCGAGCTTTGTTCCTGGTGGCTGGATTGGCCGTGACCACTGTGGCGGTGGCTGCCTGGGAAGAGCCGAAGCCGACGGTGTTCAGCAAGGCCGAGATGGCTGACCAGTGCGCTTTGCCACGTGTGGTAAAGCAGCATGAAGAGGTCAAACCCGATCAGGACCTGTTGCTGTTCCTGTTCGGTATGCGTCAGGGATTGCGGCCGTTCGGCTGAACCTGGGTGGTGCTTGAAAACCAGAGGCCCTGCATAGCGGGGCCTCTGGTTTTTTTGTTTGTGAGTACCGTCGGCCAACCACAACCGCGGTAGGAGCAGCCTTGTGCTGCGAAGAGGCCGGTAAAAGCACCCTCAATCTTCGCTGCTGCCACCGGCCTCTTCGCAGCACAAGGCTGCTCCTACAGGGAAATGTCAGCTGGCACAGGTGCCTTGGCCACCGTCTTGTGCGCCAGCAAGGTGTAGATGCAAGGCAGCACAAACAAGGTAAACAACGTCCCGATCGACATCCCGGTCGCAATCACCGTGCCGATATCGAACCGGCTCACTGCCCCTGCGCCGGTCGCCAGAATCAACGGCACCATGCCAAACACCATCGCCGCCGTGGTCATCAGTACCGGCCGCAGGCGGATGGCGGCCGCTTCCTCGATTGCCTCACGCACGCTCAGGCCTTTTTCTTCGCGCAACTGGTTGGCAAATTCGACGATCAGAATACCGTGCTTGGTGATCAGCCCGATCAGTGTCACCAGCCCGACCTGGGTATAGATGTTCATGCTGGAAATACCCAGGAACAGCGGCAACAGCGCCCCGCAGATCGACAACGGCACGGTCACCAGAATCACCAGCGGATCGCGGAAGCTTTCGAACTGCGCCGCCAGCACCAGGAAGATGATCGCCAGCGCCAGGCCGAAGGTTACCCACAGCGCGCTGCCTTCCTGAACATACTGGCGCGCCACCCCGGCATAGTCGAAGGCGAAGCCTTCCGGGGCTTCTTCGCGGGCGATGGCCTGCACGGTCTGCAATGCTTCGCCCAGGCTGACCATGGGCACGCCTTGGATGATGGCCGAGTTCAACTGCTGGAACTGGTTGAGCTGGCGCGGGCGGGCGCGGTCGCTGAGGGTGATGAGGGTCGACAGTGGCAGCAACTGGCCCTGGTCGTTCTTCACGTAGTAGTTGTTGAGCCAGCCGGGGTTGTTACGGTACGGCCGCTCGACCTGGGCAATCACCTTGTAGCTGCGGCCCTCCAGGGTGAAACGGTTGATTTCCCCCTCGCCCAGCAGGGTGGCCAAGGTGCCGCCCAGGGCGTCCATCGAGACGCCCATCTGCGCCGCTTTGGCCCGGTCGATGTCGACCACCACTTCCGGTTTGTCGAAGGCCAGGTCGATGTCGAGGAAGGCGAACTTGCCCGATGCCTGGGCGCGTGCCTTGATGCGTTGGGCCACGTCCAGCAGGGCCGGGTAGTCCCCCGCGGTGTTGATCACGAACTGGAACGGCAGCCCCTCACCAGTGCCGGGCAGCGACGGCAGGTTGAAGCCGAAGATTTGCAGGCCGCCGATTTCTTCAAGTTTGGCCTGCACCAGCGGTAGCAGCTCCATCTGCGTGCGCTCGCGCTCGTTCCAGGGCTTTAACAGGAAGCCGCCAATGCCGCTCTGCACACCGTTGAAACCGTTGATCTGAAACGACGAGTAATACTCGGGGAAGGCTTTGAACAGCGGCGTGAACTGGTCGGTGTAGGCGTTGAGGTAGTCGAGGTTGGCCGGCTGCGGCGAACTGCTGATCATGAAGATCACCCCTTGGTCCTCGTTGGGCGCCAGCTCGTTCTGGGTGAATTTGAGCAGTACCGGGATCAGGCACAGGACAATCACCGCGAACACCAGCACTACCGGCCGGCTGTCCAGGGTGGTGTGCAGCAGGCGCTGGTAGCGCACCTTGAGGCGCTCGAACAGCAGGTCGAGGCGATGGGCAAGGCCCGAGGGGTTCTGTTCCTGGCGCAGCAACAGCGCGCACATCATCGGTGACAGGGTCAGGGCGACGACGCCGGAGATGATCACTGCACCGGCCAAAGTCAGGGCGAATTCTTTGAATAACGCGCCTGTGAGCCCGGTCAGGAAGCCGATGGGGGCATACACCGCGGCCAGGGTGATGGTCATCGACACCACCGGCATGGCGATTTCCCGTGCACCTTCCAGCGCCGCGTCGAACGGCGTCTTGCCTTCTTCCATGTGCCGGTGGATGTTCTCCACCACGACAATGGCATCGTCCACCACCAGGCCGATGGCCAGCACCATCGCCAACAGGGTCAGCAGGTTGAGGGAGTAGCCCATCATCTGCATGAAGAACAGCACGCCGATCATCGACAGCGGGATGGTCACCACCGGGATCAGCACCGAGCGCAACGCGCCGAGGAACAGGAACACCACGACGATGACGATCAGCACCGCTTCGCCGAGTGTCTTGATCACCTCGTCGATGGAGGCCTGGATGAACAACGTGGCGTCGTAGGCAATCGACACCTTCAGCGCCGAGGGCAACTGGCTTTCGAGTTCCGGCATGATGCGCCGGACTTCCTTGATCACCTCCAGCGGGTTGGCGGCCGGTGTGGCCTTGATGCCGATGTAGACCGAAGGGATGCCGTCGAACGAACTGACTGTGTCGTAGTTTTCTGCACCCATCTCGACCCGTGCCACATCGCCCAGCAGCACCCGGCTGTCGCCGCTGGTCTTGACCGGCAGGGCAGCGAACGCTTCGGCAGACTTGAGCTCGGTGCTGGCATTGATGCTGGTAACCACGTACTCGCCTTTTACCTCACCGGCGGCCGAGAGGAAGTTGTAACGGCGCACGGCGTTGGTCACGTCGGTGGCCGAGAGGCCGTAGCCGGCCAGTTTCACCGGGTCGATCCAGATGCGCATGGCGAACACCTGGTTGCCGAGGATCTCCGCCTCGGCCATGCCCGGCAGGGTGGCCAGTTTGGGTTGGATCACTCGGGACAGGTAGTCGGTGATCTGCGGGTTGCTCATTTCCTTGCTGTAGAAGCTGATGTACATCAGCGCCGAGGCGTCGGCGGCCTCTTTGCTCAGCACCGGGTCTTCGGAGTCTTGCGGCAGCTTGTTGCGCACCTCGTTGGCCTTGGCCAGCAGTTCGGTGAACAAACGGTCACTGTCGGCGCCGACGCGCGCATAGATGGAGATGATCGAGAAGTTCTGCCGACTCACCGAGGTCATGTAGTCGATGCCTTCGGCGCTGGCCAGGCTCTGTTGCAGCGGCTGGGTGATGTAGCCCTGGATGGTCTCGGCGTTGGCGCCGGGGTACGCGGTGGTCACCGTGATCAGGGCGTTTTCCATCTGCGGGTACTGGCGAATCTGCAGTTTGCTCCAGGCCTGAAAGCCCAGCAGCAGAATCAGCAGGCTGACGACGCTGGCCAGGACCGGGCGACGGATGAACGGATCGGTGAACGCCATGCCTGCCTCCTGTCAGTCGTTGTGTGGGGTGCCTGGATCAGCATTGCCTTGATCAGGAGCGCCTTGCTCAGGTGTGAGCGCCTTGTCCTGGCCGATGCGGATCGCCGCGCCGGGGGTGAGCTTGAGTTGCCCAGCGGTGACCACCTGTTCGCCGGCCTGCAGGCCCTTGCTGACCACCACCACGCCGTCGCGGCGCTCGCCGGTCTGCACGGTGCGCTGCTCGGCGATGAGCGGGGGTTGGCCGTCGTCGGTTTTTTCCGGGTTGCCTTCCTTGTCTTTTTTCGGGGTGGCGACATACACCGAGTTGCCATACAGGGTGTAAGTGATGGCACTTTCCGGCACCACCACCCGCGGCTGTGGCGCGGGCAGCAGGATCAGCAGGTTGGCGAACATGCCAGGCAGCAGCTTGCCGTCAGGGTTGGCCAAGGTTGCGCGGGCCAGCAGGTTGCGGGTGCTTTCCTCGACCTTGGGGTTGATGGCGCTGAGGCTGGCGGTGAAGGTCTGGCCCGGGTAGGCGGCGACCTGCACCAGCACCTGCTGGCCCAGGCTCAGGTGCGGCAGTGCCTGCTCGGGCACGTTGAAGTCGACGTAGAGGCTGGACAGGTCTTGCAGGGTGGCGATCACCGTGCCGGCAGCCAGGTAGTCGCCGACATCCACCTGGCGAATGCCGATGGTGCCGCTGAAGGGCGCACTGATGCTTTTTTTGGTCTTCGAGGCCTTGAGCTGATCGACCACGGCCTGGTTGCGCCGGTACTGGGCGGTGAGGCGATCGTACTCGCCACGGGAGATGGCCGAGTCGCCGACCAGCTGGCTGCCGCGGCCGAAATCGACCTTGGCCAGCCCCAGGTCGGCCTGTGCGGTGCCGAGCAGGGCGGTTTCCTGTTCGTCATTGAGCTGCAGCAGCAGTTGCCCGGCCTTGACCTTCTGCCCGGAGTCGAAGTGCAGGCTTTTGACGATGCCTTCCACCTCAAGGCTCAGCTCGACGCCTTGCAGGGCCTTGAGGCTGCCGACGGCGGGCAGGCGTTCTTGCCACTGGCGTTCTTCGGCCAGCGCTGCCGCCACGGTGATCGGCGGCTTGGGGGCTGTGAACACCTGGATCTGCTGGTAGATCGAGAAGGCCTTGTAGCCCCCCAGGGCCAACACGATCAGCAGAACGACGGCCAACATGATGAGCATGCGGCGGCGAAGCATAGGTCCGGTTCCTTGGAAGCGTGGTTGTTATTCGTTATGACACGACAACGGGCGATCCTGCCCACGTGTGGATGGGGGAAGTATTGACTGTTTTGGGCAGGTGGGGAAGGGCGGGTGCAACGGGATTATTCAAACAGTGGCGCGTGCACTGCCGTGTAGGAGCAGCCTTGTGCTGCGAAGAGGCCCGAGCAAACACTGGAGATTTACAGTGCTGTCTCGGGCCTCTTCGCAGCGCAAGGCTGCCCCTGCATGGACCGCGATGTGCCTGGGCGATCAGGCCAGGTGCAGGTGGTTGTCCCAGAACCCGGAAGGCAGGTCCATCGGTTGCCCGATCAGCTCAGCCTTGCGGCAATCGTAGAACCGGCAACGCCCCTGCCCGGAGGTGACGACAAAGCCATCCTTCACCGCGCCAACCCCGGCGCAATCTGGCATCGGCGCATCCAGCTTCACCGCGCCGCTGTCCAGGTCCCAGACAAACAACCGGTTGGCCCGCGGCGCCGTCAGCGCCACCAGCCGCAGGTCGCTGTGAATCGCCACGCTGGCGGTGTACTGGGCCATGGCCTGCAACTGCCGCTCCGGCACGGGGAAGGCCTTGAACGGCTCGCCCGGGCGCTTGATTGCCAGCAGCTCGGCGGTTTCGTCGGCGTCGCCCATGAATTGCTGGCAGGCGGCAATGGTGCCGTCGTCGCCAATTGCCAGGTGACGCACGCTGTTCATCTGCTGGGCGAGGGTTTCTTTACTCAGCAGGGTGCCGTCGCGCTGCATCAGGACCAGGCTTGGTTGCATGGCGTCGAGGTTCATCTCCACGCGGCTTTCGGCCTCGGTGCGGATGCCACCGTTGGCCACCACCAGGGTTTCCCCGTCCGGCAGCCAGGCCACTTCATGCGGGCCGATGCCGTGGGTCGACAGCTCGCCGCTGTGCACCAGGCGTTCGCCTTCGAAACGGTAGACACCGAGCACGCCGCGACCCGGGTCGGTAGTGTCGTTCTCGGTGGTGTACAGCCATTCCCCGCCCTTGTGGATGACCGCATGGCCGTAAAAGTGGCGGTTGGGCTGCGAGACCACGGTTTGCAGCAGCCGCCCATCGCGCAGGTCGACCAGGTAGCTTTCGGTACCTGGGCGGCGGGCGACGAACAGGGCGATCGGCAGCGTGGGGTGGTTGATGATGGCATGGCAACGCTGGGCAACCTGGGTGCTGAACACCTGGGTGCCGTCCAGGCGGAACCCGACGGCGTAATGCTTGCCATCGCCGTCGTCGCGCGCCGAGAGCAGCAGGGGTTCGCTGCCTTTGTTGCGGAACAGGCTCCAGCCGCCCAGGGTGAGGGCGCTGAGCAGTACGCTACCGAGTTTGAGGGCCTGGCGTCGCAGCATGATCAGTCACCGTCGTTGGCATTGAAGCCCAGCTGGATGTTCAACGCCTTGGCCAGCTCGCCTTCGTGCAGGCGGTGGACAACGTTGAGGCTGTCGTAGATCTGGTTGAGGGTCTGCTTGCCGGCGTCGTCGGCCAGCAACTCGCCGAGGGTTTTCTGATTGTCGGCCAGCTGTTTGAGCGCGGTGGCGTAGGCGTCGTCGATCTTGTCTGCCAAGGCTTTCTGGTCGCTGCCCAACAGGCCACGCAGGCCTTTGTTGTCGACCCCGACCCAGACCGCCTGGGCGGCCTTGAGGCTGGCCTCCAGGCTTTTGAGCGAAGCGTGGCTGCGCCAGGCTTCGGCCTGCAGCGGCTGGGCAATGCCCTTGCTCTGGCGGCCCATGGGGGCGCCAAGCTTCTTCTTCAGGGTGTCCAGGGCGGTGACCTGGGCGCGCAGCAGGTCGGCGATGGCCTCGTGGGAATCGGCGTAGCGCTGGTTGGGGAACTTGGTCATCTGCGAGAGCATGCCGTCGGTGCTGTTCCAGCCCTTGAGGATCTCCTCGGCCAAGGCCTTCTGGTGCTCGGCGATGGCCACCAGCAGTGGGCAGTAGCGGGCTTTCTGCTCCGCCGTGGCAACGTCTGGCTTGCTGTCGAAGAGGATGTACTCGTAAGCCGACAGGCCGCGCACCACGACGCTGGCCTTGCCCAGGGCAGCGGCGTCGACGGGTTTGTCACCGTTGACCAACTGCTCGACCTGGCGGCCGACCAGGTTCTTCTTGTCGGGCCAGAACTGCACCTGCCAGGCGCGGTTGCCTTCGGCCAGCGGGCCGACCAGCAACGGTTGCAGCTCGGCCCAGGCTTTTTGCGCAGTGAGGAAGTCGGCGCGGGCGGTGTCCAGGTTCGCCTTGCCTTCGCAATAGGCCAGGGCGCTGACGGCCAGCTGGCGGTCGGCTTCGACCCAGCGGCTGTAGGTCGGCAGGATCACCTGCTTGGCGATGGCGGCGGAGGTCACGGCTTGCGGGTCCTGCGGCGAGCAGGCACCGAGGGCGAGTGCGGCGAGGCTGGTGAACAACAGTTTGGGTCGGAACATGCCCGGCTCCTTGCGCGTTTTAAAGTGAGTTCAGGAAAGCCAGCAGCGCGGCACGCTGCTCGGCATTGAAGGTGAGGACGAAATTACGTGCCGCTTCGGCTTCGCCACCGTGCCAGAGCACGGCTTCGAGCAGGTTGCGGGCGCGGCCGTCGTGCAGGAACTGGCTGTGGCCACTGACCGTTTCACTCAGGCCGATACCCCACAGCGGCGGGGTGCGCCAGTCCTGGCCATTGGCCGCGAATTCGGTGCGTTCATCGGCCAGGCCCGGCCCCATGTCATGCAACAGCAGGTCGCTGTAGGGGCGGATCACCTGACCGGCCAGCTCAGGTTCGGCCGCGTTTGCGGCGGTGGTGAACTGCGGGGTGTGACAGCCCTGGCAACCGGCCTGGAAGAACAGGTTCTTGCCTGCCAGCACCTGCGGCGCACCCACGTCACGACGGGCAGGCACGCCCAGGTTGCGGGTATAGAAGGTGACCAGGCGCAGGATGTTGTCGCTGACTTCCTTTTCGCCCCCCATGCCATCGCCATTGGGCGCGGCCAGGCAGTCGACTTGCGCTGCGGTGCAGTCGTCCTTGGGCAGCAGGGTGGAGGTCAGGCCCATGTCGCCGGCAAACGCATGGACGTTCTGCTGGTTGACGTTGGGTTGCCCGGCTTTCCAGCCGAAGCGGCCCACCACGGTCTTGCCCTGGGCGTCATCCCAGACCCGGTTGGCTCGGCCGCGGATGCCGTCGCGGTTGCGGTCGTCCGGGTCTTCGTTGGCCAGGATGTCGGCTTCGGGGATGGCTTCGAGTAGGCCGAGGCCGATCATCGGCGGCGCAACACGGGCCGAGAAGCGGGTGTCAGGGTGCATTGCCCCGTAGCCCAGCTGGGTGATCTGCAAGCTGGGCCGACGCAGCTCGACCTGGTGGCCGTCCTTGAACGTGACGGCCTGGTTGGCGTAGGTCACGCGGACCTTGCCCTCCGGCGCCACGCCGGGGATAGCCATGTCCTGCAACTGGGTGCCGTACACGGGCTCGGGGACCACGCCCAGGCGCTCGACCACCTTGGCCAGGTAAGGCTGGTCGGGGATCGACAGGCGCACCAGCATTGAAACCGCGTTGCTGTCATCGAGCTCGGGTGGGTGGCCGCGGCCATCGCGCACGTGGCAGTTCTGGCAGGCATTGGTGTTGAACAGCGGGCCGAGGCCATCACGCGCGGTGGTGGTGGACGGGGCGATCACCCAGGGGTTGCGGAAAAAACTGTTGCCGACGGCGAAGTCCAGGCGCCGCTCGGGCGAAAGGTTGGCCGAGGGCAGGGAATAGGCATTGCGATCGCTGCGCTGCACCGTCGCCTTGCCACCCGACAGCGCTTCGCCGGGCTCTGCCTGGGTGAAACGCGGGGCGTCGTCACAGGCGGCGAGGGCGAAGGCCAGCAGCAGGGGAGAGAGTTTGAACAGCGACGAGGACATCAAGGATCCTGGGCGTGAGCGAAAAACCGGCGTGCAAGCTTAGCAAAGTGGGGATGTTTGAATAAGAGCAATTTGCAATTGCTGGATGAAATCAGTGTCAGCTACATCTGTTGCCTGTGCCGGCCTCTTCGCGGGTAAACCCGCTCCCACACAGATCTCAGGAATTATGCCGTCCTGGTGGGAGCGGGTTTACCCGCGAAAGGGCCAGAAGCAAAAAAGGCGACCCCAAGGTCGCCTTTTCCAGAACCGCTACAGCCGAATCAGAACTCGTGATCCGCAGTGTCCGGGTTCAGGTTGGCAATGCCCAGCTTGCCTGCAGCCTGTTCGATCGCGCCGGTCTGCTTGACCAGCGAGGCGATGGCGTCACGCACGACTTGGTTGCCAGCGGCGTTGTCGGCAGCGATCAGTTGGTCGTAGTGCTCGCCTTTCAGGGCGTGGTCGACGATCACCTGGATCTTCGCTTCGGTGGCTTCCAGGTCGGCCTTCAGGGTGGCGTCGGTAGCCGGGTCGACCTTGGCAACCAGCGACGACAGGCTCGGGCCGGTCAGCTTGGTGCCATCCGGACGGGTGTACTCGCCCAGGTAGACGTTGCGGATACCCTTGGCGTCGTAGAAGTGCGAGTAGTGGGTGTTGTCGCTGAAGCAGTCTTGCTCGTCTTCAGGCGAGTTGGCTTCCAGCGAGACCTTCATGCGCTCGCCCGCCAGTTCGCCCAGCGACAGGCTGCCCATGCCGAACAGCATCTTGCGCAGGCCGTCGTTGACCGGTTCGGCTTCCAGGGTGGCGCGGTAGTTGTCGGCAACGTTCGGTGCCCAGTTGCCGACCATCTCTTCGAGGTCCTTGACCAGCAGGTCGGTGGCCGCCTTCAGGTAGGCACGACGGCGGTCGTTGTGGCCGCCAGTAGCACCGTTGCCTTCCAGGTAGTCGGAAGCAGGGCGGTTGCCAGCGCCTGGGCCGGTGCCGTTCAGGTCCTGGCCCCAGAGCAGGAATTCGATGGCGTGGTAGCCGGTGGCGACGTTGGCTTCGGAGCCGCCCAGCTCGTTCAGGCTGGCCAGCTTCTCTGGGGTGATGTCCTTGACGTCGACCTTCTCTTCGCCGACCTGGATCTCGGTGTTGGCGATGATGTTGGCGCTGGCCGCCGGGTTGCCCAGGGCGTGCTCGTAGCTCTTGTCGACGTAGTCGATCAGGCCTTCGTCCAGGGGCCAGGCGTTAACTTGACCTTCCCAGTCGTCGATGATGGTGTTGCCAAAGCGGAAGGCTTCGCTCTGCAGGTAAGGTACGCGCGAGGCGGCCCAGGCGTCCTTGGCGGCTTTCAGGGTTTCGTCGTTGGGCTTGGCCAGGAACGCGTCGACTGCCGTCTGCAGGGCCTTGGCGGTGCTCAGCGAGTCGCTGTACACGGCGTAGACCATGTCGGCGTAATGCTGGATCACGGCCTTGCCGGCCGCTTCATCGACAGCCCCAGGCGCGGCGGCGGTGGTGCTGGCGGCAGCAGGCGCTTGCGCTTGCGGAGCAGCGGCCTTGTCATCCTTTTCGCCACATCCGGCGAGCGCGATGGCGATGGCCAGCAGACTGGCGGAGGCCAGAGGCATTCGAATCATTGTTGGTTTCCCTGCGTCGTGTGGTTGGACCGTGCGCCATGGCACGCGAAACCGCAACATCATGCGAAAGATTTGCATTTGCTGTAAAGAGGCGAGCGCGCAATTCATGTAAATGCCCGTCACGGCCTGTAACCGGGGGCGTCAGGGCTACAGCATGGACACCTGATTGCGCTGTGCCTGCTTGAGGTAACTGGTCAGCTCGCGGGCCGACAGTGGCTTGCTGTAGTGGTAGCCCTGACCCTCGTGGCAACCCTGGGCGATGATGTAGGTCTCCTGCTCGGCGGTTTCCACGCCTTCAGCGATAACCTGCATGCCCAGGCTTTTGCCCAGCTGGATGATGGCGCGCACGATGGTGGCGTCGTCATCGTCGTCGAGCAGGTCCTGGACGAAGCTCTTGTCGATCTTGATCTTGTCCAGCGGCAACGACTTCAGGTAGCTGAGCGACGAGTAGCCGGTACCGAAGTCGTCAATGGCGATCAGTGCCCCGGAGCGGCGCAGGCTGAGCAGGTGCTGGGCGGCGGTGCTGATGTCTTCCATCAGGCCGGTCTCGGTCACTTCCAGCTCCAGGCTGCGCGGCGGCAGGCGGTAGGCCTGCAGCAGGTTGTTGACCACGCGTGGCAGTTCGCTGTGGTGCAACTGCACGGTCGACAGGTTGACCGCCATGCGCAGGTCGCTGAAGCCCAGGTCGTGCCATTCGCGCAGCTGCCGGCAGGCCTGGTCGAGTACCCATTCGCCGATGGTGATGATGTTGCCGTTCTGCTCGGCCAGCGGGATGAACTGATCGGGCGGGACCATGCCCAGCTCCGGGTGTTGCCAGCGCAGCAGGGCCTCGACGCCAACCACGCGGTGGTCGCGGTAGCTGATCTGCGGCTGATACACCAGGTAGAGCTGATTGCGCGGCAGGGCTTCGCGCAGGTCTTTTTCCAGCTCGCGGCGGCGGCGCATCTCACTGTCGACGCTGGCGATGTAGAACTGGTAACGGTTGCGTGAGCGGGCCTTGGCCAGGGTCATGGTCTGTTCGGCTTTTTGCAGCAGCTTCTCGGTGCTGTCGCCGTCTTCGGGGAACAGGGTGATGCCGATGGTGGCACGCAGGCGGATCTGCTGATGGTCGAGGTCGAAGGGCACCTCCAGGTCATCGAGGATGCTCTGGGCCAGCTCGGCAGCCTCATAGGGCTGCTCGATGTTGGCCTGAACCAGGGCGAACTGGTCGCCACCCAACCGCGCCAGCGCCCCCAGGCGGCCACTGTGGGCGCGCAGGCGGTCGGCCAGGGCCAGCAGCAACTGGTCACCGACCTGGTAGCTGAACTGCTCGTTGATGCCCTTGAAATCGTCCAGGCCTACGCACAGCACTGCGACGCGATGCTGCAGGCGGCCGCCATCGACAAGGATCTTGTCCAGCTGTTGCTGCAGTTGCTGGCGGTTGGGCAGGCCGGTGAGGAAGTCGTATTGGGCCATGCGTTGCAGGCTGTTCTCGGCCTCGTGGCGCAGGTGGGTATTGCGCTCGATGGAGGCGAGCAGCTGGTTGGCCGTGTTCACCCACAGGCCCAGTTCGTTTTTCTCGTGGCCCTTGAGCAGCGGGATCTGGTGCTGGCTGGGGCGATCGGGGTTGATCTGGGTAAGGTGCTCGATGATTTTCGACAGTGGCTTGGTCAGCAGCCAGTGGTAGACCAAGTACAACACCAGGCCCATGGCCAGGGCGCGTAGCACGCCGGAGATGAAGATGATCACCGCGTTGATCAAAAAATCTTCGCCGTACGACGAGGTGTCGAGGGTGATGCTCAGGTCGCCGTAGTATTCGCTGTAGGGGCCGCGGCCGACCAATTGGGTGGTGTAGGTGCGTTCCTGGCCGAGGATCAGGTCGGTCAGCCAGCGCATGGACATGTCCTGCAGCGGGCGGGACTTTTCGGCCAGCATGGTTTCGTTGGGGTGGCCGATGGACGCCATGCGCACTGATTCGTCCTGGAACAGGCCTTCCATCACCTGCATGCCCATCTCCCGGTCAAGGCTGTACACCGCCTGGGTAGAGGGGTCACGGAACATGTCGAGGATGCGCTGGGCATCGTTGTCGACAGCCTGGCGGGTCTTGTAGGTGTCGTAGACGATTTGCGCACAACTGAGCACGACGCCCACTGCGAGCGCCGACAGCAGCACGACCCTGAGCAACTTGACCGACAAGCTGTTCCGCAATTCCAGCTTCAATGGGGTTTCCTTAATCCATGCGCATGGCATCATTTTGCCATCAATGAAACCAATACACTATCGGCCGGTGTGCCACGGACACAGCGCGAGAAGCGGGGTTGTCCTGGGCAGTATATCGGTCGCCTGGCCCTGCAACTTGAGTGCGCTGTATCAAGTTTCCAGAGGTTTGATGTTAGCGTGCAATCCGTGCTGAGCAAGAGGCTGTTACAGGCCCATAAAAAAACCCGGCACCAAGGCCGGGTTCTTCGTTCAAGGCTGGATATGCATCAGGCCTTGAAGGTCTTGCCTTCGAACTGTTCGGCAACGAAGGCCCAGTTGACCAGGTTCCAGAACGCCTCGACATACTTCGGACGCACGTTGCGGTAGTCGATGTAGTAGGCGTGTTCCCAGACGTCGCAGGTCAGCAGCGGGGTGTCGCCATTGGTCAGCGGGTTGCCGGCGCCGATGGTGCTGGCCAGGGCCAGGGAACCGTCAGCTTTCTTCACCAGCCAGCCCCAGCCGGAGCCGAAGGTGCCGACGGAAGTCTTGGTGAACTCTTCCTTGAACTTGTCGAAGGAACCGAAAGCGGCGTTGATGGCTTCGGCCAGGGCACCGGTCGGTTGACCACCGGCGTTAGGCGCCAGGCAGTTCCAGTAGAAGGTGTGGTTCCAGACTTGAGCGGCGTTGTTGAAGATACCGCCCGAAGAGGTCTTGACGATCTCTTCCAGGGTCTTGCCTTCGAATTCGGTGCCTGGGACCAGGTTGTTCAGGTTCACGACATAGGTGTTGTGGTGCTTGTCGTGGTGATACTCCAGGGTTTCCTTGGAGATGTGCGGCTGCAGGGCATCGTGGGCGTACGGCAGCGGCGGCAATTCAAAAGCCATGGTGGATCTCCTGATTCAGGTCTATTTGCGGTTTGCGCAAGGCCGATCACGGGCGGCCCGATCAACGTCGGCGAGTTTGTACTCTTTGCGACGCGAGGGCTGGATCATAGCACCGGGCCCGGCGCATAACCACGCAACAAAGATAGGGAATAGAGGTTCCAGAGCGGTTGGCCGGTGCCGACCAGTGGTGTTCGTCGGGGTGTTTGATTGCCTGGGAGATCGAGCGCTGCCCGCGCGGCGCTCGATCTCCCAGGCGCTGAAACTGCTGTGCCAAACACGTCCCCATTCAGCTAAAAATCAGTTGCGCCGCCACCGCGAACATCATCACCGCCACCATCAGGTCGAGCATCCGCCAGGTCGCTGGCCGCGCCAACCACGGGGCCAGCCAGGCCGCACCGATCGCCAAGGTCGAGAACCACAGCAGCGAAGCACTGGCCGCCCCCGCCACATAGGCCCCGGGCACTGTCTGCTGGGCACCGAGCGAGCCGATCAGCAGCACGGTGTCGAGGTACACATGGGGGTTGAGCAGGGTCACCGCCAGCGCACTGAGCAACACCGCGCGGCGCGAGCGCATGCCCTGGCCTTGCTGGTGCTGCAGGCTCTGCTTGGAGCAAGCGCTGCGCAGCGCCTTGGCGCCGTACCAGAGCAGGAACACCGCGCCGCCCCAACGGGCGATGGCCAGCAGCGTCGGGTTGTGCGCCAGTACCGTGGCCAGGCCGAACACCCCGGCAGCGACCAGCAGGGCGTCGCAGACGATGCACAGGGCCGCCACCGGCAGGTGGTGCTCGCGGCGCAGGCTTTGCGCGAGGACGAAGGCGTTCTGCGCGCCGATGGCCATGATCAGGCCGAAGGCCACCAGCATGCCGTTCAGATAGCTTTGCCACATGGCGGTGTACTCCAGAAAATGAGCCATAAACGATGCTGGCTATTGTGGTGATTGGCGCTGTATAAGAAAAACAAATAAAGCTGATCAGGCATTAGGAATATCGATGTTCGACTACAAGCTGCTGGCCGCCCTTGCGGCGGTGATCGAGCAAGGCGGCTTCGAGCGTGCGGCGCAGGTGCTGGGGCTGTCGCAATCGGCCATTTCCCAGCGCATCAAGCTGCTCGAAGCACGGGTTGGCCAGCCGGTGCTGGTGCGGGCCACGCCACCGAGCCCGACCGAGGTCGGGCGCCAGTTGCTCAACCATGTGCAGCAGGTGCGTCTGCTCGAGCGCGACCTGCAACGCCAGGTGCCTGCGCTGGACGAGGAGGGCATGCCGGAGCGTTTGCGGATTGCCCTTAACGCCGACAGCCTGGCCACTTGGTGGGCGGGCGCGGTCGGCCGGTTCTGTGCCGAACAGAACGTGCTCACCGACCTGGTGGTGGAGGACCAGGAAGTTGGCCTTAAACGCATGCGTGCCGGTGAAGTGGCGGCCTGCCTGTGTGGCAGCGAGCGGCCAGTGGCTGGCGCGCGCAGCCTGCCGCTGGGCGCGATGCGCTACCGTGCACTGGCCAGCCCGGTGTTCATGGCGCGGCATTTCCCCCGTGGGTTCGAGGTCAAGCGCTTGGCTCGCACGCCCGCGATCGTGTACGGCCCGGACGACTTCCTGCAACACCGCTACCTGGCATCGCTGGGCATCGAGGACGGCTTCCTGCACCACTTGTGCCCCTCGTCCGAAGGGTTCCTGCGCATGACCGAGGCGGGGTTGGGCTGGGGGCTGGTGCCTGAATTGCAGGCGCGCGAACAACTGTCCAGCGGGCAATTGGTGGAAATATGCGCCGATACTCCCATCGATGTGCCGCTGTACTGGCATCATTGGCGCAATGGCGGGCAACTGCTCGCGCAACTGACCGATCACCTGCGGCACACGGCACGGCAATGGCTGGTGCCCTTGTAGCCACGGCCGGCGTCAGTTGCATCTGAAATCTGGCAAGGCGGAGTCTTACATGCGAATTCTGGTCACCGGCGCGAGCGGCTTCATCGGCGGGCGCTTTGCGCGCGTTGCCCTGGAGCAGGGCCTGGACGTGCGGGTCAGCGGCCGACGTGCCGAAGGTGTCGAGCACCTGGTCAAGCGCGGCGCGCAGTTCATCCCCGGCGACCTGGGCGATGCCGAGCTTGCCCGGCGCCTGTGCCAGGGCGTCGAAGCGGTGGTGCACTGCGCAGGCGCGGTGGGCAACTGGGGGCGCTACCAGGATTTTCACCAAGGCAACGTGGTGGTCACCGAAAACGTGGTCGAGGGTTGCCTGAAGGAACATGTGCGACGCCTGGTGCATCTGTCGTCGCCGTCGATCTACTTCAATGGCCGTTCGCGCCTGGACATCCGTGAGGACCAGGTGCCGCGCCGCTTTCACGATCACTATGCGCTGACCAAGCACCTGGCCGAGCAGAAGGTGTTCGGTGCCCAGGAGTTCGGCCTGGAAGTGCTGGCGCTGCGCCCGCGCTTCGTCACTGGGGCTGGGGATGCCAGTATTTTCCCGCGGCTGATGCAGATGCAACGCAAGGGCCGCGTGGCGATCATCGGCAACGGCCTGAACAAGGTCGACTTCACCAGCGTGCACAACCTCAACGAGGCGTTGCTCAGTGCCCTGTTCGCCGACGACCGCGCCCTGGGCCAAGCCTACAACATCAGCAATGGCCACCCGTTGCCACTGTGGGATGTGGTCAACTACGTGATGCGCCAGATGCAATTGCCGCAAGTGACCCGGTACCGCACCTACGGCCTGGCCTACAGCCTGGCGGCGCTCAACGAAGCGGCGTGCATGCTCTGGCCGGGGCGGCCGCAGCCCACCTTGTCGCGCATGGGCATGCAGGTGATGAGCCGCGATTTCACCCTGGACATCAGCCGCGCGCGGCAGTACCTGGACTACCAGCCCAAGGTCAGCCTGTGGACGGCCCTCGACGAATTCTGCGCCTGGTGGAAGCACCAGCCTGAAGGCCTGAAAGTCGGCTGATGCAACGATGGTCATCAACACGCCGCGCGAGCGGTTTATACTCGTGCCTCTTTGCGACTACTGCGGTTGAATGTACTCATGCGTAAGCCTGCTCACGACGATTACGATGATGTGCCTACCCTGAGGGCCGGCACGCCCGACGATGATGAACTGATACCCGCGCACGTGATGCGCAGCCGGCAGAAAGCCGAACGGGGGGCCAGTACGGCACCTTTGTGGGCGCTGTTGGTGGCGTCACTGATTGCCTTGGCGGGGTTGGGCTGGTGGAGCTTTCAGCAGATCTCGCTGATGGAACAGCAACTGGTGGCCACCCAGGAAAGCTTTGCGCGCATCAGCGAAGAAGCGGCGGGGCGCCTGCAGGCCATCAGCGGCAAAGTCGATGCCAGCGAGTCGACGACCAGCACCGGCAGTGAGGCGCTGAAGCTGCAGATCCGCCAACTGCAGGCCAGCCTGGCCGAGCAGGGCAAGCAGCAACAGGGTGTAGCGGGGCAGGCCGGTGACCTGGGCAAGCGCCTGGAGCAGGTGCTGGCCGATACCCGCGAACAGCAGAAAGCCGTGACCGAACTGCAGACCCAGTTGCAGGCGCAATTGAAGGCCGTGAATGGCGAGCTGGCGGCGCTGAAGTCAGGCCAGGTCGATGGCGGCAAGCTCGACGGGCAGCTCAAGAACCTGAGCGACGAAGTGGCAGCGCTGAAAAAGCAGGGTAACCCGAGTGCGGCGATCCAGAGCCTGGAGCAAGACATGCTGGTGTTGAAGAGCCAGGTCGACAATCGCCCGGCGGCGGCGTCGGGCGGTGCCTCGGTGCAGGAGTTCGATGCGTTCCGCGGGCAGACCACCCGCAGCATCAACACGCTACAGAGCCAGATCCAGAACCTGCAGCAGCAGATCAAAGCGCGCCCCTGAAGACCCCGCGTGCCCTGTAGGAGCAGCCTTGTGCTGCGAAGAGGCCAGTGTAGGCATGACCGTTACGTGCAAGCTTACACTGGCCTCTTCGCAGCACAAGGCTGCGCCTACCCGATCACATCCGTGGGTAGTCGATATACCCCACCGGCCCCTTGCTATAGAAGGTTTCCGGGTGTGCCTGGTTCAAGGGCGCATCCGCTGCCAGGCGCGCTGGCAGGTCCGGGTTGGCAATGAACGGCACACCGAACGCCACGGCATCCGCCTTGCCAGTAGCCAGCGCGGCATTGGCAGTGGCCTTGGTGAAGCGCTCGTTGACGATGTACGGGCCACCAAAGGCCTCTTTGATCAGCGTGCCGATGCTGTCGTCGGCTTCCTTCTCCCGCGAGCAGATGAAGGCGATGCCGCGCTTGCCCAGTTCGCGTGCCACGTAGGTGAAGGTTTCGGCACGGTCGGCGTCGCCCATGTCGTGTGAATCGGCACGCGGCGCCAGGTGCACGCCTACGCGGTTGGCCCCCCACACTTCAATGGCGGCGTCAGTGACTTCCAGCAGCAAGCGTGCGCGGTTTTCCAGCGAGCCACCGTAGCGGTCGGTGCGCTGGTTGGTGCTGCTTTGCAGGAACTGATCGAGCAGGTAGCCATTGGCACCGTGGATTTCCACACCATCGAAACCTGCGGCCTTGGCGTTTTCGGCGCCGCTGCGGTAGGCCTCGACGATGTCGACGATCTCTTCGGTTTCCAGCGCCCGCGGGGTCGGGTAGTCGCTGAGCGGGCGCACCAGGCTGACATGGCCCTTGGGCTGGATCGCGCTGGGGGCCACCGGCAGTTCGCCGTTCAGGTAGCTGGGGTGGGAAATGCGGCCCACATGCCACAGTTGCAGGAAAATGCGCCCGCCGGCGCCATGCACGGCCTTGGTGACATTGTTCCAGCCACGCACCTGTTCGTCGTTCCAGATGCCTGGGGTGTCTGGGTAGCCGACCCCCATCGCCGTGACCGACGTCGCCTCGCTGAGGATCAGCCCGGCGCTGGCGCGTTGCACGTAGTACTCGGCCATCAGTGCGTTGGGCACCCGGCCTTCATCGGCGCGGCAGCGGGTCAGCGGGGCCATGATGATGCGGTTGGGCAGTTGCAGGTCGCCCAGCGTGATCGGGTCGAAGAGCGTAGTCATGCGGTTTCCTTTTCAGAGCGCTTGGCTCAACTGTTCGAGGAAGGCCTGAATGGTCTCCTCATTGCGTTTGAAGAAGTGCCATTGGCCGATCTTCTGGCTGCTGATCAGGCCGGCGCGCTGCAAGATGGCCAGGTGAGCAGAAACGGTCGACTGCGACAGGCCGCAGCGTTGGTCGATCTGCCCGGCACAGACACCGTGTTCGGTGCTGTGGTGCTGGTCAGGAAACTGCGTTGCCGGGTCCTTCAGCCAGTCGAGGATTTCTCGCCGGACCGGGTGGGCCAGGGCTTTTATTATGTCGTCTAGATCGAGGGGCATGGGGTGTGGCTCATGGTGAAGCGGTCGATTGCGATAGGGGGAATGTAAATCGGTATTTCGCGATATACAAATATGAAGAGGTTCTGAGCTGAGCACCAATCGCTATATCGCGTTATGACGATATAGGCGTTGGCGGTGCTAGACTGACGCCATGAACTACCTCGCACACTTGCACCTCGGCGGCCCCGCGCCGCAGCAATTGCTCGGCAGCCTGTATGGCGATTTCGTCAAGGGCTCGCTGGAAGGGCGCTTTCCTCCGGCGCTGGAAGCCGCTATCCGGCTGCATCGGCATATCGACAGCTACACCGACCGTCACCCACTGGTGCTGGCCGCGCTGGCGCGGTTCCCGGTGCAGCGGCGGCGGTTTGCCGGCATTGTCCTGGATGTGTTTTTCGATCATTGCCTGGCGCGGCATTGGGCCGACTATGCCCAGCAGCCGTTGGCGCAGTTCACCGGTGATTTCTATCGGGTGCTGCTGGCGGAGCCTGAGTTGCCCGGGCGCCTGGCGCGCATTGCACCGTTCATGGCGGCCGATGACTGGCTGGGGGCGTATGGCGATTTTGCGACGCTGGAGCAGGTGTTCAACGGCATTGCGCGGCGGTTGTCGCGGCCGGAGGGGATGGCTGGCGTGATGCCTGAGTTGGAGCGGTTGTATGAGCCGCTGATGGCGGACTTTCGCGAGTTTTATCCGCAGTTGCAGGCGTTTGCGGCGGCGGGGCGTGTGTCTGGTTAATCTTCTGCTGCCTGCTCTGGCCTCTTCGCGGGCAAGTCGGACCGCGAAGAGGCCAGAGCAGGCAGAATCAAAGCTCAGGCAGCCCGAGCCTGCCGCCGTGGCACCACTGTTGCCTCTTCAACCCCAAACAGCGCCCCATGAATGGCCTGTTGCGCCTGCAATGCCAGCACCGCACGCTCCTTGCCAACACTGGCAATCGGCTGCAGCAGATGAATGCACACCTCGCCACGCGGCTGGGCAAACAGCCGCATCAGGTGCGACACCAAATCATCATCGCCAATGAACGGCGCAATCGGGTCAGCCTCGCCATTGCGCAGATACTGGATGGCCACCGGCTGCACCGGCACCGCCTGGTCGATGGCACCTGCCAGCAAACGACCGTGGAACGTGCGCACGTGGCGTCCATCGGTGGTGGTGCCTTCGGGGAAGATCAACAGCGGCCTGGCATCGCTCAGTTGCGCGCTGATCTGTTCGCGCAGCCGTTGGCTGTCGCCACCGCCGCGCCGGATGAACAGCGTGCCGGCCTTCTCTGCCAGCCACCCGGCGACAGGCCAGTGGCGCACCTCGGCTTTGGACAGGAACGACAACGGAAGCAGCATGCCGAGCAGCGGGATGTCGGCCCAGGAGACGTGGTTGCTGACCCACAGCATCGGCTGTTTGGGCAGCTTGCCTAACACCCTGACCTCGAAGGGCAAGGCCGCGACCAGGCGTTTCATGAACCAGCAGCTCCAGCGTTGCCGGCGCTCGATTGAAGCCGTCAGGCCTACGCGTTCGCCAAGGGCGATCACGCTGGCCATCAGCAGGCCGAGCAGCAGCACCAGCATCAGCCGTGTCAGGCGGGCGAGTACCCGCAGCTTCAGCATCAGACCGCCGCCTTGAAGTGGCGGGCGTAGCGTGGGCAGAGGTCGTCGCGCTTGAGCAGGATGAACACGTCGGCGACCTGGAAGTCCTCATCCCAGCACGGTTCGCCGCAAATCTTCGCGCCTAGGCGCATGTAGGCCTTGAGCAGCGGTGGCATTTCGGCGATGACATTGTTTGGCAGGGCCAGGTTCGGCAGCGGGTTTTTAGGCTCGGCGCGCAGGTGCTCGTTGCACAGGTAGCGTTCGCGCAGGCGCTGCATGACCGCATGGGCCTGCACGCCACCGTCCTGCATGGGGATGCTGGCGCACCCCATCAGGTAGCTGTAGCGCCCTTCGTTGAGCACTTCGGCCAGCTCGCCCCAGAGCACGGCGATGGTGCCGCCGTTGCGGTATTCGGCGGCCACGCAGGTGCGGCCCAGTTCAAGAATCGGCCCTTGCAACTGCAACAGGCCGTGCAGGCTGAACTCTTCTTCGCTGTAGAAGCGGCCAAGGCTGCTGGCAGCTTGGTGGTCGAGCAGCCGGGTGGTGGCGACCAGTTCGCCGGTGCTCAGGTCGCGCACGCCGATGTGGCGGCAGTGTGGGTCATAGTCATCCATGTCCAGACCGTGTTCGGCACCCTTGAGCTTGGCCTTGAATTCTGCGCTGAACACTTTATAGCGCAAGGCCTGGGCTTCCTGCAGGGCCGTGGCGCCGACCAGGCGTTCGGCTTGCAGACGGCGTTCAGTGCTGTTGTCGCCGGTGTGAGCGATCCGAGTCATTACGAGTCTCCATAAGCCAGCCATGAAGGGTTGCGGCCGGTCGGCTTTGTTGTGCAAAGTCAGCCTAGGTAGACGGGGTGTCACCCCTGTGAATCTTTGGTGATGCTTGCGTGACACCCGCCCTCAACCCCCGCAAGGAGCTGCGTCCGATGGCCTGGCTACAACGACTCAACGACCCGCTGCGCCAACCTGTGGCCGGCACCCTGGGCGAAACCTACGCCGCGCTGCTTGAGCGCCTTGGCCAGGTTGCCCCGTTCGAACTGGCGGTGCTCGGCGGGCGCGCGATGGCCACGCCGGGCCTGGCCTTTCTCGTCGGCTACCAGGCCGCCTTGCGCGTGCTCTGGCCCAGCGCGCCGTCCAGCCTCGGCGCCCTGTGCGCCACCGAGCGGCGCAGCGTGCGACCGGCGGACATGCGCACGCGTATCGACGGGTTGCGCCTGACCGGCAGCAAGGATTTCGTCACCGCCGGGCTTGAGGCGGAGTGGTTGCTGGTGGCGGCGCGCAGTGAAGCGGCAGGCGAGGCACCACGCTTGAACCTGGCGGTGGTGTACCCGGGCGAACCGGGGGTGACGTTGGAGGCGTTGCCGACCTTGCCGCTGATGCCCGAAGTCGGCCATGGCCGGTTGCACCTGGAGCAGGCGGCGTGCGAATTGCTGGCCGGAGATGGCTGGGACGCCTATGTCAAACCGTTCCGTTCGCTCGAAGACCTGTACGTACTTGCCGGTTTGACGGCTTGGCTATATGGCGTCGGCCAGGAGTGTGCGTGGCCACAGGCGTTGCGCTTGCGCCTGCTGAGTGTGTTGGCCGGGTGTGCAGAAGGCAGCCGTCAGTGTGCGGACAGTGTGGGTTGCCATTTGTTGCTGGCGGGGTTGTTTGCGCAGTTTCAGGCGCTGCACGCTGATATTGATGAGGCGTTGCTGGCTGGGCCCAAGCAGTGGGCGCAATTGTGGCAGCGTGATCAAGGGGTGATGGCGCTGGCTGCAGCAGCGCGGGAGAAGCGCCTGGCCAAGGCCTGGGCGGCTGCAGGATTGTCATGAAAGGCCGGCAGACTCGGGTGAACATTTGAATGTTGGGGCTGCAACGCAGCCCCATATTATGTGAGCTCAAGATGGAAAAGGTTCTGCTGGCCCTGCTGTGGCTTGTCATGTCCTCGGCCCGCGCCGAACACTGGCCAGCCCCCGACTGGCAAACCGACCCTGCCGCCCTCGACTGGCAAGCCGTCGACGCCTACGCCTTCCCCGCTGACCGCAGCATCCACACCAACGCCCTGCTGATCATCCGCGACGGCCGCATTCTCTATGAACGCTACACCCACCCCACAACCGCCCATACCACGCACCTCACCTGGTCCGTGAGCAAGAGCGTGCTGGCCACGGTGCTGGGTGTTGCCCAAGGCGAAGGCCGCTTCCAACTGCAGGACCCGGTCGCCCGCTTCTATCCACCCATGCAAACCCACCCGGACGTGCGCCTGGCCGACCTGCTGCACTGGGCCAGCGGCCTGGGCTGGCAGGAAGACTACGAGTACGCCCCGTTAAACTCCTCCGTGGTGGCCATGCTCTACACCCGCGGCCGTGGGGACATGGCGGCCTACACAGCGGCGCGGCCAGCGGCCCGCACACCAGGGCAGCATTTTCTGTATTCCAGCGGTGACAGCAACCTGCTGGCTGCAGCCTTACGCGGCATGCTCGATGCCGGGCAGTACCCCGACTACCCCTGGCAGGCGCTGTTCACGCCGCTGGGCATCCACAGCGCGGTGTGGGAGCGCGATGCTGCCGGTACCTATGTCGGTTCTTCGTACCTCTACCTCACTGCCCGGGACCTGGCGCGCATTGGCCTGCTGATGCAGCGCGAGGGGCGCTGGGGTGATCGGCAGCTGCTGCCTGCAACCTGGGTAGCCTTCAATCGCACACCCTTTGCACCGGCCGAGCCAGTGCCGGGCGAAGCCAACCCGGGTGGGCACTGGTGGCTCAACGATGCGCGGGCGTGGCCGGATGCCCCCGCGGACACCTACGCCGCGCTGGGCCATTGGGGCCAGGCGCTGTACGTGTTGCCTGGGCAAAAACTGGTGATTGTCCGCTATGCCGATGACCGCGACGGCACCTACCAGCATGACCAACTGCTCAAGCGTGTGTTGGCGGCGCTGGCCGGGGAGGGCGCATGAGGCGGGCGCTGCGGGTGCTTGTGGCGCTGCTTGCCGTGTCGCTGGGCTGGAGCGCGTGGCAGGCGCGCCAGGCGCTGGCGGATTTCCCGAGCATTCTCTCGGCCTATTCGGCCAAGGAGTATTGCTCGTGCCGCTTCGTCATGGGGTTCGACCCGGCCTACTGCAACGCCTACGTGAAACAGTGGCTGCCGCTGAGCCTGCTTGAAGAAAGCAGCGAGCAACGGCGCGTTACCGCCGAAGGCCTGGGCCGGCGTAACCAGGCTGCCTGGCTGGGCGTGCGCGAGGGCTGCCGCTTGCTGCCATGATGGCGGGCGGGTAAGGTTGCGGTCTTGTTTCACGAGATCTGTCATGTTCAAGTTGCCCCGTCTCCTGCCCGCATTATTGCTGGCCCTATGCCTTCCTGCCCACGCCAACTGGCACCTCGATGGCGAGTCATCACGCCTGTCGTTCATTACCGGCAAAAACGGTGATACGGCCGAAGTTCATCGCTTTCTGGTGCTGCATGGCACGGTGGACCGCAAGGGTGCGGCTGGCCTGCGTATCGAAATGGATTCGGTCAGCAGTGGCATCCCGCTGCGCGACGAGCGCATGCGTGACGGCCTGTTCGAGGTCGAGCAGTTCGCCGAGGCCACGGTGAAGGCACAGCTGGACCTGCGGCCGATCAACGACCTGGCCAACGGTGCGCAGATCGAACTGCGCCTGCCACTGACGGTGACGCTGCATGGCCAGTCCCACAGCTACAATGCCTTGCTGCTGGCCACACGGCTGGACGAGCGGCGCTTCCAGGTGGTGACCCTGGAGCCCTTGGTACTGCGCGCCGAGGATTTTGGCCTGGTGCCGGGGCTGGAGAGCTTGCGCAAGTTCGCTGGGCTCAAGTCCATCAACCCATCGGTACCGGTTAATGCGGTGCTGATCTTTACCGCCCGCTGACATGCCGGGGCCGGTCTTCCCCTGGCGGGATGGCAACCAGTTCGAACTGCTGATCGACGGCCCCGAGTTCTTCCCACGCATGCTCCAGGCGATCACGCGTGCCGAGTTCCAGGTCGACCTCGAACTGTATCTGGTCGAAGCGGGCGCGTGCGCCGATGCGGTGGTCGACGCGCTGGCACACGCTGCCCGGCGCGGTGTGCGGGTGCGCTGCCTGTTCGATGACTATGGTTCGCTGGCCTTCAACAGCGCCTTGCGCCAGCGGCTGCTTGAGGCCGGCGTGTACCTGCGCTGGTACAACCGCCTGCGCTGGAAGCGTGGCCTGCGTAACCTCTACCGCGATCACCGCAAGCTGCTGCTGGTGGACGAGCGCTGGGCGGCGGTGGGCGGCACGGGCGTCACCGATGAATTCTGGACGCCGGGCACCGCTACCAGCGAATGGCATGAGGTGATGGTGCAAATAGAAGGCCCTGTGGTCACCGACTGGCAACTGCTGTTCGACCGCCAATGGCACGCCAACAACCGCCGCACCGCCTGGCGGCCGGCTGAAGGCTTTGGCCTGCCACGCCTGCCCAAGGTGCCGGCACAAGGGCAGGGCATGGGCCGGGTAGCCTATGCCGACGCCCGTCAGCATCAGGACATCCTGCATGCGTTGGTGCGTGCGCTGAACAGCGGCAAGCAGCGGGTATGGCTGGCCACGCCGTATTTTCTGCCGACCTGGAGCGTGCGCCGCTCGTTGCGCCGCGCAGCCAGCAAGGGCCTGGACGTGCGCTTGTTGCTGACCGGGCCGCGTACCGACCACCCGTCGGTGCGCTATGCCGGGCATCGCTATTACCCACGTCTGTTGCGCGCCGGGGTGAAGATATTCGAGTACCAGCCGTGTTTCCTGCACCTGAAAATGGCCGTGGTGGACGACTGGGTCAGCGTCGGCTCGTGCAACTTTGACCACTGGAACCTGCGCTTCAACCTCGAGGCCAACATCGAGGCACTGGACCCGCCGCTGACCGCTGCCGTGGTGGCCAGTTTCGAGCGTGATTTCGCCTTGAGCGAAGAAGTCGACCTCGCTCACTGGCATGCCCGGCCACTGTGGCGACGGGTGAAACAGCGGGTGTGGGGGTGGCTCGACCGGCTGGTGGTCAACGTACTCGACCGCCGTGACTAAGAGCGACTATCGTGCAGTGACTGTTCACAGGCAATGGAAGGAGTGAATGTGATGACGGCGAAGAAGATTCTCATGCTGGTGGGTGATTACGTCGAAGATTACGAGGCGATGGTGCCGTTCCAGGCCCTGAGCATGGTGGGCCATACGGTGCATGCCGTGTGCCCCGAGAAGCTGGCAGGCCAGACCGTGCGCACTGCCATCCATGACTTTGAGGGTGAACAGACTTACAGCGAGAAGCCGGGGCATAACTTTGCCCTGAACTACGACTTTGTGCGCGTGCGTGCCGAAAGCTATGACGCCCTGCTGATCCCCGGTGGCCGTGCCCCTGAATACCTGCGCTTGGATGACAAAGTGCTGGACCTGGTCAGGGCGTTCAACGAGGCGGGCAAGCCGATTGCCGCAGTGTGCCATGGGGCTCAGTTGCTGGCAGCGGCTGGCGTATTGGAAGGGCGCGAGTGCAGTGCCTACCCGGCGTGTGCACCCGAGGTGCGCTTGGCGGGCGGCACGTTCATTGATATCGCGGTGGACCAGGCGCACGTGGATGGCAACCTGGTGACTGCGCCGGCGTGGCCTGCGCACCCGGCCTGGCTGGCGGCATTTTTGAAGGTGCTGGGGACTCGCATTTCCTGAACCGGCCCATTCGCGGGCAAGCCCGCTCCCACAGGGTAGCTGCTGTTCTTCAGTTCAGTAGAGCACCTGTGGGAGCGGGCTTGCCCGCGAAAGGGCCCGTACAGGAAGCACAGCTCGAACAGTTTTAGCCGACCTGCTCAACCCAGTCATTGAGGTTGTAGTAGTTGGTCACCCGGGCAATCTTGCCGCAGTGAATATAGAAAAACGCCCCCGCTGACAGCACATACGTCTGCCCATTGGCCGCAGGTAGCCCTTCGTCATCGGCGAGGTATTCGCCATGCACCGTGAACTCCGCCGCCGCCCGGCTGCCGTCGGCATTCTGCATCACCACGATATCGGCCAGGCGCTCGCGGTAGCAGCGGTTCATCTTGTCCATGAATGCGGCAAACCTGGCCTTGCCCATCTGCCGCTCGCCCTGGTTGATGTCGTGGATCACGTCCTCGCTGAGCAGGGCGAGAAAGCCTGGCATGTCACCGGCATTGAAGGCTGCGTAGTATGCATTTACCAGTTCGGTAGCGGTCATGGAACAATACCTGTCGTGTAGGGAAAAGGCGGAGCGTGGGTTCGGATGATAGGGTTTCCCCTCAAGCCCGGCTTAGCCGAGCGCGTCATCCACATCGACAAAACGACCGCCAAGCATGGAAATACGCCTGTTGCACGGCGCCGCTATCGCGCCTTACATCGATGACCTCGCTCGCCTGCGCCTGACCGTGTTCCGCGAGTTTCCCTACCTTTACGACGGCACGCCGGAGTATGAGGCCGACTACCTGTCTACTTACGCCCGCTCCGGGCGCAGCCTGGTGGTGCTGGCGCTGGACGCCGGCCGGGTGGTGGGTGCCGCCACCGGCCTGCCGCTGGTGGACGTTGCCGCCGAGTTCCAGCAACCGTTCCTGGCCCAAGGGCGTGACCCTGCCAGCGTGTACTACTTCGGTGAATCGGTCGTGTTGCCGGAGTACCGGGGCCAAGGCCTGGGCGTGCGCTTCTTTATCGAACGCGAGTCCTATGCCCACAAGCTCGCCGAATTCGACTATTGCGCCTTCTGTGCCGTCGAGCGCCCAGGCGTGCACCCCCGGCGGCCGGCCGATTACAAACCCTTGCAAGGGTTTTGGCGCAATCGAGGCTTTTTGCACGACCCCTCTTTGCGCACCACCTATGGCTGGCGCGACCTGGATGAGCAGGAAACGTCCGAAAAGATCATGTCGTTCTGGCTCAAGGAACTGCCGATATGATCCGTCTGGCGGCCTGCCAGTACGCCATCGAGCTGCACAAGACCTGGGATGCTTACGTCGACCACCTGCAGCGCTTGTGCGCCGAAGCCGTGCAAGATGGCGCCCAGTTGCTGCTGTTGCCGGAGTACGCGGGCCTGGTGCTCAGCGGGCTGCTACGCGAGGAGCAACGGGGTGACCTGAAGGGTTCCATCGCCGGTATCCAGCCGTTGATCGAACCCTGGAAGGCCTTGTGCGAGCGCATCGCCCGGCGCTGGGGTATCTATCTGCAACCCGGCAGCCTGCCGGTGCAGGACGGCGATGGCCGCTATCGCAACCGCGCCTGGCTGTTTGGCCCCGATGGTCTGCTGGGTTATCAGGACAAACTGATCATGACCCGCTTCGAGCGCGAGCAATGGGATATCGCGCCGGGCGAGGGACTGAAAGTATTCGAGACCAAGCTTGGCAAGCTGGGCATTCTGATCTGCTACGACAACGAGTTTCCGATGCTGGCCCGGCACTTGGCCGAAGCGGGCGCCGACCTGATTCTGGCCCCCAGTTGCACCGACACCGAAGCCGGTTACAACCGGGTGCGTATCGGCGCCCAGGCAAGGGCGCTGGAAAACCAGATTGCCGTGCTGCAGAGCCCGACGGTAGGGCTGGCGCCGTGGTCGCCAGCGCTGGATGAGAACATTGGGCGTGCGGGGTTGTTCGTACCGCCGGACCATGGGATGCCCGCGGATGGCGTGGTGGCGCTGAGTGATCAGCTCAACCCGGTCGGCAGCCAGTGGCTGATGTGTGAGGTGGACCTTGAGGCCGTAAGGCGGGTGAGGCAGGAGGGGCAGGTGTTTACCCGGCGCGACTGGCCAGAGCAGTTCGGGCGGATGCTGTAAATGAAAACGCCCGGCGGATGCCGGGCGTTTTCGATCAGGCCAGAGGTGAATTACTTCACTTCAACAGCCAGGCTTTCGGCAATCTTGCTCTGCCACAGCGCAGGGCCGGTGATGTGCACCGACTCACCGTTGCTGTCCACCGCGACGGTGACTGGCATGTCTTTCACGTCGAACTCGTAGATCGCTTCCATGCCCAGCTCGGCGAAGGCCAGGACCTTCGACTTGCGGATCGCCTGGGCTACCAGGTAAGCGGCGCCGCCAACGGCCATCAGGTACACGGCCTTGTTGTCTTTGATCGCTTCGATGGCAGTCGGGCCACGCTCGGACTTGCCGATCATGCCCAGCAGGCCAGTTTGCTCGAGGATCTGGCGGGTGAACTTGTCCATGCGGGTAGCGGTGGTCGGGCCGGCTGGGCCAACCACTTCGTCACCGACCGGGTCGACTGGGCCGACGTAGTAGATGAAGCGGCCTTTGAGGTCCACTGGCAGTTCTTCGCCACGGTTGAGCATCTCGACCATGCGCTTGTGAGCAGCGTCGCGGCCGGTGAGCATCTTGCCGTTGAGCAGGATGGTCTCGCCTGGCTTCCAGCTGGCGACTTCTTCCGGAGTGATGTCGTCGAGGTTGACGCGGCGGGCGCTTGGGCCGGCTTCCCAGACGATTTCTGGGTAGGCGTCCAGCGACGGCGCTTCCAGCTCGGCTGGGCCGGAGCCATCGAGCACGAAGTGCGCGTGACGGGTGGCAGCGCAGTTCGGGATCATGCACACCGGCAGCGAGGCTGCGTGGGTCGGGTAGTCCATGATCTTGACGTCCAGCACAGTGGTCAGGCCGCCCAGGCCTTGGGCACCGATGCCCAGCTGGTTGACCTTCTCGAACAGCTCCAGGCGGATCTCTTCGATGCGGTTTTGCGGGCCGCGGGCTTTCAGCTCATGGATGTCGATGGACTCCATCAACACTTCCTTGGCCATGACCGCAGCTTTCTCGGCGGTACCGCCGATGCCGATGCCGAGCATGCCAGGTGGGCACCAGCCAGCGCCCATGGTCGGAACGGTCTTCAGCACCCAGTCGACGATCGAGTCGGACGGGTTGAGCATGGCCATCTTCGACTTGTTTTCCGAGCCGCCGCCTTTGGCTGCGACATCGACTTCGACCTTGTCGCCAGGGACGATCGAGTAGTGGATGACGGCCGGGGTGTTGTCCTTGGTGTTTTTGCGGGCACCGGCCGGGTCGGCCAGGATCGAGGCGCGCAGGACGTTCTCAGGCAGGTTGTAGGCGCGACGCACACCTTCGTTGATCATGTCGTCGACGCTCAGGGTGGCGCCGTCCCAGCGCACGTCCATACCGACACGCACGAACACGGTGACGATACCGGTGTCCTGGCAGATCGGGCGGTGGCCAGTGGCGCACATGCGCGAGTTGATCAGGATCTGGGCGATGGAGTCGCGCGCGGCAGGCGACTCTTCACGCAGGTAGGCCTCGTGCATCGCCTGGATGAAATCGACGGGGTGGTAGTACGAGATGAATTGCAGGGCGTCGGCAACGCTCTGAATCAGGTCGTCTTGCTTGATCACGGTCATGCAGCGCGCTCCTCTTAAAGACGGGAACATTCGTAAAGGCCCTTCGACACTGCACACCTGTGTGTCGAAACGCCTGGCAAGGCGTCGGCAGGTCAGGCCGACGTAAAAAGGCGCGGCAGTATAGCGCGCCTCACCGTGCGAAACACCTGCGTGTGGTCTGGACCATGGTCGGCAGGGTGACGGGCATCCTTTTTGCTGCCAATCGCGGCTTGCCTTAGAGTGACGATGTGTACCCGGAGAATGATGACCATGCCTGAACTCTGTGTGGGCGAGCGCCGCTGGACGGTGCCCACCGGCAGCAACCTGCTCGATGCCTTGAACGCAGCGGGCTTGAATGTGCCCTACAGCTGCCGCGCAGGCAGTTGCCACGCCTGCCTGGTGCATTGCCTGGACGGGCAACCGGCGGATGCCTTGCCCGAGGCCTTGGCGCTGGACAAGCACGCACAGGGCTGGCGCCTGGCGTGCCAGTGCCGGGTGGTGGATGACCTGCGCGTGGCGGTGTTCGACCCGCTGCTCGAAGGCCTGCCCGCGACGGTGTGTGCACTGGACTGGTTTGGCGATGTGTTGCGCTTGCGCCTGCGGCCCGAGCGGGCGCTGCGCTACCAGGCCGGCCAGCATCTGGTGTTGTGGAACGGTGCGATCGCGCGGCCATATTCCTTGGCAAGCCTGCCGGGTGAGGATGATTTCCTCGAGTTTCATATCGACTGCCGGCGGCCAGGGGCGTTTTGTGACAGCGCTCGGGGCTTGCGGGTTGGTGATGAGCTGCGCCTGGGCGAGCTCAGGGGCGGGGCGTTGCACTACGACCCGGATTGGCAGGAGCGTCCGCTCTGGATGTTGGCGGCGGGTACCGGGCTTGCGCCATTGTGGGGCATCTTGCGTGAGGCTGTGCGGCAGGGGCATCGTGGCGAGATTCGGGTGCTGCATGTAGCGCGGGACAGTGCCGGGCATTATCTGGCTGAAGCGTTGCAGGGCAGGGTAGGTGTGACCGTCGAGCTGGTGCTGGCGGAGCAGATGGAGGAAGCGCTGGCGGGGTTGCGGATGGTGTCACGACAGACGGTGGCACTCGTATGCGGGGCGCCCGCGAGTGTCGAGCGTTTCGCCCGGCGCCTGTTCATTACTGGGGTGCCGAGAGGCCAGGTGTATGCGGATGCCTTTGTTGAACACGTTTGAACCCTTGAACGAAGCACCTTGGTCAATCGCGGGCAGTTCGCGATTGACCGTTTGCCTTGTGCTGGCGCTGATTGTCAGGGCGCTGTGAGGCAACGTAGCAGGAAACCTTTGCGGATCCAGCCTTGCTCCTCTTCCTTTTCCTCATTGTCCTCGCCGGTCACCAATGTGCTGCCGTCTGGTTGCAGTTCGCTGCTTAAAACCCAATCCATGCTCTTCCCTAGAGAAAACGACAGCCAGCCATTCTCCTGAAAACCACTGTCCGGTTGGCCGTTGGTCAAGAACCTGCCGACTAAAAGATCAGCTTGATTCCCGCCGGTGTTCCCTACGGTGATGATGGCCTGGTCGTTGAAGACGGCGACCGTTTTCCAGTAACCACCGGTGGCCAGTGAGGTAATGGTGAAGTCCGCCAACGGTTGGCCCTGATTATCGAAAGCGGCGATCACACCTTTTTGAGGTGCTTCGACGCCGGCACAGACGATGGCGTTCGAAGCGAGTTTGGCAATCGAGAAGAAGTTGCTATGAGAAGTCAGCTCGGTGAAGGCAAAGCCTTCGTTACCGAATGTCGAGTCATATTCACCGCTACTGTGCAGCCGGATGACACAGGCTATCTCGAGATCAGCAGTCTCAACCGACCCGCCCAGCAGAATGAATTCACCGTCCAGAAGCATCGCGCTCGTATAAGTAATGTATCCCCTGGGCGGGGTAAGCTGCTTGTAACCGGTGCCGTTGAAGGTCGTATCCAAGGCGCCGTCGGCGTTGAACCGCATGATCAGGGAGTGGGTATTGTTGAACTGAAAAGTGAGGTAAACCTTGTCGTTCGCCCCAAGTGCGTGCACCTGCGGTCCTCCCTCAGCAACTTCGATAGCACGGGGTGAGGATGGGACGTGTGTTTGGTCGTGCTTCAAAAGGTCTGTGGGCGTTTTGATCAAAATATGGCCACCCTCGCCGAATGAAGTGTCTAGCAAGCCGTCGCTGCTGAATCGAGCCAGAGCGGGTTGTAGTCCATTATGCAATCCGATCATGAGGATTTTTCCGTCGGAGAGCAGGTGAACACTGCGGCCAACGGCGGATAGCGGGGGGGCGAACTTGCCTTCGGTCAGCCCGTTGTTTTTACCAAAGTGTTGATCGAGCTTGCCTGTGTCATCCACACGAAAAATGACGTAATTGCCGCCCACACTCGTGCCAACGCAAATTCTGCCATTCCTGTTATCTGGGATTGAAGACGCGATTTGCTCAATCGACCGGTGTGGACGAGCGACGCCGTAGGCGCCGTAGTCAGGGTCCAGCACGTTCTGTTTTCGGGTTGTGCTCATTGCTTTTCACCTTTCGTGTTGAACAGTGTGAAGCCGTTGCGTCACTCAACGATCGCAGGCTGGGCGCCACGACGAAACTGGCAAAAATGCTAGGTAGCGGACATGAAAAAGCCCCGTGAGGGGACTCACGGGGCTTTTTGACTATGGGCGTGTAAGGCAATCAGACCAGCGGATCACCGACATGCAGGATCTTCATGCCGTTGGTTCCACCGATGGTGTGGTAGCTGTCGCCCTTGGTCAGGATCACCCAGTCACCTTGTTGCACCAAACCACGCTTGAGCAGTTCGTCGACCGCTGCCTGGCTCACCTTGTCGGCCGGCAGCGAGGCCGGGTCGAAGGCGATCGGGTAGACACCGCGGAACATCGAGACGCGAGCCTGGGTAGCGCGGTGCGGCGACAGGGCGAAGATCGGCACGTGCGAACGCAGGCGCGACATGATCAGCGGGGTGTAGCCACTCTCGGTGAGGGCGATGATCGCCTTGACGCCCGGGAAGTGGTTGGCGGTGTACATGGCCGCCAGGGCGATGCTTTCGTCGCAACGCTCGAAGGTGGTGTGCAGGCGGTGGCTGGACTTCTGGTTGGTCGGGTGCTTCTCGGCACCCTGGCAGATGCGCGCCATGGCCTGGACGGCTTCGATCGGGTAAGCGCCGGCGGCACTTTCGGCCGACAGCATCACCGCATCGGTATTGTCCAGCACGGCGTTGGCCACGTCGGACACTTCGGCGCGTGTCGGCATCGGGTTCTGGATCATCGACTCCATCATCTGGGTCGCCACGATCACCGCTTTGTTGTTGCGGCGGGCGTGCTGGATGATCTTCTTCTGGATGCCGATCAGCTCGGCGTCGCCGATTTCCACGCCTAGGTCGCCACGGGCAACCATGACGGCGTCGGAGGCGGCGATCAGCTTGTCGAGGGTTTCGTCGTCGGCAACGGCTTCGGCACGCTCGATCTTGGCCACCAGCCACGCGCTGCCGCCGGCCTCGTCACGCAGCTTGCGGGCGTATTCCATGTCGCTGGCGTCACGTGGGAACGATACGGCCAGGTAGTCCAGGTCCATTTCCGCGGCCAGCTTGATGTCGGCCTTGTCTTTTTCGGTCAGGGCCGGTGCGGTCAGGCCGCCACCTTTGCGGTTGATGCCTTTGTGGTCCGACAGCGGGCCACCGATGATCACTACGCAGTGCAGTGCATCAGCAGTGGCGGTCTCGACGCGCATGACCACACGGCCGTCGTCGAGCAGCAGTTCGTCACCAACGCCGCAGTCCTTGACCAGGTCGGGATAGTCGATACCGACGATGTCCTGGTTGCCTTCGGTCAGCGGGTGGGCGGTGGAGAAGGTGAACTTGTCACCGATCTTCAGTTCGATGCGCTTGTTGCTGAACTTGGCGATGCGGATCTTCGGACCTTGCAGGTCGCCCAGCAATGCGACGTGGCGGCCGTTCTTGGCCGCGATTTCACGGATCAGGCGAGCGCGCGCCTTGTGCTCGTCCGGCGTGCCGTGGGAGAAGTTCAGACGTGCCACGTCCAGGCCGGCAAGGATCAGTTGTTCGATCACTTCCGGCGAGTTGCTGGCGGGGCCAAGGGTGGCGACGATTTTGGTACGGCGGATGGTCATGCACAGACTCCTATAGTGAAGCGCAGCGAAAGGCTACTCCTGAATCTCGCTGTAGTCATTGTTCCGTTGCACTACCTGCGACCAAGGCAGGGTAGCGTTTGAACGGTCAGGGCATCCTTGCAAAAGGGTGTGAAGATTTATGGGCAAAGGCCGATACACTGGCATCAAAGGAGACCCCTCATGCGAGCCCTGATCGTTTTAGCCTTGGCGGCCAGCGCCGTCGGCTGCACCCGCTGGTCCATGGACCACCACTTGAACAATGCCTACCGTGCCTACGACCGCGGTGATTGCCAGCGGGTGATGCTGGAGCTTTCGCAGGTCGACCGCACCAGCCGCTCGCGACCGTTCGTCCACCCCGAGGTGTCGCTGCTGCGTGGCCAGTGCCTGGAACGCCAGAAGCTGTTCGTGGACGCTGCGCAGACCTACGAGTACATGATCCGTGCCTACCCAGGCAACGAATACGCGTACCGCGCCCAGGCCCGGCTGCAGACCCTCGAGAAGCTTGGCCATTACCGTGGCGCCGAGGCTGCCGTGGCCAACCCGGTGCAGACCACCCCTTGGCGTTAACACCAAGGTGTGATTTATTTCACGGGATTAACCGCGCGCGCTGCGCTAATCTGTAACTCAGTTGTTACAACAACCGCCAGTACCGCGCATTCCTGGCACCGGGTACGGACTGCACTTGTGATCATCTTCAACAAGCGGCATATCGAACGCCATCAGTTGCCCTGCGTTCTCAAGGTCTTCAACCGTTTTACCGATCAGCCGATCGGCCAGCTGGGTAATGCCTCAGTAGACGGTTTGATGCTCATCAGCCAACTGCCGGTGCTGGTCGGGCCGGATTACGAGCTGCAACTGCGTTTGCCGCTGGCCGGTGGCGGGTATCAGTTCATCAACCTTACCGCCAGTTGCCTGTGGTGCCGCGAAGACCAGACGCCCGGCCATTACGACTCCGGCTTCATGTTGCTGCAGGCGCCCCGCGAGTACGACGAGTTCGTTCGCTCTCTGCACGACTATTTCAGTTTCCGCCCCGCCAACGCTTCCGCTAGAGCCGAGTAGGCTAGAATCGGGTCGACCTCGATACAGGACGACCCCGTGAGCTCCAGCATTTTCTGGCACGACTACGAAACCACTGGCATCAACCCGCGCTGCGACCGGCCGCTGCAGGTGGCCGGTGTGCGCACCGACTTCGACCTCAACGAAATCGAAGAACCGATCAGCCTCTATTGCCGCCCCTCGGACGACATCCTGCCGCACCCGGCTGCTTGCCTGGTCACCGGCATCACCCCGCAACAGCTGGAAACCCAAGGGCTGTGCGAAGCCGAATTCATGACCCGGGTGCACGCGCAACTGGCGCGCCCAGGCACCTGTGGCGCTGGCTACAACACCCTGCGCTTTGACGATGAAGTGACGCGCTACAGCCTTTACCGCAACTTTTTCGACCCTTACGCCCGTGAGTGGCAGGGCGGCAACAGCCGCTGGGACCTGATCGACATCGTGCGCACGGCCTACGCCTTGCGCCCTGAAGGCATCGAGTGGCCGCAGCAGGATGGCCGTACCAGCCTGCGTCTGGAGCTGCTCAGCAAAGCCAATGGCATCGACCATGGCCATGCCCACGAGGCACTTTCCGACGTGCGGGCCACGATTGCCCTGGCGCGCTTGATCCGGCAAAAACAGCCGAAATTGTATGAGTGGCTGTTTCAGCTACGCAGTAAACAAAAAGTGATGGAACAGGTCCGTTTGTTGCAGCCGCTGGTACATATTTCGGGACGTTTTTCGGCGGCCCGTAATTACCTGGGTGTGGTCCTGCCGCTGGCGTGGCACCCGCGCAATCGCAATGCCCTGATTGTCTGCGACCTGCATCAGGAAACCCTACCGTTATTGCGGGAAAGTCCTGAAGTTCTTCGTCAGCGCTTGTATACCCGCCACGAAGAATTGGCCGAGGGCGAATTACCCGTTCCGCTTAAATTGGTGCAGATCAATCGTTGCCCAGTGCTGGCGCCACTCTCGGTATTGCGCCCGGCCGATCAACAACGGTTGGGCATCGACTTGACGTTGTTACAATCGCGTGGCGAACAGCTGGCCAATCAACAAGCACAATGGCAAGACAAGCTGGAACACATCTACGGCAAGGATGATTTCACGCCGAGTGAAGATCCTGAACAACAGTTGTATGACGGTTTTCTGGGCGACCGTGATCGGCGTTTGTGTGAGCAAGTTCGCACGCTGGAACCCGCGCAATTGGGCCAGGGGCACTGGATGTTCGATGACCCGCGCATGCCTGAACTGTTGTTCCGTTATCGGGCTCGCAACTTCCCTGAGACCTTGAACAGTGAAGAGCGTCAGCGTTGGTATGGCTTCTGCCAGCAACGCCTGAGCGACCCGCAGTGGGGCGCGCCGAATACCCTGGGTGATTTCGAGCAGGCGCGGCAGCGTGCCTGGGAAGGCGCCGACGAGGCGGGCCGGCGGGTTCTGGATGCGTGGCAGGAACACGCGCGAAAACTGCAGGCACAATTTGCAATTGCGCAGTGAATGGAAAAACAAAAACGCCGGCATTGAGCCGGCGTTTTTTTGTTGCGCTAAGCAACGTTGAGCGTGCGAACAATCAGTCCAGCAGGGTCGCCCAGCTTTCAACCACGTCACCACCCCACTTGGCTTTCCATTCTTTCAGGGTTTTGTGGTTGCCGCCTTTGGTTTCGATCACTTCACCATTGTGCGGGTTCTTGTATTGCTTGACCTTGCGCGCACGCTTAGTGGCGGTAGGCTTGACCGCGCCGCGAGGCGCTTTGCTCAGTTTCGACTCTGGGTCGAGCAGGGCAATCACATCACGCAGCGACTTGGAGTACTCGCCCATCAGCGTGCGCAGTTTGCCTTCGAACTCCAGCTCTTGCTTCAGCTTGTCGTCTTGCGACAGGTTGGCCAGGCGGGCTTGAAGTTCCTTGATGGCTTCTTCGGTGGCGCGGTACTCGTTAATCAGGGACATGGAGAGTTCCTTTAATGCGTGTTCAGAAATGTGTGGGCCAATAATAGACAGGCGATACTCGCAAGTAAACATACAAATGGGCCATTAACTGTTAATTAAGCTGTGACAACATTTCTCTGCGTGAACAAAAATTTACATTAACCCTGGGTTTTGTCATGCCGCTGAACAGGGCCACGTCTTGTGTACCTGGCGGTGAGCACAACGCACGCGGTGCGATCCATACTGCGTTTTTCCTGGCGGGCCGCTAGAATGAGCGCCTTTGCGAAGTTCTGGAGTCTCATTCATGCGCACCTATCGTCTGGTGATCGCCTGCCCCGACCGTGTTGGCATCGTGGCGAAAGTCAGTAATTTCCTGGCCTTGTACAATGGCTGGATCAACGAAGCCAGCCACCACTCCGATGAACAGAGTGGTTGGTTCTTCATGCGTCATGAAATCCGTGCCGAATCCCTGCCATTCGGTATCGAGGCATTCCGCGAGGCGTTCGCGCCCATCGCCGAAGAGTTCTCCATGACCTGGCGTGTAACCGACTCGGCGCAAAAGAAGCGCGTGGTGTTGATGGCCAGCCGCGAATCCCACTGCCTGGCCGACCTGCTGCACCGCTGGCACACCGATGAGCTGGATTGCGATATCCCCTGCGTTATCTCCAACCACAACGACCTGCGCAGCATGGTCGAGTGGCACGGCATTCCGTTCTTCCATGTACCGGTCGACCCCAAGGACAAGGCGCCAGCCTTCGCCGAAGTGTCGCGCCTGGTCCAGGAGCACGCGGCCGACGTAGTAGTGCTGGCTCGCTACATGCAAATCCTGCCGCCGCAGCTGTGCCAGGACTACGCTGAAAAAGTGATCAACATCCACCACAGCTTCCTGCCATCCTTCGTCGGTGCCAAGCCTTACCATCAAGCGGCCCTGCGCGGCGTGAAGCTGATCGGTGCGACGTGCCACTACGTGACCGAAGAGCTGGATGCCGGCCCGATCATCGAGCAGGACGTGGTACGTGTCAGCCATGCCGACAGTATTGAAGACATGGTCCGCTTCGGCCGTGATGTCGAGAAGATGGTGCTGGCCCGCGGCCTGCGTTATCACCTGGAAGACCGCGTGCTGGTGCACGGCAACAAGACCGTGGTGTTCGACTGATACCGAGCCGGTCTGCTTCGCAGCCCATCGCCGGCAAGCCGGCTCCCACAGGTGCGGCGCTAGCCTTGGAGGCTACACCGTTCGGGTGGGAGCCGGCTTGCCGGCGATGGGGCGCAAAGCGCCCCCTCAATCGCGAGGAAACGCTCATGCCAGATCCACGTGACAAAGCTGGCGCCTCACCACCGCCAACCCTCGGCGAGGGCTGCCTGGCCCGCTATGACCCCGAGGCCCTGAGTGACGCCGACGGCACCGACTTCCCCGGTGCAGCCGAACTCTGGCAGCAACTCAACCCGCCTGACGCCGCCAACGCTCCAGCAGCGGGCGTGCCAGCAGGCAAGCGAACACCGGCCCACCCGCCAGCAGATAAAAGTAGTAAGTGACCGCGCGCCAGATAACGATCGCTGCCGCCGCTGTCGAACTGCCCACCAAGGGTGTGAGCAGGCTTGCCGAGGTCAATTCGGCGGCACCTGCGCCACCCGGCAACAGGCTGAACTGGCCGGCGCTGAGCGAGAGCATCTGCACCAGGAAGCTGGGGATCCACGACAGCTCCACACCCAACCCCTTCAGCACTAGGTACAGCACGCTGTAACGCAGGCCCCAATGCGCGCAGGTCAGGGTGAAGACCAGTGCCAGCGTGCGCTTGGGCAGGCGCCAGGTTTGTGCCAGGGCGTCGATGAAGTGCAGCAGCTTGCGCGCCCAGCGGCGTTTACGCCCCGCAGACATCCCCAGGCGCTGTAACAGGCGACCGTTCAAGCGCATCAGCCCACGCCGGTAGCGCAGCAACCCCAGCACTACGACCAATGCCGCACACAGCAACAGTGCGCTGCCCAGCAACATGCTTTGCTGGCTGTGCCCCAGGCGGTGGAACAACGCATAGCCGGCAATCGCCAGCATCGCGCAGAAGAAAAACAGCAAGTCGTTCAACTGGTCCATGGCGAATACCGCGCCGCTGCGCGCCGGGCCAATGCGATCGCGCGCCAGCAAGGCCATCAGGGTCAGCGGGCCGCCGCTGCCGCCAGGGGTGGTACAGATGGCGAACTCGGTGGCCATGACCACGCCGAGGCTGCGCAGGTAACGCAGTTGTGCGCCTTGCTGGCCGAGCAGCAGGCGCAGGCGAATGGCGTTGATCACCCAGCACAGCACGATCATGCCCAGTAGCATCAGTAACAGGCCGGGATCGAAGCGTTGCAGCCGGGGCAGCAGTTCGCTGCCGCCCAGCAGTGTCGGTACCAGCACGGCGCCCAGCAGGGCCAGGCCTAGCCAGCCCAGGCGATTCATGCGCTGGCCTGGCGGTCCAGCCAGGCGGACTTGGTCAACGGCTCGCGGCCCTCTGCCAGCAGCGTCTGCAGGGTGTGTAGCCAGTAGTCGCGTGATACGCGGTGGCGCATGTCCACCGGGTGCAGGCCGAGGCGCAGGGTCTGCGCGCCACGCCAGCGTTGGCATTGCCAGTCGCAAAGTACCTTCGACACCCTTCGGCGCCAGGCGCTGCGTGCGCTCCACACCAGGCCGGGGGCCTCGATGGCGGTGAACTCAGGCAGGCGGTACAGGTGCTGCGGTGTGCTGGTGTAGCGCAGCGGCAATTGGCGCAGGGCCTGGCGCGTGCCTTCGCTCATCAGCCAGGCGGGGGCGACGAAGCCGGCAACCGGCCAGGCTTGCCGCTCGAACACCGACAGGCCTTGCTCCAGGCGTGCCAGCGCCTGACGGTGATCCAGCCCATAGAATTCGCCTTCATGGGTATAGATGCGGCGCATGAAAAACGCCCCGGGGCTGCGCGGTGGCGCGCCGTCGTCAGCATGGTAGTAGCCATGCAGCGCCAGCTCATCACCCATTGCCAGGCGCCGGTCGAGCAGGCGGCAGAACGTGGGCGAGCGGTGCAGGGGGTTGCGGTGGTGAAAGTCTGGCACCACCAGCCAGGTCATGGGCACACCGCCGATCTTGTCGACGGCTTCGACGAAGGGTTGGTAGTCGGGCCAGGTCTCGGGCGCGATATCGTGCAGCACCAGCATCAGGCTGCGTGCTGCGCTGCCGGTTTCAGCCATGGGCCCGCGCCTGCGGTTGGTGGCCGAGCACGGCCTGGTAATGCTGCAGCAGGCCGGCGACTACGTTGTCCCATGAATAGTGTTGCTCGACATGGCGGCGGGCTTGGGTGCCTAGGGTACGCACGCCCTCTTCGAACACCTGGCGCACCGCCTGCGCCATCGCCGCCCCGTCATTGGCCTGGCACAGCCGCCCGCATTGTTCGTTGACGATTTCGCCAAAGGCACCGGCACGCACCGCCACCACTGGCGTCGCGCTGGCCATGGCTTCGAGAATGACCAGGCCGAAGGTTTCCTGGTCGCCGGCATGCACCAGCAGGTCGGCACTGGCCATCAGCCTGGCGACCTCCTGCGGCGGGCAGAAGTAGTCGATCACGCTGACGTTCTGCGGCACATTCACAGGCATGTTGGAGCCCACTAGCAACAGGTGGTAGGGCCGCCCCAGGCGCTGCATGCAGTCGAGCAGTACCGGCAGGTTCTTTTCCCGCGAGCCACGGCCGGCGTAGATCAGCAGGCGGCTGGTGTCGGCAATCCCAAGTTCCGCGCGCAGGTGCGGGTCGCGGTGGTCGGGGTTGAAGGTGGCCAGGTCTACACCCAGGCGCTGCACATGCACATCGCGTATGCCCAGCCGGCGCAGTTTGTCGGCCATCACCTGGCTGGGGGCCAGCACCCGGTCGAAGTTGCCGTACAGCTTGCTGACATAGGCTTCGACATTGGGCGTGAACCAATTGCCCATGCGGTTGCTGACCAGCAGCGGCAGGTCGGAATGGTAGAAGCCAATCACCGGCACATCGAGCTGGCGGCGTGCCTCCAGGGCAGCCCAAGCGGTCAGGTACGGGTCGCCGACTTCGATCAGGTCGGGTTTGAGGCTGCGCAGCACATTGCACCAAGGCGCCAGGCGCACCGGGAAGCGGTAGCCATTGCCAAAGGGCAGGGGAGGGGCCGGCACCTGGTAGATGCCATCGGTGTGTTGTGCGCTGGCGCCGGGGATCAACAAGCTGTGGCGCACGCCTTGGATGGCATCGAGGCGGCGGTGTTTGGCATCAAGATAGGTACGTACGCCACCACTGGCGGGGGCGTAGAACATGGTGATGTCGGCAATGTGCACGATCAGCATCCCTCCGGGATCGTCTTCGGGTCTGTCATCCGGCCGTAATGGGCCGGCGATGACGCGCCTAAAGGTTGACCTACCAGAAGGATAGTTTGTTCGATCGAGGTTGGGCTGGTTGCTGCGGGCTTGTAGGCGCAGCCTTTTGCTGCGAAGAGGTCGGCACGGACGCTACAGCTTTGTGGGCTGAGCTGGCCTCTTCGCAGCGCAAGGCTGCGCCTACAGGGGGCTATTGAGCAGTCACTAGATACGGAAGCTGCCCACCAGGTGTTTCAGGCGCGAAGCCTGTTGCTCCAGGTCCGAACACGCGCGCAGGGTGGCCTGCAGGTTTTCGACACCTTCCTGGTTGAGCATGTTGATCTCGTTGATGTCCATGTTAATCGCCTCGACCACGGCTGTTTGCTCTTCGGTGGCGGTGGCCACCGACTGGTTCATGCCGTCGATCTCGCCGATACGCACCGTCACGCTGTCCAGCCGCTCGCCGGCCTGGTTGGCGATCTGCACGCTGTCCTGGCTGTGGCGCTGGCTCTGGCCCATGGTATCGACCGACTCGCGGGCACCGACCTGCAGCTCTTCGATCATGGTCTGCACCTGTTGTGCCGACTCTTGGGTGCGGTGTGCCAGGTTGCGCACCTCGTCGGCGACCACGGCAAAGCCACGCCCGGCTTCACCGGCGCGGGCGGCTTCGATCGCCGCGTTCAAGGCCAGCAGGTTGGTCTGCTGGGAGATGCTGGTGATGACTTCGAGAATCTGGCCGATGTTGACGGTCTTGCTGTTGAGCGTCTCGATGTGCGCACTGGAGGTGACGATCAAGTCGGACAGGCGGTTCATCGCGGCGATGTTGCGCTCGACCACCTGCTGGCCCTCTTCGGCCAGCAGCCGTGCGGAGCTGGCGTGTTGCGAAGCCTGGGCAGCATTGCCGGCGATTTCCTGTGCCGCGGCGCCCAGTTCATTGATGGCGGCGGCGACGCTGTTGGTGCGGTTGGATTGCTCGTCCGAGTTGGTCATCGACGAGTTCGAGGCGCTGATCACGCGCAGGGCCACTTCATTGACCTGCTCGGTGGCCGAGGACACTTCGCGGATGGAGCCGTGGATACGCTCGACGAAGCGGTTGAAGGCGCTGCCGAGCAGGCCGAATTCGTCGTGGTTGTGGATGCGCAGACGCTTGGTCAGGTCGCCTTCGCCTTCGGCGATGTCTTCCATGGCGCGTGTCATGGTCAGCAACGGTTGCATCAGCACGCGAATCAGCAGGCCGAGCAGGCCGATGATGATGACCACCGCGACCAGCGTGGCGATCACCGCCGAGGTGCGGAAGGTGCTGAGCATGGAGAAGGCTTTGTCCTTGTCCACCGACAGGCCGATGTACCAGTTGGCCGAAGGCAGGCCTTTGATCGGGGTGAAGGTGAGCAGGCGGGTCTCGCCCTGGGCCTGAACTTCTGTCAGCTCACCGGACAGTTTCGGCGTGTGCTGAGGGAATAGGTCTGACAGCGATTTCATCACCAGGCTCTGGTCCGGGTGTACCAGGATTTTGCCTTGGTCGTTGACCAGGAAGGCGTAGCCCATGCCGCCGAAGTTCAGCGAGTTGATGATCTGCACCAAGCCGTCGAGGGCCAGGTCGCCGCCGACCACGCCCACGCTGTTGGAGACCTTGCTGAGAATGCCGATGACCATCTTGTTGGTGGTCATGTCGATGTACGGTTCGGTCAACGTTGCGCCAGAGGCGTTCATGCCGTCCTTGTACCAGGGGCGGGTGCGTGGGTCATAACCCTCGGGCATCTTGGCGTCCGGGCGCACGCTGAAACCGCCATCGACTTTACCCAGGTACACCGTGAGGAAGCTTGTGATCAGCGCATTCTGCCCCATCAGGGTTTCAGCGTCGTTGGGGGCCTGGGCAATGTTTTGTGCCAGGTTCTCTACCAGCTTTATACGGCCTTCGAACAGGTTGCGGATATTGGTCGAAGTCGACTCGCCCATTTCAGTCAGATAATTCTCCAGATCCTCTCTGATGGCATTACGCTGGAGATAATCGTTATAGAGGGTGAACAGGCTGAAGGCGAGTATCACGATCAGTGAGGCCGCCAAGAGAATCTTGTGGCTGAAACGAAGGCTTTTGCTCATGGAGTAATCGGTTCCGCTAAGGTTTTATCGGGCGTTCGCACGAATACATCTGCAAGACAGTGCAACATCCCGGGAAGTCCTAGTTGGGTTGCTACTGTGTTCTAGGCGAATATCACCCCGAGGTATCGGCCGATACGCGGCAAAGCTTGAGAAGAGGATGAAAGAAGATGTCGGATTCTTCGCAAATAGTTGTAGGGGCGGGCCTTGATGGTCAGCCTGTCAATCAAGCCATGCGCCTCGCCAACCGTCACGGTCTGGTCGCCGGCGCCACGGGCACCGGCAAGACGGTCACCTTGCAGCACCTGGCCGAGGTGTTCAGTGATGCGGGCGTGGCAGTATTCGCGGCCGATGTAAAAGGCGACCTGTGCGGCCTGGGTGCGGCGGGCGCACCGCAGGGCAAGGTGGCCGAACGCATTGCCGGCATGCCTTGGTTGGGGCATACGCCGCAGGCTTATCCGGTAAGCCTGTGGGATATCGCCGGGCAGTCCGGCCACCCCTTGCGCACAACCCTCAGCGAAATGGGGCCGCTGCTGCTGGGTAACCTGCTGGAACTGACCGACAGCCAGCAGGCAGCCTTGTATGCGGCATTCAAGGTGGCCGACCGTGAAGGCCTGCTGTTACTCGACCTCAAGGACCTCAAGGCGCTGCTGGCGCACCTGAAGGACAACCCGCAGATGCTGGGTGAAGACAGCGCGCTGATGACCAGTGCCTCCACCCAGGCCTTGCTGCGTCGCCTGGCGACACTGGAGCAGCAAGGTGCCGAGGCGCTGTTCGGTGAGCCCGCGTTGCAACTCGAAGACTTGCTGCGGCCCGGCAGTGACGGCCGTGGGCGCATCCACCTGCTCGATGCCAGCCGGCTGGTGCATGAAGCGCCGAAGGTGTATGCAACCTTCCTGCTGTGGCTGTTGGCGGAGTTGTTCGAACAGTTGCCAGAGCGCGGCGATGCCGACAAGCCAGTACTGGCGCTGTTCTTCGATGAGGCGCACTTGCTGTTCAACGGCACGCCCAAGGCATTGCAGGACCGCCTGGAGCAGGTGGTTCGGCTGATTCGCTCCAAGGGCGTGGGGGTCTACTTCGTGACCCAGTCGCCAGGTGATCTACCCGATGCCGTGCTGGCCCAATTGGGTTTGCGCATCCAGCATGGTTTGCGTGCGTTCACCGCAAAAGAGCAGAAGTCGCTGCGGGCCGTGGCCGATGGTTTCCGCCCCAACCCCGCATTCGACAGCCTGGCGGTGCTGACCGAGTTGGGTATTGGTGAAGCGTTGGTCGGTACGCTGGAAGAGAAGGGCACCCCCGCCATGGTGCAGCGGGTGCTGATCGCGCCGCCGCAGTCGCGTATCGGGCCATTGAGTGCGGCTGAGCGCACTGCATTGATTACCTCGTCACCGCTGGCCGGGCGTTATGACAAGCCGGTGGACCGTGAATCGGCTTATGAAATACTCACTCAGCGCAAAGGTGAGCCTGTCGAGCCAGCGCCAGTGCCGAAGGCCGATGAAGAGAGCTTTGCCGACAAAGCTGGCGATTTTTTGCAGAGTGCAGCGGGGCAGGCGATCAAGTCCGCCGTGCGGCAGGCGGCCAATCAGTTGGGGCGGCAATTGGTGCGCGGGCTGATGGGGTCGTTATTGGGGGGCAAGAAGCGCTAGCAGCGCCACGCACTGCAGGAGCAGCCTTGCGCTTCGAAGAGGCCGGTACAGCCCATGAAGCTGTAGTGCCTTTGCCGACGTCTTCGCAGCGCAAGGCTGCTCCTACAGAGGCGCGGTAATATGAAAAAGGCGCCCGAAGGCGCCTTTTTCTACAGCGGTGTCGCTCAGCCGATTGCCTTGGACGCCAGCCAGAACAGGCCAGCTGCCAAGCCCATCGAGGCAGGCAGGGTCAGGATCCACGCCAGCAGGATGGTCTTCACGGTGCCGCCTTGCAGGCCGCTCTTGTTGGCGACCATGGTACCGGCCACGCCGGACGACAACACGTGTGTGGTCGATACCGGCAGGCTGAACACGTTGGCCATGCCGATGGCACAGGCCGCGGTGATCTGCGCCGACATGCCCTGGGCGTAGGTCATGCCTTGCTTGCCGATCTTCTCGCCAACGGTCAGGACCACGCGCTTCCAGCCGACCATGGTACCCAGGCCCAAGGCCAGGGCAACGGCCACGATCACCCAGAACGGTGCGTATTCGGTGGTGGCGGTGAGGTCTTTGCGCAGCTTCTCCAGGTCCGCCTTTTCACGGGCATCGAGGCCTGGCAGCTTGCCGACCTTTTTCGCCGTGTCATCCAGGCAGAGCAGGTAGCGGCGAACTTCCACGCGCTTCTCGGCATCCAGGGTGTGGTAGTCAGTCACGCCCTTGAGCGAGGCCTGCAGTGCGGCGATGGTCGGCTCGGTCTGCTGCGGGTTGCAGCTGAACTGCTCCGGCAGGTCGCTCGCCTTGGCCTTGCCCAATGCCAGGAACTCACCCAGGGTGGCGGCATTGCGCTCGTAGAACTGGCTCATGTGCAAGGTGGCGTCGCGGGTGCGTTCGATCTGATAGGTGGTGCTGTTCAGGTCGAGCACGAACTTGGCCGGTACGATACCGATCAGCACCAGCATGATCAGGCCAATGCCTTTCTGGCCATCGTTGGAGCCGTGCACGAAGCTTACGCCCATGGCCGAAATCACCAGTACCAGGCGGTTCCAGAACGGCGGGTGCTTCTTGTCGTCGAGCTTGCGGCGCTGTTCAGGCGTCTTGTGCATCTTCGACAGCGGGCGCCACCATTTAAGGCCGATCAGCACCAGCGCAGCGACCGCGAAGCCGGCCATGGGCGAGACCACCAGCGACATGGCGATGTCGATCGCCTTCTGCCAGTTGACGCCATCGCCCAGCGGGATGTCGTTGATCAGGGCGTTGGCCAGGCCAACACCGAGGATCGAGCCGATCAGCGTGTGCGAGCTGGAAGCCGGGATACCGAAGTACCAGGTGCCCAGGTTCCAGGTGATGGCCGCAGCCAACAGCGAGAAGACCATGGCCAGGCCGTGTCCGGTGTTCACATTGATCAGCAGCTCTACCGGCAGCAGGTGAACGATGGCATAGGCCACCCCGACACCACCGAGCAGAACGCCGAGGAAGTTGAACACGCCGGAGAAGAACACGGCGAGGTGCGGCGGCATGGCTTTGGTATAGATGACGGTAGCTACCGCGTTGGCGGTGTCATGAAAGCCATTGATGAACTCGAAGGCGAGTACGAAGGTCAAGGCGAGCAGGAGGCTCACCAACACCCAGGCATCCAGTCCGCTGAATAAATCGATCATGAAGGTTGTCTGGCGGTCTTAGGGGGGCGGGATTATGCCAGAAAATATTGGCAATCGATGCACCTGCTACAGACCAATAGCACGCACTGTGACGCAGCCTTCACGCGCTTGCCAACGCTTGCATGAACAGTAGCGTCCGCAAAAAAGCGTGAAATATTCAAAAAATCGGCAAATGTCTGGGAAATAATCGACGCTTGACTGATTCAAACGGCCGTATGAAATTTGTGTAATTCCATTTCATCATCGACCTCTGAGTAAAGATCGACCGCGCCCGGGCAGGCCGGGCGACGACGCGGAAGGCGGAACGTTGCGCTTACGGCTTGTCGCTGCGCAGTTCCTTTTCCATTTTTTCCAGTTCCTGGTTGAACGCCTGGTCACGCACGCTGGCGCGCTTGCGCCACGGTTTGCGTTCGGGGTCCGGTTGAGCGGCGTAGGTGGTCACTTCACCACCGTAAACATCCTTGTAACGTTCAGCCTGGCGCTCGAGTTCTGCGCGCAGTTCATCTTTCGTCACAGTAGTACCTGAGTAAGTTGAATTAAGACTGTTGTTTTAGCTGTACAGCATGCCCCTGTGCATACAAAGGATGCCACAGGGAAAGCAGAGGGGGTGCCATACAAAACCTGCACATGCGCGGGTTGCCCGTAAGTGCTGGAGACAGCGGTGTGTTCCATTACCACAGCAACAAGGCGTACAACCCAATCGATTATAGCAACCGATAATTCTTCGAACAGGGATATTTACCAAAGCCTGACATGCCCGTCGAAGTAGTTGGGCTCAATGGGTAACGCGTCACACCGTGCGTATAACTTTGAAAGGCGCGAGCGGCAAAAGTTCGTCGGCCAGCCGTGGCGAACGCAGAAAGTAAAACGGCCTCGCACAAGGCGAGGCCGTTGCCTGGGACTTCTACGGTGGGTACCTGACCAGTCTCTCCAAAGAAGCCACAAAGTGGCATGAGAAAGGTATAAGCAAAAGTGTCAGCGGTCAATTGCGATTATCGGCCGTTCGTTCGATAATCGCACGAACCAGCGTTTTTTTTGAGGTGAGCGATGAGCGACGAAACAGCGGCCAACGAATCTGCCAACCCAGAGTCGGCACGCCCTGCCGCACCCGCCCTGGCGCCGCCGATCGTGGCGTCGCCGGCCAAGCGTATTCAGGCGTTTACTGGCGACCCGGATTTCATGACCTCCCTCGCGCGTGGGCTGGCAGTCATCCAGGCGTTTCAGGAGCGCAAACGCCACCTGACCATCGCCCAGATCAGCCACCGCACCGAAATCCCTCGCGCAGCCGTACGCCGTTGCCTGCATACCTTGATCAAGCTGGGCTATGCGACGACTGACGGGCGTACGTATTCACTGCTGCCCAAGGTGTTGACCCTGGGCCATGCCTACCTGTCGTCGACGCCATTGGCGATTTCTGCGCAGCCGTACCTGGACCGCATCAGTGACCAACTGCACGAGGCGGCCAACATGGCCACCCTCGAAGGCGACGACATCCTTTATATAGCCCGATCGGCGACTGTGGAGCGGTTGATCTCGGTCGACTTGTCGGTAGGCGGGCGCTTGCCGGCCTACTGCACGTCGATGGGGCGCATTCTGCTGGCGGCGATGGACGACACCAGCCTGCGCGAGTACCTCGACCGGGCTGACCTCAAGCCGCGTACCAGCCGCACCTTGCACGATGCCGAATCCTTGTTTGCCTGCATTCAGCAAGTACGAGCCCAGGGCTGGTGCGTGGTGGACCAGGAACTGGAGCAAGGGCTGCGTTCGATCGCCGTGCCGATCTATGACGCTTCGGGGCAGGTGTTGGCTGCATTGAACGTCAGCACCCACGTCGGGCGTGTGACGCGCAGCGAACTGGAGCAGCGCTTCTTGCCGATCCTGCTGGCAGCCAGTCGAGACCTTTGCCATCAATTGTTTGGTTGATGCCGCGCAAGGGAGGGCCGCTGAGCGCCCTTCCTGCCCCATTATCGAGCACGGACGCCTTTCCTGTTCGATAAACGCACAATGTCGTGCTCAGTGAATTGCGTCGTCCCGGTAGGCTGATTAATGTCTCTCGCAACGGTCGGCTTTGCCGACCGAACAAGAAAAACATGTGAGGCACATACCATGACTACTGTCCCATCGCTGCCGCGGCCGCACCCGCTCGCAGCACTGTTGTATCCAGGCTGACGCAGGCCGCCATCCTTCTATTATCAACCCCTGTACTTGCGCGCTGAGTGCAGTGGCATGGCCGTGCCCTAATTCTGGATAACAACAATGAACCAACCGCAAACCAACGTCGGCAAATGCCTCGACGTCCAGTCGTTCATCAACGACCAGCCGCTGTCCCGCTATCAATGGCGCGTCGTGCTGCTGTGTTTTCTGATCGTTTTCCTCGATGGCCTGGACACTGCCGCCATGGGCTTCATCGCCCCGGCCTTGTCGCAGGAGTGGGGCATCGACCGCGCCAGCCTCGGACCGGTCATGAGTGCCGCGTTGATCGGCATGGTGTTCGGCGCACTGGGCTCAGGCCCGCTGGCCGACCGTTTTGGGCGTAAAGGCGTGCTGGTGGCTGCCGTGCTGGTGTTCGGCGGCTTCAGCCTGGCCTCGGCCTACGCGACCAATGTCGACCAGTTGCTGGTTCTGCGCTTCCTCACCGGGCTTGGCCTGGGTGCGGGTATGCCCAATGCGACGACGCTGCTGTCCGAGTACACCCCTGAGCGGCTCAAATCGCTGCTGGTGACCAGCATGTTCTGCGGCTTCAACCTGGGCATGGCGGGCGGTGGGTTTATCTCCGCGAAGATGATCCCGGCGTATGGCTGGCATAGCCTGCTGGTGATCGGTGGCGTGCTGCCGCTGTTGCTGGCGGTGGTGTTGCTCATCTGGTTGCCGGAGTCGGCACGCTTCCTGGTAGTGCGTAATCGCGGTACGGACAAAGTCCGCAAAACCCTGGCGCCGATTGCGCCGCAGGTAGTGGCCCAGGCGGCCAGCTTCAGTGTGCCGGAGCAAAAGGCGGTGGCGGCGCGCAACGTATTTGCGGTCATCTTCTCCGGCACCTACGGCCTGGGCACGATGTTGCTGTGGCTGACTTACTTCATGGGCTTGGTGATTGTCTACCTGTTGACCAGCTGGCTGCCGACCCTGATGCGTGACAGCGGGGCCAGCATGGAGCAGGCGGCGTTCATTGGCGCACTGTTCCAGTTTGGCGGCGTGCTGAGCGCAGTCGGAGTGGGCTGGGCCATGGATCGCTTCAACCCGCACAAGGTCATCGGCATTTTCTACCTGCTGGCCGGGGTGTTTGCCTACGCGGTGGGGCAGAGCCTGGGCAACATCACCCTGCTCGCCACACTGGTGCTGGTCGCTGGCATGTGCGTTAACGGTGCGCAGTCGGCCATGCCGTCGCTGGCTGCCCGCTTCTACCCAACCCAAGGGCGTGCCACGGGCGTTTCGTGGATGCTGGGCATCGGCCGCTTTGGCGCGATCCTCGGCGCCTGGAGTGGTGCGACGCTGCTGGGCCTGGGCTGGAATTTCGAACAGGTGCTGACAGCGCTGCTGGTGCCGGCGGCATTGGCGACGGTGGGTGTGGTCGTGAAAGGGCTGGTCAGCCACGCGGACGCGACCTGAGTGCCGAAGGGGGCCGCTTTGCGGCCCATTCGCAGCACAAGGCTGCTCCTACAGTAGAAATACATAAATGGTTCGATAATCGCACATAAGGTCGATTATCGGATTGTAAGGGACCTACCAGTCTCCTTAATCTGAACGCACTGATGAACCCTGACCGGTAGTCTCCAAAGCAAGCCGGCACCCCATGAATTCGCTGTCGCTGCGGTTCATTCGGGGGGCAACCCGCGAGCAGATCGTTGCGGCCATCCGCTGGGCGATCCGCTTTGCCGGCGACGTGCAGACCACCACCGAATCCACCCGAATCGAGATGTCCGCCTTACGCGACCTCGAAGCCCATACCGCCGCGGCCCATGGCCAGATGGCAGGAGATGCCAAATGCGCGACGTATTCATCTGTGACGCCATCCGCACCCCGATCGGCCGCTTCGGCGGCGCCCTGGCCGGCGTGCGCGCCGATGACCTGGCGGCAGTGCCGCTGAAGGCGCTGATCGAGCGTAACCCTTCGGTGCAGTGGGATCAGGTCGACGAAGTGTTCTTCGGCTGTGCCAACCAGGCCGGTGAAGACAACCGCAACGTGGCGCGCATGGCGCTGCTGCTGGCGGGCCTGCCTGAGAGCATTCCTGGCGTGACCCTGAACCGCCTGTGCGCATCGGGCATGGATGCCATCGGCACGGCGTTCCGCGCGATCGCCAGTGGCGAAATGGAATTGGCCATCGCCGGTGGCGTCGAGTCGATGTCGCGTGCACCCTTCGTGATGGGCAAGGCCGAAAGCGGCTACTCGCGCAACATGAAGCTTGAAGACACCACCATCGGCTGGCGTTTCATCAACCCACTGATGAAGAGCCAGTACGGCGTCGATTCGATGCCGGAAACCGCTGATAACGTCGCTGACGATTACCAGGTTTCCCGCGCCGACCAGGATGCATTCGCCCTGCGCAGCCAGCAAAAGGCCGCCGCGGCCCAGGCAGCCGGCTTCTTCGCCGAAGAGATCGTGCCAGTGCGCATTGCCCACAAGAAGGGCGAAACTATCGTCGAGCGTGATGAACACCTGCGCCCGGAAACCACCCTGGAAGCATTGACCAAGCTCAAGCCGGTCAATGGCCCGGACAAGACAGTCACCGCAGGCAACGCGTCGGGTGTCAACGACGGTGCTGCGGCACTGATCCTGGCCTCGGCGGAAGCGGTGAAGAAACACGGCCTGACCCCACGTGCCCGGGTACTGGGCATGGCCAGCGGCGGCGTGGCTCCTCGGGTCATGGGCATTGGCCCCGTGCCTGCGGTGCGCAAGCTGACCGAGCGCCTGGGTGTGGCGATGAGCGACTTCGACGTGATCGAGCTGAATGAAGCGTTCGCCAGCCAAGGCCTGGCCGTGCTGCGTGAGCTGGGTGTGGCCGATGATGCGCCGCAGGTAAACCCCAATGGTGGCGCGATTGCCCTGGGCCACCCGCTGGGCATGAGTGGCGCGCGCCTGGTGCTGACGGCGTTGCATCAGTTGGAGAAGAGCGGCGGGCGTAAAGGCCTGGCGACCATGTGTGTGGGGGTAGGCCAAGGTTTGGCGTTGGCCATCGAGCGGGTTTGATCAGGCTCGGCCTCTTCGCGGGTAAACTGGCTCCCAGAGGGATCCACGCAATCCTCTGTGGGAGCGGGTTTACCCGCGAAGAGGCCGGATCTATGAGACACAAGGCTAATGGCCAGCCGCGCAGCGGAACGAGTGTGTTACTAGGTATGTCTAGACTTACCTAGGACCCTCCAGGAGTAAAACCTCATGACCTCAACCTATTACACCGGCGAAGAACGCAGCAAGCGTATCTTCGCGATCGTCGGTGCCTCTTCAGGCAACCTGGTGGAATGGTTCGACTTCTACGTCTACGCCTTCTGCGCGATCTACTTCGCCCCGGCCTTCTTCCCCTCCGACGACCCCACTGTGCAGTTGCTCAACACCGCGGGTGTGTTCGCAGCGGGCTTCCTGATGCGCCCCATTGGTGGCTGGATCTTTGGCCGCCTGGCCGACCGCCATGGCCGCAAGAATTCCCTGATGATCTCGGTGCTGATGATGTGCGCCGGCTCCTTGATGATTGCCTGCCTGCCGACCTACGGCAGCATTGGCACCTGGGCGCCGGCGCTGCTATTGCTCGCCCGCTTGATCCAAGGCCTGTCGGTAGGTGGCGAGTACGGCACCACGGCGACCTATATGAGTGAAGTGGCACTGCGCGGCCAGCGCGGTTTCTTCGCCTCGTTCCAATACGTGACCCTGATCGGCGGCCAGTTACTGGCGGTGCTGGTGGTGGTCATCCTGCAGCAGTTGCTGACCGAGGACGAACTGCGCGCTTGGGGCTGGCGTATTCCGTTCGTGGTCGGTGCCGTGGCTGCGTTGATCTCGTTGATGCTGCGTCGCTCGCTGCACGAAACCAGCAACGCCGAAACCCGCAATGACAAAGACGCCGGCTCGATCAGCGGCTTGTTCCGCAATCACGCCGCGGCGTTCATCACCGTGCTGGGGTACACCGCCGGCGGTTCGCTGATTTTCTACACCTTCACCACCTACATGCAGAAGTACCTGGTCAACACGGCCGGGATGAACGCCAAGAGCGCCAGCTATGTGATGACGGGGGCGCTGTTCCTGTTCATGATCCTGCAGCCGTTCTTCGGCATGCTGTCCGACCGTATCGGCCGGCGTAACTCGATGCTGCTGTTCGGCGCCTTGGGCACGCTGTTCACCGTGCCCCTGTTGATGGCGCTGAAGACCGTGACCAGCCCGTTCCTGGCGTTCGTGCTGATCAGCCTGGCCTTGTGTATCGTCAGTTTCTACACCTCGATCAGCGGCCTGGTAAAAGCGGAGATGTTCCCGCCGCAGGTGCGCGCACTGGGTGTGGGCCTTGCGTATGCGGTGGCCAACGCCATGTTCGGCGGGTCTGCTGAATACGTGGCCTTGGGCCTGAAGACCCTGGGCATGGAAAACACTTTCTACTGGTACGTGACGGCCATGATGGCGGTGGCTTTCCTGTTCAGCCTGCGCCTGCCGAAGCAGGCAGCGTACCTGCACCATGACGATTAAGGACCTGCAATGACGTACCGTGCGGACAACCAGCTGTTCGATGCCTACTTCACCGCGCCGGCCATGCGCGAGATTTTCTCCGACCGTGGCCGCCTGCAGGGCATGCTCGATTTCGAAGCCGCCCTGGCCCGCGCCGAAGCGGCCGCAGGGCTGGTGCCGCACACTGCGGTGGCGGCCATCGAGGCGGCCTGCAAGGCTGAGCGTTACGACGCTGGCGCCCTGGCCGATGCCATCGCCAGTGCCGGCAACTCGGCGATCCCGTTGGTGAAGGCGCTGGGCAAAGTGATCGCCAGCGGCGTGCCCGAGGCCGAGCGCTACGTGCACCTGGGCGCCACCAGCCAGGACGCCATGGACACCGGGCTGGTACTGCAACTGCGCGATGCCCTCGACCTGATCGAGGCAGACCTCGCTCAACTGGCCGATACCCTGGCGCGCCAGGCCTTGCACCATGCCGACACCCCGATGGTGGGGCGTACCTGGCTGCAACACGCCACGCCGGTCACCTTGGGCATGAAGCTGGCCGGTGTGCTGGGCGCATTGACCCGTCATCGCCAGCGGCTTCAGGAGCTGCGCCCGCGCCTGCTGTGCCTGCAGTTCGGTGGTGCGTCCGGCAGCCTGGCAGCGTTGGGCAGCAAAGCCATGTCGGTGGCCGAGGGCCTGGCCGAGCAGCTCAAGCTGCACTTGCCCGAGCAACCCTGGCACACCCAGCGTGACCGGCTGGTGGAGTTTGCCTCGGTGCTGGGCCTGATCGCCGGCAGCCTGGGCAAGTTTGGCCGCGATGTCAGCCTGCTGATGCAGACCGAGGCGGGGGAGGTGTTCGAGCCTTCCGCGCCAGGCAAGGGTGGTTCGTCGACCATGCCGCACAAACGCAACCCGGTGGGTGCCGCGGTGCTGATCGGTGCCGCTACCCGCGTGCCGGGCCTGTTGTCGACCTTGTTCGCCGCCATGCCTCAGGAACATGAACGCAGCCTTGGCCTGTGGCATGCCGAGTGGGAAACCCTGCCGGATATCTGCTGCCTGGTTTCCGGCGCCCTGCGCCAGGCCCAGGTGATTGCCGAAGGCATGCAGGTCGATGCCGAACGTATGCGCCGCAACCTCGACCTGACCCAGGGGCTGGTGCTGGCCGAGGCGGTCAGCATTGTCCTCGCTCAGCGCCTGGGCCGTGATCGCGCCCACCATTTGCTCGAGCAGTGCTGCCAGCGCGCCGTCGCCGAACAGCGCCACCTGCGTGCCGTGCTGGGTGACGAGCCGCAGGTCAGTGCCGAATTGTCGGCAGAAGAACTCGATCGCTTGCTCGACCCTGCCCATTACCTTGGCCAGGCCCGCGTCTGGGTGGCGCGCGCCGTGGCCGAACATCAACGTTTCACTGCCTGAAGGAGACTGCTGTGGCGCATTTGCAACTGGCCGATGGCGTACTGAACTATCAAATCGATGGCCCGGCGGATGCTCCGGTGCTGGTCTTGTCCAACTCCCTCGGCACCGACCTGGGCATGTGGGACACGCAGATCCCCGTGTGGAGCGAGCACTTCCGTGTGCTGCGCTATGACACCCGCGGCCACGGCGATTCGCTGGTGACCGCCGGCCCGTACAGCATCGAGCAACTGGGCCGCGACGTCGTGGCCTTGCTCGACGCCCTGGACATCAACAAGGCGCACTTCGTCGGCCTGTCGATGGGCGGCCTGATTGGCCAGTGGCTGGGCATCAACGCCGGCGAACGCCTGGCCAGCCTGACCCTGTGCAACACCGCCGCCAAGATTGGCAGCGATGAGGTCTGGAACCCGCGTATCGACACCGTGCTCAAAGGCGGCCAACAGGCCATGGTCGCGCTGCGCGACGCGTCCATCGCCCGCTGGTTCACCCCAGCCTTCGCCCAGGCGCAGCCCGAGCAGGCCCAGCGTATCTGCCAGATGCTCGCGCAGACCCAGCCTGAGGGCTATGCGGCCAACTGCGCTGCGGTACGCGACGCCGACTACCGCGAGCAGGTGCAGCGTATCCAAGTGCCGACGCTGATCGTTGCCGGTACTGAAGACGTGGTGACCACGCCGGAACATGGCCGCTTCATGCAGGCGGCTATCAAGGGTGCCGAGTATGTCGATTTCCCGGCGGCGCACCTGTCCAACGTCGAGATTGGCGAGCGCTTCAGCCGCCGTGTACTCGACTTCCTGCTGGCCCACTGAGGACAACGCCATGGATGAGAAACAACGCTACGACGCGGGCATGCAAGTGCGCCGCGCGGTGCTGGGCGATGCCCACGTGGACCGCAGCCTGGAGAAGCTCAACGACTTCAATGGCGAGTTCCAGGAAATGATCACTCGCCATGCTTGGGGTGATATCTGGACCCGCCCTGGCCTGCCGCGCCATACCCGCAGCCTGATCACCATCGCCATGCTGATCGGCATGAACCGCAACGACGAGCTCAAGCTGCACCTGCGCGCCGCTGCCAACAATGGCGTGACCCGTGACGAGATCAAGGAAGTGCTGATGCAGAGCGCGATCTATTGCGGTATTCCGGCAGCCAATGCCACCTTCCACCTGGCGGAGTCGGTGTGGGATGAGCTGGGGGTTGAGTCGCGCCAGTCGTGACCTTCGCTGTTTTCACTGGCCCTATCGCCGGCTTTCCGTCGATGGGGCCAGTGGCGGCAACTGTTGTCACACCGCCGCGTTTTTCTGCCTGATGGCAACCGGCCCGGCGTTGGCTTCCACGGCCCGCTTCAGCGCCGGGCACAACCCCAGCATGAATGCAGCTTCAGCCACCACGAACAGCGGCCCGATGATCAGCCCGCTGATGTCGTCGACGAACGCCGGCTTGCGGCCCTCGTAGTAGTGGCCGACGAACTGGATGATCCAGCCCAGCACAAATGCCCCCAGCCCAGCCCCCAGCCACAGCCCGGTGCTTTGCACCGCCAGTACCTGGCCAACCCACAGGCACAGCCCCAGCAGCAGGCCCATGACCAGCCCGAAGCGCAGGTCCAGGCGCAGGTAGAACCACACCGAGGCGGCGGCCGCCAGCAGGGCAGGTGACAGCCAGATGCCTGCAATGTCCCAGCCTGGGCGCGACAGCAGGATGGTCACGGCCAGCACGATCAGGGGAATGCCGACGAAATGGGTGGCGATGTTGCGCGGGTCGCGGTGGTAATGGGCGTACTGGCTCAGGTGCTCTTCGAGGTTTTTCATTGTTGTGCCTCCCTGGTTTGCCTGATCGGGGTTTACTGCCTGTGCCGGCCCCTTCGCGGGCACAGGCAACCTATATTGCTCAGGATAGCCTGCAGCCCACCAGCATCATCACTTCAGCGAATGGCAGCACTCCGCAGGGGCGCATCCAGCCCCACCAGCGTCTCGATCATCGCCCGCGCCGCCGGTGACAATCGGTAGCCGCTGCGGCTGACCACGCCGCAGCGCACGCTGAGCACTTCCAGCGCTGGCGGCAGGTTGCGCCAGTGCAGGCGCACCAGGCGGCCGGCCGCCAGGTCTTCGGCAACGGCTTCTTCGCTGGCGGTACCGATTGCATTACTGGCCTGCACGACACTGCGCAGCACCGCCAGGTGCTCGGTCTGCAGGTGCGGGGTGAAGTCGTTGCGCCCGCTCAGGTTGGCCAGGCGCTTGCGCACACCGGGCGCGAGCAGGGCGCTGGCCAGCGGGTAGGTGAACAGGTCGTTGGTCGACAAGCTGTCCTTGGCCAGCAACGGGTGGCCGGGGCGGCAGAAGAACAGGCCGGGGCGTGGCGAAAGCGGCTCGGTATGGAAGTTGGGGTCGGCCTCGAACGGGCGGATGTCGTCGACGAAGAATTCGATTTGCTCACGGCGCAGTGCCTGGCCGAGGCGCTCGGCATTGTCCACCAGCAGCGAGGTACGAATACCCGGGTGGCTGTCGATGAAGTGGCGCAAGGCATCGGGGACCAGGCGAACAGCCAGTGCCGGGCCGCTGCCGAAGTGCAATTCGCCAGCGTCGAGCTTGGTCATCTGTAGCACTTCGTTGCTCAACTGCGCGGCACCTTGCACGAGGCGGCGTGCGTGCTGCAGCACCACCAAGCCTTCCGGGGTGGGTGGCAGGGCCTTGCTGGCGCGGTCTACCAGGGCGCAGCCGAATGTCTGCTCCAGGCCCTGGATGGCACGGCTGAATGCAGGCTGGGTGATGCCCATGGCTTCAGCGGCGCGGACAAAACTGCGGTATTCGTTGAGGGCGATAAAGTAGCGCAGTTGACGGAGGTCCATGTCGCGGCTCTGGGGCGGGGATCAGGGCTCGATTTAAGCTGCTACAGCTTATGTCGTCAACGAAGGTTTGTTTAGGTTGTTATGCGATATAGTTATTTGTGCGTCAAGTCATTCGGCCTCTTCGCGGGTAAACCCGCTCCCACAGGGACCGCGTGGTTCTTCAAACCGGCGCGGACCTGTGGGAGCGGGTTTACCCGCGAAGAGGCCTGTGAAATTACAGCAGGTTCAGCGGGTAGCTCACGATCAAGCGGTTCTCATCGAACGCGTTGGTGCTGAAGTCCCGGCGCATGGTCGAGTTGCGCCACTTCAACGAAAGGTCCTTGAAACTGCCCGACTGCACCACATAAGCCAGTTCCGTTTCCCGCGCCCATTCCTTGCCGTCGTCAACGCCACCTGCAGTCACGTTGTCACCCTTGATATAGCGGTTCATCAGGGTCAGCCCCGGTACCCCGACAGTGGCGAAGTTGAAGTCATGGCGAACCTGCCAGGAGCGTTCCTTGGCGTTGTCGAAGCTTGAGTTGTAGCTGTCGTTGGCCAGGGTGCCGCCGCTGGTGCCGTTGACGCGCATCCAGGCGTCATCGCCGCTGACCTTCTGCAGGCCGACGTAGAAGGTATGGCCCTGGTAGCGAGCCGAGAGCAGCGCCGAGGCGGTGCGGTTGTCCAGGTCGCCGGCGCGCTCGGCACCGTCTTCCTTGCCAGTGAAGTAACCGAGGTTGGCGCCCAGGGTCCAGTCGCCCAGTGGCTGGCTGTGGACCAGGTTGAGGTACTGCTGGCGGTAGATGTCCTTGAGCTGGGCATCCCACAGGGCAATCGTCGTGCGCTTGTCGTTGAAGGTGTATTCACCGCCGCCGAAGTTGAAGCGGTCAGACGTGAAAGCACCGCGGCCATTGAGCGACATGTCTTCCATGCTGGCGTCGTTGCGCGGGCTGTTGGCGCGGAACTGGCCGGCGTACAAGGTCAGGCCGTCGATCTCTTTGGAGGTCAGCTGGCCGCCGCGGAAGGTTTGTGGCAGCGAGCGACCATCGTCGGAGCGCAGGATCGGCAGCACCGGCATCCATTCGCCGACCTTCAATTCGGTCTGCGAGAGCTTGGCTTTCAAGGCCACGCCCAGGCGGCCGAAATCATCGGCGGGGCGGCCATCGTCGTGCACCGGCAGCAGGTGAGTGTTGGTGGTGCCTTTACCGCCATCGAGCTTGACCGAGTACAGGCCCAGTACGTCCATGCCGAAACCGACGGTGCCTTGGGTAAAACCGGAGCGGGCGTCGAGGATGAAGCTTTGGGTCCATTCTTCGGCCTTGGCCTGCGGGTGAGCCGGGTCGACGAAATTGCGGTTGATGTAGAAGTTGCGCAGGTTGAGGGTGGCCTTGCCGTCCTCGATGAAACCACCGTCGGCGGCGAACACGGGGAGGGTGCAGGACATGGCCAACAGGCCTGGCAGCAGCTGGCGTGCGGGGTACGAAATGCTCATCTGTCGTGGATCTCTTGTTTTTATTGGCGAGCCGTTGCATTGCAGGATGCGGCCTGCAAGCACGGGTCTTTTGATGAACGTGGGCAACGTTGCGTGAGCGGATGGTGCGGGGTAGGCAAGGGGGGAGGCAATTCGTCGCAGACGGTATGGGGCGATTATCGAACGGAATGTTCCAGTTGGTTAATTGTTTTCATGTGCCGGCAACCGAAAACAAAAAGCCCACCGCGAAGGTGGGCTTGATGCTGCTACCGGATCATTCAGCTTTTCGGTGTTTCCACCGAAGCTTGCTGATTGGCCTGACCGGTCTTCTCGTACCAGCCACCGCCGAGCGCCTTGTACAGGTTGACCTCGCTGGTCAGCTGCGACAGGCGATCACCGATCAGTGCCTGCTGGGCGCTGAACAGGTTGCGTTGGGCGTCGAGGAAGGTCAGGTTGCTGTCGATACCGATACGGTAGCGACGCTCCGCCAGGCGGTAGTAATCCTGGTTGGCCTGCACCAGGTCACGTTGTGCCTGCAACTGCTCTTCGAAGGTCTTGCGCGCCGCCAGGCCATCGGAGACTTCCTGGAAGGCGGTCTGGATGGTCTTTTCGTACTTGGCGACGTTGATGTCCTTCTGGATCTTGGAGTAGTCCAGGCTCGCCTTCAGGCTGCCGGCGTTGAAGATCGGCAGGTTGATCTGCGGCTGGAACAGCCAGGTACCCGACCCCCCCTTGAACAGGCCGCCCATGTCCGGGCTTAGGGTACCGGCATTGGCGGTCAGGCTGATGCTCGGGAAGAACGCTGCGCGGGCCGCGCCGATGTTGGCGTTGGCGGCCTTGAGCAGGTGCTCGGCTTCCTGGATGTCTGGGCGACGTTGGAGGATGTCCGACGGCAGGCCGGCCGGTACTTCGGCCAACTGGTCGGCATTGAGCTCCAGTGGCGTAGGCAGGTCGGCCGGTACGCCGGTACCCAGCAGCACGGTCAGGCTGTTGAGGTCCTGTGCCACCAGGCGTTGGTACTGCGAGTACTTGACCCGAGCGCCTTCCACGGCGGTGCGTGCCTGGCTGAGGTCGAGGGCGGAGGCCACCCCGACTTCATTGCTGCGACGGGTCAGGTTGTAGCTTTCCTGGTAGGTCTTCAGCGTTTCTTCGGTCAGCTTGAACAGCGCTTGATCCGCCTGCCAGGTGTAGTAGGCGTTGGCCACGCTGGCCACCAGGGCGATCTGCGTGGAGCGCCGCGCCTGCTCGCTGGACAGGTAGGTTTCCAGGGCCTGCTCGCTCAGGCTGCGCACCCGGCCGAACAGGTCCAGCTCATAGGCGCTGACGCCAAGGGTGGCCGAGTACTGGCTGGTGATGTCGGCTTGGCCAGTCTGCGACATGTCTGCCGGTACCCGCTGGCGGCTGCCGCTGCCGGTGGCCGAAACCGCCGGGAACAGGTCGGCCCGCTGGATGCGGTACTGCGCACGGTAGGCGTCGATGTTCAACGCCGCGACACGCAGGTCGCGGTTGTTGACCAGCGAGGTCTGGATCAGCTGCTGCAGGGCCGGGTCGTGGAAGAACTGGCGCCAGCCCTGTTCAGCGGCGGCTACGTCTGCCGATTCGGTCGGCGAGTACGCAGGGCCTTGCGGCCACTGCGCTGCCACCGGTGCTTCCGGGGTCTGGTAGTCAGGGATCAGCGAGCAGCCGCCAAGAATCAAAGCGGTTACCGCCAGGGACAACAAAGACTTGGTCATTGCCCAGCCTCATAACGTGGAGTTTCAGGGGTGACGTCTTTTTCCGGCTGTTTGCTGCCGAACAGCGACGACACTGCGACGAAGAATAGCGGTACCCAGAAGATTGCCAGTACGGTGGCGCTGATCATGCCGCCGATCACGCCGGTGCCGATGGCGTGCTGGCTGCCGGCGCCCGCACCGCTGGCGATGGTCAACGGTACCACGCCAAGGATGAACGCCAGCGAGGTCATGATGATCGGGCGCAGACGCATGCGGCACGCCTCGATCGCGGCGTCGTACAGGCTGCGGCCCTGCTCGTGCAGTTCTTTGGCGAACTCGACGATCAGGATCGCGTTCTTCGCCGCCAGGCCGATGGTAGTCAACAGGCCGACCAGGAAGTACACGTCGTTGGACAACCCGCGCAGGCTGGTGGCGATCAGTGCACCGATGATCCCCAGTGGTACGACCAGCACGACGGCGATCGGGATCGACCAGCTTTCGTACAGCGCTGCCAGGCACAGGAACACGAACAGGACCGAGAGGGCGAACAGTGCCGGCATCTGCGAGCCGGAGAGTTTTTCCTCGTAGGACATGCCGGTCCAGGAGAAGCCGATACCGCTTGGCAGTTCGCCGGCGATACGCTCGACCTCGGCCATGGCCTCACCGGTACTGTAGCCAGGCGCTGGCGCACCGAGGATTTCCATCGCCTCGACGCCGTTGTAGCGGGACAGCTTCGGCGAACCGTAGGTCCATTCACCTTTGGCGAAGGAGGAGAACGGCACCATCTCGCCTTTGCCGTTGCGCACGTACCACTTCTGCAGGTCTTCCGGGCTCATCCGGGCGTTCGGTTCGCCTTGGATGTACACCTTCTTGACGCGGCCACGGTCGATGAAGTCGTTGACGTAGCTGGCACCCAGGGCAATCGACAGGGTGTTGTTGATGTCGGCAATGGTCACGCCCAAGGCGCTGGCACGTTCGTCATCGATGGTCAGCTGGTACTGCGGCTCATCGTTCAGGCCGTTCGGGCGTACGGCGCTGAGCACCTTGCTCTGCGCGGCTTTGGCCAGGAACTGGTTGCGTGCTTCCATGAGTTTGGCATGGCCGACACCGCCGCGGTCCTGGAGGAACACGTCGAAGCCGGTGGCGTTACCCAGTTCGAGTACGGCAGGCGGGGCGAAGGCGAACACCATCGCATCGCGGAAGGTGAAGAAGTGCTGCTGGGCACGCTGGGCCAGGGCGAACACGCTGTTCTCCTTGGAGCGCTCATCCCACGGCTTCAGCATGATGAAGGCCATGCCCGAGCTTTGACCGCGGCCGGCGAAGTTGAAACCGTTGACGGTGAACACCGACGACACGGTATCGGCTTCGTCCTTGAGCAGGTACTCACGCATCTGGTCGACCACTGCCTGGGTGCGTTCGGCACTGGAGCCTGCCGGGGTCTGCACCTGGGCAAACAGCACGCCCTGGTCTTCTTCAGGCAGGAACGCCGTCGGGATGCGGGCGAACAGCCAGATCATGCCGACTACGATCAGCGCGTAGGCCAGCAGGAACGGCACCTTGTTGCGCAGGATGGTACCGACGCTGCGCTCGTAGCCGTTTACGCTGCGGTCGAAGTTGCGGTTGAACCAGCCGAAGAACCCACCTTTGGCCACATGGTGCTCGCCCTTTTTCAGCGGCTTGAGCATGGTGGCGCACAGTGCCGGGGTGAAGATCAGCGCCACCAGCACCGACAGGCCCATGGCCGAGACGATGGTGATGGAGAACTGCCGGTAGATCACACCGGTGGAGCCACCGAAGAAGGCCATTGGCAGCAGTACCGCCGACAGCACCAGGGCGATACCCACCAGGGCACCCTGGATCTGCTCCATGGAGCGCTTGGTCGCCTCCTTGGGTGGCAACCCCTCTTCGGACATCACCCGCTCAACGTTTTCCACCACGACGATGGCGTCGTCCACCAGCAAACCGATGGCCAGGACCATGGCGAACATGGTCAGGGTGTTGATGCTGAAGCCCGCGGCGGCAAGGATGCCGAAAGTACCCAGCAACACCACCGGTACGGTCATGGTGGTGATGATGGTGGCGCGGAAGTTCTGCAGGAACAGGTACATCACCAGGAACACCAGGACCACGGCTTCGATCAGGGTGTGGATTACCCCGCTGATCGATTCGGTAACCACCGGCGTGGTGTCATACGGGAACACGGCCTTCACGCCAGGCGGGAAGAATGGCTCGAGGTCGCTGATGGTCTGGCGCAGGGCCTTGGCGGTGTCCAGGGCGTTGGCACCGGTGGCCAGCTTGACCGCTAGGCCCGATGCCGGCTTGCCGTTGAACTGGGCGCTGACGGCGTAGTTCTCGCCACCCAGGCCTACGTCGGCGACATCGCCCAGGCGTACCTGGGAGCCGTCGCTATTGACCTTGAGCAGAATCTTCTCGAACTGCTCGGCGGTTTGCAGGCGGGTCTTGCCGATGATGGTGGCGTTGAGCTGGGTACCCGGTGTGGCCGGCAGGCCGCCGAGCTGGCCGGAGGACACCTGCACGTTCTGCGCGGCGACTGCGGTCTTGACGTCGACTGGGGTCAGCTGGAACTTGTTCAACTTGGCCGGATCGAGCCAGATACGCATGGCGTACTGTGCACCGAACACCTGGAAGTCACCCACACCAGCAGTCCGCGAAATCGGGTCCTGCATGTTCGAGACAATGTAGTTGGCCAAGTCGTCCTTGGTCATGCTGCCGTCTTCGGACACCAGGCCGATCACCAGCAGGAAGTTTTTAACCGCCTTGGTGACGCGGATACCTTGTTGCTGCACTTCTTGCGGCAACAGCGGCGTAGCCAGGTTCAGCTTGTTCTGAACCTGAACCTGCGCGGTGTCAGCGTTGGTGCCTTGCTCGAAGGTGGCGGTGATGGTCATGCTGCCGTCGGAGTTACTTTCCGAAGACACATAACGCAGGTTGTCGATACCGTTGAGCTGCTGCTCGATGACCTGCACCACGGTGTCCTGCACCGTCTGCGCCGAGGCGCCCGGGTAGGTCACGGCGATGGCGATGGCCGGTGGCGCGATGCTCGGGTACTGGTTGATCGGCAACTTCAGGATCGACAGTGCCCCGACCAGCATGATCACCAAGGCGATCACCCAGGCGAAGATCGGGCGATCGATAAAGAACTTCGACATGGTTTACTCCGCTTTGGCGTCTGCTTTCGCCGCGTTGGCCTGATCAGGGCTGGCCGGCTTGTTGACGTTGGTGGCTTCGCTGACCTTGACCTCGACGCCTGGGCGCACGTATTGCAGGCCTTCGGTGATCAGGCGGTCGCCTGGGTTCAAGCCTTCCTCGATCAGCCAGTCGCTGCCCAGGGTGCGGCTGGCCTTGAGCTGGCGCAGTTCGACCTTGTTTTCCTGGTTGACCACCAGTGCGGTCGGCGCGCCTTTGAGGTCGCGGGTCACGCCCTGCTGTGGGGCCAGGATGGCGTTGGCGTTGACCCCGGCGCGCAGGCGGGCATGCACGAACATGCCAGGCAGCAGGGTGTGGTCGGGGTTCGGGAAGATCGCGCGCAGGGTCACCGAGCCGGTGGTCTCGTCGACCGCGACTTCGGAGAATTCCAGGCGACCCTGCTGCTTGAACAGGCTGCCGTCTTCGAGCACCAGTTGCACCGATGCGGCGTTGTCGCCGGCCTTTTGCAGCTGGCCGCTTTCCAGGTCACGGCGCAGCTTGAGCAGCTCGGCGGTGGACTGGGTGACGTCGACGTAGACCGGGTCGAGTTGCTGGATGGTCGCCATGGCGTTGGTCTGGCCATTGCTCACCAGTGCACCCTCGGTGAACGTGGAACGGCCGATGCGGCCGCTGATCGGTGCCAGGACCTTGGTGTAGCGCAGGTCGATCTGGGCGCTCTTCAGTGCTGCCTCGGCCTGCAATCGTTTGGCATTGGCGTCGTCGTATTCCTGTTTGGAGACGGCTTGTTCATCGATCAGCTGCTTGTAACGCTCGGCCAGCGAGCGGGTCGCCTGCAGGTTGGCCTGGGCATTGGCCAGGTTGGCTTCATAGACGGCTGGGTCGATCTGGTAGAGCTGCTGGCCTTCCTTGACGTCGCTGCCTTCTTTGAAGAGGCGCTTGAGGATGATGCCATTGACCTGTGGGCGCACTTCGGCGACGCGATAGGACGTGGTACGCCCCGGCAATTCCGAGGTCAGGGTGAAGGCTTGTGGTTGGAGGGTCACGACGCCGACCTGAGGAGCCTGCGCGGCAGGCGCTGCTTCTTCTTTCTTGCAGCCACTGAGCAGTGTTGCCAGGGCGACGGCGGAAACCAGAGCGGTAACGGCTGGCTTGAATTGCATGAGGATCCTCGGGGCGCTGGAGCAGGAGACGCTCAAGAGTAATGGAAGAGTCTGGTCAGAAAAATGCTATCGGGTGGATAAATAGCTTGCTAAGGAATATACTTACATTCATGGTTGTTTGTAAATACCGCTGGGTAGTACTTGGCTACTGCCGCAGCCCTTGATTAGCCCATCCGGGAGACGCCCTGCAGAGGCGACCCCGGCGGTTTCCCCGTGTGCGCCGCGCGCTCGGGCCCAGATGAGGTTGTACTGCCATGGTCCGTAGAACCAAAGAAGAAGCCCAGGAAACCCGCGCCCAGATTATCGAGGCGGCGGAAAAGGCCTTCTACAAGCGCGGGGTTGCGCGAACCACCTTGGCTGACATCGCCGAATTGGCGGGCGTGACCCGAGGTGCGATCTACTGGCACTTCAATAACAAAGCTGAACTGGTGCAGGCGTTGCTCGACAGCCTGCACGAAACCCATGACCACCTTGCGCGTGCGAGCGAAAGCGAGGATGAACTGGACCCGCTTGGTTGCATGCGCAAGCTGCTGTTGCAGGTGTTCAACGAGCTGGTGCTCGATGCCCGAACCCGGCGTATCAATGAGATTCTGCATCACAAGTGCGAGTTCACCGATGACATGTGTGAAATTCGCCAGCAGCGCCAGAGCACGGTGCTGGATTGCCACAAGGGCATTACCCTGGCGCTTGCCAATGCAGTGCGCCGGGGCCAGTTGCCTGCCGAGCTGGATGCCGAGCGCGCGGCGGTGGCCATGTTTGCCTATGTCGATGGCCTGATCGGGCGCTGGTTATTGCTGCCAGACAGTTTCGATCTGCTGCGTGACGTCGAAAAATGGGTCGACACTGGGCTGGATATGCTGCGCTTGAGCCCGGCTCTGCGCAAATGACTCTTTGTTAAGGATTGTGAGGGAGTGTTTCCTCATTGTATTAACGGAGCATTAAAAGCGGGGGCCGCGCTGCGGCCCATCGCAGGCAAGCCAGCTCCCACAGGCGTGGCGCTGTACTTGTAGGAGCGGCCTTGTGTCGCGAAAGGGCCGCAACGCGGCCCCAGCAGGCTCAACGCCCACGCAATTGCCGGTCCGGTAACGCCAACGCCACCACCAGCCCCAGCAGTGCGATCACGCCACTGCCCATCAGCAAATGCCTGAATGTCTCCAGCAACCGCGCTTGGGTCTGCGGGTCTGCTTCGCCAGCCTTCAGGCTCCCCAGCAATGGATTGCCCAGCAGCTCGAACCCACCTTGGTGCAGCAACGCCAGCAGCAGGCTGGACATGCACGCCACACCCATGGCGCCGCCGAGTGAGCGGAACAGGTTGGTGGTACTGGTAGCCACGCCGATGTCCTTGATGTCCACGGCGCTCTGCGTGCCCACCAGCGAAGTCGGAAACTGTAGCCCGCAGGCTATGCCGGTCAGCAGCATGAACACGGCACTGAGCAGGGCCGACTGCGGCGGTGTGATCGCCATGGCGAAGATGGCCACCGGCATCAACAGTGCACCGGCGAGAATTTGCGGCTTGTAGCGCCCAGTGAGGCTGGTCATGCGGCCCCCGGTAAAGGCGCCCATCGGCAGGCCCATCGCCAGGGGCAGTAGGTGCAATGCCGCGCTGTCGGCGCCCGCCCCGGTGATGCCTTGGTAGCGCAAGGGCATCAGCATGGTCAGGGAAATCGACTGGAAACTGGCGAAAAAGATCACGCCCCAGCACAGCACCGCGACGCGGTTGCCGAATAGGCCGAGGGGCAACAGTGGCTCCTGGCAGCGTCGCTCGTGGGCAATGAACAGCATCAGGCCAAGCACCGCGCAGGCGAACAGCGCCAGCACCGGCGGCGCTGTCCAGGCGTGCCCTTGGCCAACCAGGGTAATGCCCAGCAGCAGGCTGCCCAGGCCAAGAATCAGTAGCACCGCGCCCAGGTAGTCCACCTGGGCCTCGCGACGCTTCACCGGCATGTCGCCGAGCGCCCGGTGGATCGCCCACAACGCGACCAGCCCCAGCGGCAGGTTGATCCAGAACACCCAGCGCCACGACAGGTACTCGGTCAGCCAGCCACCGAGCACCGGCCCGGCGACGCTGGCCACGGCGTACATACTGCTGAAGTAGCCCTGGTAACGCCCGCGTTCGCGGGGCGGCACGAAGTCACCGATGATCGCCTGGCTGACCGACACCATGCCGCCCGCGCCAACCCCTTGCAGCACGCGCGCCAGCACCAGTTGCTGCATGTCCTGGGCCAGGGCGCAGGCAATCGACGCCAGGGTGAACAGCGAGATGCCGGTCAGGATCATCCGCCGCCGGCCATACAGGTCGCCCAGCTTGCCGTAGATCGGCACCGCCACGGTCATCGCCACCATGTAGCCAGAGATCACCCAGGCAAGCAGGCCGACATCGTTGAACTGGGCCGAGATGGCCGGCAACGAGACGGCGACGATGGTTTGGTCCAGCGCACCGAGGAAGATGGCCAGCATCAGGGCGGTGAGCACGTTGCGCAGCACGGTCGGGGGCAGGGCGGCAGTCACGGGGTTACCTTGGCAATGGGCTTGAGGCCGATGAATTGTAACCTGACTTAGGTAGCTTCCTATGTACTATCTGCATCCCCTATGCAAGATCGGCATTGGCGCATTCATCCAGTGAGGCATGGCTGCGTGATATCGTGGCTAGACCGCAGGGGCTGTAATCCGTGGCCTGCACCAGCTTGGTGCAGCTATTTGCCGCAGGGTTTTCGTGCCGCTGTATCCCACACCTTTTATTCCTCTGCCTGCATGTCGAGCATGACCGCCCAGATGGCGACGGTTGGAACAGGTCAGGTAGACCCGATTCAGGGGTCGGTAGCAACCGTTCAATTTCACGTTATTGCGGAGTGATCATGCCCAGGGCTTCCCACCAAGATTTGCGTTTTGCCTTCCGCGAGCTGCTCGCTTCAGGTTCCTGCTACCACACCGCGTCGGTGTTCGACCCGATGTCGGCGCGCATTGCCGCCGACCTGGGCTTTGAAGTCGGCATTCTTGGCGGTTCGGTGGCTTCGCTGCAGGTGCTGGCTGCGCCGGATTTTGCCCTGATCACCTTGAGCGAGTTCGTCGAGCAGGCCACGCGCATTGGCCGTGTGGCGCAACTGCCGGTGCTCGCCGATGCCGACCACGGCTACGGTAACGCGCTGAATGTCATGCGCACGGTCATTGAACTGGAGCGTGCCGGTGTGGCGGCGCTGACCATCGAAGATACCCTGCTGCCGGCCCAGTTCGGGCGCAAGTCCACCGACTTGATTCCGGTTGAGGAAGGCGTCGGCAAGATTCGCGCTGCGCTTGAAGCACGGGTCGATTCGTCGCTGTCGATCATCGCCCGCACCAACGCCGGTGTACTCACCACCGAAGAAATCATCGTGCGTACCCAGAGCTACCAAAAGGCCGGGGCCGACGGTATCTGCATGGTGGGGGTGAAGGATTTCGAGCAGCTCGAGCAGATCGCCGAGCACCTGACCGTGCCGTTGATGCTGGTGACCTACGCCAACCCCAACCTGCGCGATGACGAGCGCCTGGCGCGCCTGGGCGTGCGCATCGTGGTCGATGGCCACGCCGCGTACTTCGCCGCCATAAAGGCTACTTATGACTGCCTGCGCCTGCAGCGCGGCCAGCAGAACAAATCCGAGAACCTCAGCGCCACCGAACTCTCGCACACCTACACCCAACCCGAGGATTACATCCGCTGGGCCAAGGAGTACATGAGCGTCGAGGAGTGACCGGCAAGGCGCCGTCAGCTCAACGCACGGCGCTCAAGGTTGCGCTTTGTGGCACGCAGTGTTCGTGCTGACAATGGGCGGCCGAGCTGGGTTGGTTGCGTAGCAGCTCGACCCGCCAGCAGGCCGACCCGTACAGCCCGGCGATGGCAAACAGTGCCATGACCAGCGCGAGCCTTCTTGTTTTGATGCCCATGGTGCTCACCTCCTGTTACAACGCCAGGTGATACCTCTAAGCGTAGGCCAATCTCCGGCGCTGTGGGGTTACACCAGGTCCTGATCCCATTCCGGCTCGGCCTTGAACCGCTGCGCGAGAAAATCCAGCATGCTGCGTAAGGTCGCCGGCATGTGCTTGCGCGAGGTATAGACCGCATTCAGGTTGAGCTCGCGTGGCCGTGCTTCGGGCAGCAGGCGCACCAGTTCGCCCGTGCGCAGGGCGGCGGCAGCCTGGTAGGTCGGCAACATGGCGATGCCGGCTCCGGCCAGTGCCGCCTTTTGCAGGGTCATCGCCTCATTCGCACTGATGTTGCCCTCGACCGGGACGGCAATAGCTTGGCCCTGCACCTCGAAATGCCAGAGGTGATGGCCGAAGTAGGCATGGGTCAGGCAGTTGTGCCCGCTCAATTCCTCGATCCGCTGCGGCGTGCCGTGCTCACGCAGGTAGGCCGGTGCCGCGCACACCACCGAACGGCACACGGTCAGACGCCGGGCGATCAGGTTCGGGTCCAGGTCGTTGCTGGTGCGGATGGCCAGGTCGATGCGCTCGTCCACCAGGTTGACCGTGCGATCGAGCATCTGCAGCTCGACCTTCACCCCGGGGTAGCGCCGTACATACGCGGCCACGGCATCCACCAGTTGAGCCTGCCCGAACGACGTACTGACGCTGATGCGCAGCGCGCCGCGGGGGGCGTCGTCCGGTTGGCGCACGGCCAGCTGCAGGTCACCGGCGAGTTCCAGCAGTTGGCGGCAGCGTGGCAGTGTTTCCTGGCCGGCGGCGGTCAGGCTCAACTTGCGCGTGGTGCGCTGCATCAGCCGCGCACCAACCCAATCCTCCAGTTCCGCCAGGTAGCGTGAAACCACTGGCCTGGACAGTTGCAGGTGGTCCGCTGCCGCCGATTGGCTGCCCAGGTCGATGACAGTGACAAAAACGCGCATCGCGTTGAGACGGTCCATGATTTGCCCGATTTCAGAAACAAACTATGTTTGAGCATCGCATTTTTTGGCATGGATCGGGCAACTAAGCTGGTGAGCATTCTTCTTCAAGGCGGACCGTTGCGATGTCGTTATTCAATCCCTTGCGTGGCCTGATGCTGGCCTGTGTTGCATTGACCGGCCAGGCGCTGGCTGCCGAACCTTTGCATTTGGACGTCTACAACCCTGGCCACGAGGCGATTTTCCCGGTCAGTTCGGTGATTGTCAGTGGCGAAAAGGACGCCGTGCTGGTCGATGCCCAGTTCGGCAAGGCTCAGGCCGAACAGGTGGTCGAGCGCCTGCGCGCCGGTGGCAAGCGGCTGACAACCATCTACATCAGCCATGGCGACCCGGACTACTACTTCGGTCTCGACACACTGACCCAGGCTTTCCCACAGGCCAAGGTCGTCGCCTCTGCGGCTACCGTCGCGCATATTCACCAGACAATGGACGCGAAGCTGGCCTACTGGGGCCCGCAAATGGGCGCGGACAAACCGGAGCGCCTGGTCGTGCCTGAGGTGCTCGAAGGCCATCACCTGACCCTGGAGGGCCAGGCGCTCGACGTGGTTGGCCTGGACGGCCCGCAGCCCGATCGCAGCTTTGTCTGGATTCCATCGATCAAGGCGGTAGTCGGTGGGGTGGTGGTTTCGGAACACATCCATGTGTGGATGGCCGATACCCAGTCGGCCAAGTCGCATGCCGACTGGCTGGGCACGCTCAAACGGATCGAGCAGTTGGCACCGCGCACCGTGGTCCCCGGCCATTACCTCGGCCAAAGCAGCCGTTCGCTCGCCGCCGTGCGCTTCACGGCGGACTACATTCAGGCATTCGATGCCGAAACCGCCAAGGCAAAAGACGCCGCTGCGTTGGTGGCTGCGATGAAAAAACGCTACCCGGACCTGGCCGACGAGAGCTCGCTGGAGCTCGGCGCCAAGGTCGCCAAGGGCGAGATGAAGTGGTAATTCCGTTCAACTGATGGAGTGTTTCCCATGAGCAAGATCGCAATCATTGGCGCCACCGGCCGTGCCGGCAGCCAGTTGCTGGAAGAAGCCCTGCGCCGTGGCCACAGTGTGGTGGCCATTGCCCGCGACCCGTCGCAGCTGCAGGGACGTGAGGGGGTGACCGTCAAGGCACTCGATGCCAAGGACAGCGCAGCGCTGCAAGCGGCTGTCGCCGGTGTGGACGCGGTGTTGAGCGCTGCGCATTTCTCGACGATCGAAGCGCACGCGATCATCGAGCCGGTCAAGCGTGCCGGGGTCAAGCGCCTGCTGGTGGTGGGCGGGGCGGGTAGCCTGCTGTTGCCTTCAGGGCACCGGGTGATCGACAGCCCGGACTTCCCCGAGGCCTACAAGGCCGAAGCGAGCGCGGGTGTGCGTTTTCTTGAGGTACTCCGCCAAGAGCCGAACCTGGACTGGACCTTCCTGTCGCCGTCGGCGGAGTTCGTAGAAGGCGAACGCAGCGGGCACTACACGCTAGGCAAGGATCATCTGCTGATCGGTGCCGATGGCAAGAGCTGGATCACCTTTGCCGACTACGCGATTGCCATGCTCGATGAGCTGGAGAAACCCGCGCATTCGCGGGCGCGGTTTACCGTCGGTTATTGAGCCACTGCCTGCAGCCAGTCCAGCAACTCGACCAGCCCGGCTGGCTGTTGCCTGGCCTGGCTGACCAGGTAATAGCCTTTTCCGGTCGTCACCTTCAGGGCAAACGGCATGCACAGCCGCTTGCTGCGCAGGTCATCGCCGATCAGCGACCAGTCGCCGATGGCCACCCCGGTGCCCTGGGATGCCATGGCCATCGCCATGTCCAGTGTTTCGAAATGCTGCTTCGGCCCCTGTACATCGAACGTGGCACCGGCCGCCTGCAGCCATAAACGCCAGTCATGCTCGTCACGCGAGGGGTGCAGGAGCATGTGGCGCATCAGGTCGTCGATGTTGGCCAACGGCAAGGGGCCTTGCAGCAGCGAAGGCGCGCACACTGGCGTCAGTTGCTCGTCGAACAGTTTGCGCACCTGCAAGCCCTGGTTCGGCGCGCTGCCATACACCACCGCTGCATCAAAGCCTTCGCGAGCAAAATCCACCCCATGCTGCACCGTGGTGGTCAGCTCTACCGGCACGTCCGGGCGCAGCGCCTGCCATTCCATCAGGCGCGGCAGCAGCCAGCGCATCACGCAGGTTGGCGCCTTGAGTTGCAATGTGGCGCTATGCCCGCCTACTTCCCGCACGCCTTGTTCGATCAGGGCAAACACCTGTTGCACCCTGGGCAGCCAGTCCTGGCCTTCACGGGTCAGGCTCAGGCCACGGGCCTGGCGCTGGAACAGGGCGTAACCGAGGTGCGCTTCAAGCGCGGCGATCTGCCGGCTCACGGCACCTTGGGTGATGTGCAACTGCTGCCCCGCACGGGTGAAATTGCAGTGCTGGGCGGTCACTAGGAAGGTGTGCAAGGCGGGCAGGGGTGGGAGGCGTTTCATTGCACTGAGCCATGATTTGAAGACATGGCTAGTATGTGTTTTTTTGCATTGTGGCGATAGCGCTGCCTTGGGTCCAATAAGCGCAGATTTCAACAAGACTCAAGGTAAACACACATGGCAACCTGCGGCGAAGTACTGGTCAAACTCCTTGAAGGCTATGGTGTGGACCATGTCTTCGGCATTCCAGGCGTGCATACCGTTGAGCTCTATCGCGGCTTGGCAACGTCCTCCATTCGTCATATCACCCCGCGCCACGAGCAAGGTGCCGGCTTCATGGCCGACGGCTACGCACGCACGCGCGGCAAACCCGGGGTGTGCTTCATCATCACCGGCCCAGGGATGACCAATATCACCACCGCCATGGGCCAGGCCTATGCCGATTCGATCCCGATGCTGGTGATTTCCAGCGTGCAATCGCGCGATCAGCTGGGCGGCGGCCGCGGCAAGCTGCACGAACTGCCCAACCAATCTGCACTGGTGTCGGGTGTGGCAGCCTTCTCCCAAACCCTGATGAGCGCAGACGACCTGCCCCAGGTACTGGCCCGGGCCTTCGCGGTGTTCGACGGTGCTCGACCGCGCCCGGTGCATATCGAGATTCCGCTGGACGTACTGGTCGAGCCGGCCGATCACCTGTTGCCGGCCCGCCCGGTCCGCAGCAGCCGGGCAGGTGCCGCGCCGCAGGCCGTGGCGCAGATGGCCGAGCGCCTGGCCCAGGCGAAGCGCCCGTTGATCCTGGCCGGCGGCGGTGCATTGAACGCTGGCGCTTCGCTGGCACGCTTGGCAGAGCAGCTTCAGGCACCGGTGGCATTGACCATCAACGCCAAGGGCTTGCTGGCTTCCAATCATCCTTTGCAAATCGGCTCGACTCAGTCGCTGCCGGCTACCCGTGCGCTGGTGGCCGAAGCGGATGTGGTGTTGGCCATCGGTACCGAGCTGGCCGAAACCGACTATGACGTGACCTTCAAGGGCGGCTTCGAGATCCCGGGCAGCTTGCTGCGGATCGACATCGACCCTGACCAGACGGTGCGCAACTATCTGCCTGAGCTGGCGCTGGTCGCTGACGCCGACCTGGCCGCCGAGGCACTGTGCGTTGCCTTGCAACAGCAGCCGCTGCCGGCGCGTGAAAGTACCTGGGGGCCAGCACGCGTCACGCAGCTGCGCCAATCGCTGGCGGACGGCTGGGACCAGCCGACCCTGAGCCAGACCCGCCTGCTGACCAGTATCCTCCAGACACTGCCCAACGCCATTCTGGTCGGGGATTCGACCCAGCCGGTGTACTCCGGCAACCTCACGCTGGACATGGATGAGCCTCGCCGCTGGTTCAATGCCTCGACCGGCTACGGCACCTTGGGCTATGCACTGCCGGCGGCGATGGGCGCCTGGCTGGGCAGCGCCGCGCAGATCGCCGAGCGCGCGCCGTCGGTTTGCCTGATTGGCGATGGTGGCATGCAGTTCACCCTGCCGGAGCTGGCCAGTGCAGTCGAGGCGCAGGTGCCGCTGATCGTGCTGCTGTGGAACAACCAGGGTTACGAAGAAATCAAGAAGTACATGGTCAACCGCGCCATCGAGCCGGTCGGGGTGGATATCCATACCCCTGACTTCATCGGCGTGGCCCGGGCGTTGGGCGCTGACGCGGAGCATGTGAGTGATATCGCGCAGTTGCAGGCGGCACTGGGGCGTGCGGTGGAGCGCAAAGGGCCGACGTTGATTCAGGTTGATCAGAATCAGTGGCAGGCGGCCGTTGCAGGGTAACTGAAACGGCCGGTAACCCTTACCCCGCTGTGGCGCGCAACCGCGCCACATCGCGGATCGGTGGTGCGCCATACAGCCGGCTGTACTCGCGGCTGAATTGCGAAGGGCTTTCATACCCCACGCGATAGCCCGCCACCGCTGCCTCAAGCCCGTCATTGAGCATCAGCCGCCGGGCCTCCTGCAGGCGCAATTGCTTCTGGTACTGCAGCGGGCTCATCGACGTCACGGCCTTGAACCGATGGTGCAAGGTCGAGGTGCTGAGGTTGACCTCACGGGCCAGGTCCTCGATGCGCAACGGCTGCTGGAAGTTCTGGTTGAGCCAGGTGATGGCCTGGCATACCCGATGGGTCTGGCTGTTGGCCAAGGCGATTTCATACAGCCGATAACCCTGCGGCCCACGCAGCAGGCGGTAGAGAATTTCGCGGCGGATCAGCGGCGCCAGCATGGCAATGTCCCGCGGCGAATCCAGCAGGCGGATCAAGCGCAGCAGCGCATCCAGCAACGCTGCATCGGTCTTCTCCACATACAAGCCACGGCCGGAAGGCAGGCTGGGCACCAACATCGGCCCGCTTTCGGCAATCAGCTGGCTGATCTCGGCCGGGTCCAAGTCCAGCCGCAGGCCCAGGCTTGGGTTTTCTGGGCTGGCATCGAGCTTCACGCCGCTCAGTGGCAAGGTCACCGACACCACCATGTAGTGCAGCGGGTCGTAGACGTACTGTTCGTCACCCAGGAACAGGCTCTTGCTGCCATGGGCAAGGACGCACAAGGCCGGCTGCGCCAAGGTGGGCACCGAGCGAACACTCTCCCGATAGCTGACCAGGTACAGGTCGTCGATGGCCGACGCGCTGCCGGGTGGGTCGCCGGCATGCCGGCGGATCAGCTCGGCCAGCTCCTGGCGTTGCACTTCCAGGGGCGGTTCGATGGACGTGGGGGTGGTCATGATGGCTTCCTCTACTGACTGACGCAGCATAGGTTTGGGCAATGGCGGGCGCTAGTCGAAAGCTGCAAGGCGATTGCCTGATCCTGCCGCGATGCAGGATCAGGCAATCGCCCGGCAGTAATAGCCTAACGCGTCGCGCGGGCCAGCCTCTAACCTTGGCAGCCTGGTTTTTCGTCCGCCTGCTCAAGGAGATCGTGCAATGACCCTACGACAACCGGTCACCCACTTGGCTTTCATCCGTGCCAGCAGCGGTCGTTCGGCGGAGCTGGGCGCGCGCCTGCGCGATCTGCTCGAACCCTCGTTGCGTACACCGGGGTGCCTGAGCTTCACGGTCCAGCGCTCGCAGGCCGACGCCGACCTTTGGCTGCTCAGCGGCAGTTGGCGTGATCAGCAGGCGATGAGCGGCTACTTCGCTTCGCCAACCCTGGAGGTATTCGGTGAGCTGGTGCAGGCGCAAGTGGTCAGCAGCCTGGACCTGCATACCTTCGATTGATTGCTGATGGGCACAGGTTAAAATGTCGCCCTTCGATCAACTACCCAGAGCGCAGCATGGCACGTAGAGAATTCCCGCAGTTCGAAGCCGTTTCGGCGATGGTCCCGGTGGAAGGTGGTGGCTACAACGCCGCAATAGCGGTGAAGGCGCTGGGCATGGGCGGGGCGCCGCGCTTTCACAAGGTACTGGACGGCCAGGTGTTCAAGGGCGCCGTGGCGGCCGATGAAGCCGCCTGCGCCGAGCTGGAACGCCTGCAGGACGTCACTGAAGAGGGCGAGCTGATCTGGTGATCAGTTGCCCACTTGCGGCCTGGCCATCTTGAACAGGTTGCCCAGTTCGAAATAGTCCGCCGGGCCGCCACCACGCAGGATCGGTTCGGCGGCGGCGGTGTCGTAGATACCGTTTTTCAGCAGGTGCTCGGCAATGTGCACCGCCACCACTTCGCCGAGGATCAGCCAGCTGGGCACCGACTCCTGGTCTGCCCGTTTCAGCTGGACGATCTGGCTCACTTTGCACTCGAATGCCACCGGGGTTTCGCCCACCCGTGGCACCTTGACTACGCGCGACGGCGCTGCTGTTAGACCGCTAAGTTCGAACTCATTGACGTCTGCCGCTACCGCCGCGCAGCTCTGGTTCATCGCCTCGGCCAATGGCCGGGTCGCCAGGTTCCAGACGAACTCGCCGGTCTGCTCGATGTTGTTCAGGCTGTCTTTGCGCCCGACGCTGCAGAAACCGATGATCGGTGGGATGTAGTTGAAGGCGTTGAAGAAGCTGTAGGGCGCCAGGTTCAGGCGGCCTTCGCGGTCGTGGGACGAGATCCAGCCGATTGGGCGGGGGCCGACGATGGCGTTGAAGGGGTCGTGGGGCAGGCCGTGGCCTTTGGCGGGTTCGTAGTAATACATCGGTGCTGGGCTTGCTGGCCCTACCTCTTGGGGGACGAGGCGCTAGTGTGCCAAGCCTTTGCCCGGCTGGAAATGATCAAGCCCGGCCGAAGCCGGGCTGGTTGCACGCATCAGGGGTTAGCTGATGCGGTGGGCGTTGGTGCGGTCAAAGCCGTCTTCGGCAAAACGTTGGCCGCCGGTGCGGTCGAAGCCATCTTCGGCAAAACGTTGAGCGCCAGTGCGGTCGTAGCCGTCTTCGGCGAAGCGCTGTGCACCGGTGCGGTCGTAACCATCTTCAGCGAAGCGTTGGCCGCCTGTGCGGTCGAAACCGTCTTCAGCGTACGCGGCGGATTGGCTTTGTACCGCTGCGAAGGTGTGGGCGCTGGTGCGGTCGAAGCCGTCTTCGGCGAAGGCGCCAGTGGCGATTACCGAGAGGGCCAGGGTGAGGATCAGTTTGTTTTTCATGGTCGTTGCTCCAGGGGTGCGAGAGGTTGTTTGTTTCTATGGGTTTAATCCTACGCCGATAAAATTGATAAAAAAGCGCAAAAAATAGCGTCTAGTTATCGATTATATCGATGTGTGTGCCCGCGTCAGCGATGAGCCCTCCAGTGGGCTGAGGGGAACGTTGCAGGGTGGGGATCAGCGTTTCGCCAGCCATTGCAGGATGACGACGTCGAATTAATGTGGCGTTAAGGACGAAAATAAGCCTGCAGGCGGTAATGAACGCTTTTTTCATACGCCATAAACCGATTTTTCAGGCTTTGCTCAGCACCATCGCCGCACTTAAAACCGGAGCGGCAAACAATGAATAAACTCCCGCAAATCACCTTGGCCTTCTGGGTCATGAAGATCTGCGCAACGACCCTGGGCGAGACGGCGGGCGATTTGCTGTCGATGACCCTGAATATCGGCTACGCGCTGAGCTCGCTGATGTTGATCAGCGTGTTTCTGCTGACCCTGCTCGGCCAGCTCTACTCACGGCGCTACCACCCGATGCTCTATTGGCTGGTGATTCTTTCCACCAGTACGGCCGGCACCACCATGTCCGACTTCATGGACCGCACGCTTGGCTTGGGCTACGCCGCAGGCTCGTCGATTCTGATCGGCATCTTGCTGCTGACCTTCCTGGTGTGGCGCCTGAGTGGTAACCCCTTGGACGTCACCCGTATCAAGAACCGCGCGGGCGAGTTGTTCTATTGGGTGGCGATTCTGTTCTCGAACACCTTGGGCACCGCCTTGGGCGATTACCTGGCAGATGATTCGGGGCTTGGCTTTGCCGGTGGTGCCTTGCTGGTGGGCAGTGCCATCGCGCTGGTGGTTGTGGCGCGTTACTGGACACGCATCCCGGGCGTGGTGCTGTTCTGGGTCGCGTTCGTCCTGACCCGCCCGTTCGGCGCCACCCTGGGCGACGTCCTGACCAAGCCACACGAGAAGGGTGGGCTGGACTTCGGCACGGTCGGCTCCTCGGCAGTGCTGGCCGGTGTGCTGCTGGTACTGGTGCTGATGGCGACCTATTACCAGCGGCGGGAGCCGCGTCAGGTGCTGGAGATGTCCTGAGTATTGATGCGATAACGGGTACTGCGGCCCCCGTCGAGCAGCCGGTTGAGCACCTTGACCTGTTCGGGTAAAAAGGCCGTTCGCCCCAACTTATCAATGAGCCGAATAATACTGCTAATCGGCTCACGCCATAAAAAGGTTCTTCAGGTAATGTTGGGGAAGTGTGGCTGCGATTTGCTTGCTGAGAGATAGGGTGAAAGCTGCCAAGTGCTTGTCTTGGGTTTTGAGGTGGTGCGCAAATCGAGCGCCGCGCGGGCGGCGCTCGATCTCAAAGGCGCATAAGATCCAGCGACAAGCACCCCCAAAAAAGGGGCGCCCCGTGCAACGGAGCGCCCCTTTTTCATATCTGCCGGATCAGTATCAATCGGTGGTGATGCGCGAATGATGCTTGGTGTCTTTCATGGTCGCGTACACCAGCAGCGAGCAGGCGATGCAGCCGGTGACGTACCAGTAGAAGCCGGTTTCCATGCCATTGCTCTTGAACCACAGGGCGACGTATTCGGCGGTGCCGCCGAAGATCGACACGGTCAGGGCGTATGGCAGGCCAACGCCCAGGGCGCGGATTTCAGTCGGGAACAGTTCGGCTTTGACCACCGCGTTGATCGAGGTGTAGCCACTGACGATGATCAGCGCCGCCATGATCAGGAAGAACGCGCCCCACCAGGTTTGCACGGTGTGCAAGGTGCTGAGGATCGGCACAGTGAACAGCGTGCCGAGTACACCGAAGGCGATCAGGATAGGGCGCCGGCCGATCTTGTCGGACAGGCCGCCGATCACCGGCTGCAGGCACATGAACAGGAACAGCGTGGCGGCCGAGATGGTGGTCGAGTCGCTGATGCTCATGCCCACGGTGTTGACCAGGTACTTTTGCATGTAGGTGGTGTAGGTGTAGAAGGCCAGGGTGCCGCCCATGGTCAGGCCGACCACGGTCATCAGCTCTTTGGGATGACGCATCAGGGTGCGCATCAGGCTTTCTTTGGACTTTTCCTTCTTGGTGAAGGAGGCGGTCTCTTCCATGCCGCGACGCAGGTACAGCGCAACCACCGCGCACAGCGCGCCGATTACGAAGGGAACACGCCAGCCCCAGGCATACAGCTGCTCGGTGGTGAGCGTCTGTTGCAGGATGATCAGCACCGCCAAGGCGATGAGCTGGCCAGAAATCAGGGTCACGTACTGGAAGCTGGAGAAGAACCCACGGCGCTCCTTGCTGGCCATCTCGCTGAGGTAGGTGGCCGAGGTGCCGTATTCACCGCCCACCGACAGGCCCTGCAGCAAGCGTGCGAAGACCAGCAGGATCGGCGCGGCGACGCCGATGGTTTCATAGCCGGGCGTCAGGGCGATGAGCAGCGAGCCCCCGCACATCAGCAGGACCGAGGCCATCAGCGCGGCCTTGCGGCCTTTGCGGTCGGCATACAGGCCCATCAGCCAGCCACCGATCGGGCGCATGAGGAAGCCCACGGCGAAGATCGCGGCGGTGTTGAGCAGTTGTGCGGTGGTGTCGCCAGCGGGGAAGAAGGCTTTGGCGAAGTACAGCGAGAATGCGGCGTAGACGTACCAGTCGTACCATTCGACCATGTTGCCGATGGACCCGCTGAAGATCGACTTCAAGCGGCTGGCGGTGGTTTTTTCTGCGGCCGGCGCGATGGCCGCCCCGGTTGGCAGGGAGGTGGCGTTATCCATCAGGGATACCTTCTCGTTGTTTTTGTGGAGCGCGCCGGAGCGCTGCTTACCACGGTGATTGCAGAAGGTGTGCCAAATGGGTGCGAGGTGATTCATTTGAGGGCGCTGCACCCCGTTCGCAGGCAAGCCCGCCTGCACCAAGCCCACTGCGCATGCGGGCTTGGTGGGAGTGGGCTTGCCCGCGAAAGGCTGCAAGTCAGCCCCTAGAAGGTAAAGCGTTGGGGTCAAGGATGAGCGGATTTCCGCTCATATAGCGCTGACGGTAAGCAGAAATTCGCCTATTACAGGAAGTCTTCGCGCACCAACCCGTGCCGCTGCATTTTCTCGTTCAGCGTACGCCGCGGCAGCTGCAAAGCCTCCATCACCCCCTTGATCTCCCCTTTGCTCTGACGCAACGCCGCTCGCAAGCACTGCGCTTCAAACGCCTCCATCTGCTCGCCCAGCGACTGCCCGGCCGGTGCCACTTCTATGTTCGGCGAACCCAGCCCCAGCGCATGCCGCTCCGCCGCGTTGGCCAACTCGCGCACGTTGCCCGGCCAGTCGTGGGAAAGCAGCTGCGCCAACTGGCTACCGCTGAGCGGCGGCGCTGTTCTGCCCAGTTTTTCAGCGCCAGCACGGGCAAAGTGTTCGAACAGCAACGGAATGTCCTCACGTCGCTCTCGCAAGGGGGCCAAGCGCAGCTCGGCAACGTTCAAGCGATAGGCGAGGTCTTCGCGAAAGCGCCCGGCGCGGGCTTCTTCCAGCAGGTCCGGTTTGGTCGCGGCGATGATGCGCAAGTCGACGCTGATGCTCTGGTTGGCGCCCAGGCGTTCGAGCTTCTGTTCCTGGATCACCCGCAGCAGTTTTGCCTGCTGGGCGAGGGGCATGCTCTCGATCTCGTCAAGAAACACCGTGCCCCCGTTGGCATACTCAAGCTTGCCGATCCGCTTGCCCTGGGCGCCGGTGAAGGCGCCGCTCTCATGGCCAAACAGCTCGGCTTCGAACAGTGATTCAGGGATTGCCGCGCAGTTGAGGGCCACGAAGGGTTTGCCCGCACGCGGGCCGAAATCGTGCAGGCAGCGGGCCACGCGCTCTTTGCCACTGCCGGTTTCGCCGCGGATCAGCACATTGACCGGCAGGCCGGCCAGCTCCAGCACCTGCCGGCGCAGCTGTTGCAGGCCTTGGGACATGCCCAGCAGGGTGTTTTCGAGGCGTGACTTGAGGTCGGCCTGCTCGTGCAGCCGGCGGTTCTCCAGCACCAGTTGGCGCTTTTCCAGGGCGCGACGCAGGCTGCCCAGCAGGTGCTGCGGGGTGAAGGGTTTTTCGAGGAAGTCGTAGGCCCCCTTGCGCATGGCATCCACCGCCATCGGCACATCGCCATGGCCAGTCAGCAGGATTACCGGCAGGTCGGGGTCCTCTGCCTGCAGGCGCTCGAGCAATTGCAGGCCATCCATGCCCGGCATGCGCACATCGCTGATGATCACGCCAGCAAAGTGCTGTGGCAATTGCGCCAGGCAATCCTCGGCGCGGGCGAACAGTTGCACGCTAAAGCCGGACAGGCTCAGCCATTGCTCGACCGCCGTGCGGATACTGGCTTCATCATCGACGACGATCACTGAATTCAACATACAGGCTCCAGGTCGCGGGGCAGGGTGAGGCTCAGGCGGGCGCCGCCCGGCAGGTTCTCGGCCTGCAGTTGGCCGCCGGCTTCGTGGACGATGCCATAGGAAATGGCCAGGCCAAGGCCCAGCCCTTCGCCCACGGGTTTGGTGGTGAAGAAGGGGTCGAAGACCTTGGCCAGGTGTTCTTCGGCAATACCGCCCCCCGAATCGAGCACGCTCAGCCGCCATTTGTCGTGATCCAGCTCGATGCGGATCTCCAGGCGTTTGTAGCGTTTGTCGGCCATGGCGTCGAGGGCATTGCGCAACAGGTTGATCAGCACTTGCTCCAGGCGGATGGCGTCCCCGCGCACCCAGGCAGGGCGTGCCAGGTACAGCGCGACCTCGACGCCCTCGCTGCGAATACGGGTATCCAGCAGGTGCAGGGCCTGGTCGACCACGCCGGCCAGGTCCAGGCGCTCGCGCAGCCCGACCGGGCTGTTACGGGCAAAGGTCTTCAGGTGGCTGGTGAGCGCGGCCATGCGCGTGAGCATCTGTTCCAGGGGTTCAAGGGCCCTGCGCGCTTCGTCGTAGCGGCCATGGTCGAGCAGCAGGCGCAGGGTTTCCAACTGCATGCGCTGGGTGGTCAGCGGCTGGTTGATCTCGTGGGCCATGGCCGCCGACATCTGCCCGAGGGCGGCCAGCTTGGCCGATTGCACCAGGCCTTCTTGCGCGGTGCGCAGTTCACGGGTGCGTTCTTCGACCTGGCGCTTGAGTGCTTCGCGGCTGCGCTGGCGCAAGCGCGCCAGGCGCAGGCGCTGGCTGACGAACAGCGCCGCGAAGACCAGGCTCAGCCACACGGCCGCAGCGCCAAGGGCGGCGTTGCGGCCGTCGGCGGCGACCTGCGGTTTGCGCAACAGGTGCAAGGTCCAGTCTTCACCTTGCAGTGGCAGGCGTTCCCACAGGTATTCGGCGACGCCCTCCGGGCCTTGCACGCGGGCCAGGTGGCTATTGTCGGCAAAACGGGTCAGTACCTGATGCTGCAGGGGCACCAGGGGTTGTTTGTCGTACTGGCGGGTCTCAGCCAGTTCTGCACGGTCAGCGCCGCTCAGCGGCTGCAGCTCGCGGTAGCGCCAGCCGTCCTGGTTGGCGATGAAGGTAATGCCACGGGCATCGCTGACCAGCAGGATATCGTTGCCCTGGCGCCATTCACGTTCCAGCTCGGGGAATTCGAGCTTGACCACCATGGCACCGAGGAAGCGGCCATGCTCATCATTCACCGCGCTGGCCAGGAAGTAGCCTGGCACGCCACTGGTCACACCCACCGCGTAGAAGCGGCCGCTGCCTTGGCTGCGGGTCTGTTTGAAATAGGGGCGAAAGCCGTAATTGGAGCCCACGTAGCTGCTCGGCAGCCGCCAGTTACTGGCCGCGATGGCCAGCCCGGTGCGGTCGAGCAGTTCGAGGGTAGACGAGTTGGCGGCACCGTTGATGCGTTCAAGCTTGCGGTTCAGGGCGTCTTGTACCGGCTCGCTGACCGGGCCGCGCAGGGCTGCGATCAGTTCCGGGTCGAGTGCCAGCACGGCGGGCAGGGCGCGGTAGCGTTCGATCAGGGTATGCAGGGCGTTGGCGTACAGGCCCAGTTGCTGGCTGGCGCGCTGGGCGTCGTCTGCCATGGCCTGACGCTTGGCCTGGTGCATGGCCCAGCCGGCGCTGAGCGCGGTGCCGAGCAGGATGAACAGGACGATCAGCCCCAGACGCAGGGCGCGAAAGGAAAACGGCATGGGGCGGATCCGAATGATAAGGGGGATCGCGGGTAAACCCGCTCCCACAGAGGTGGCATGTAGCCTGGGGAGCGGGTTTATCCAGCAAAAGGCTGGTACTGCTTACAACAACTCGAAACTTTTCTGCTGCACCGCCTCGGAATCCAGCCCTACCTGGACATTGAACTCCCCAGGCTCTGCAACCCGCTGCAGTTGGCCATTGTAGAACTTCAGGTCTTCCTCGTTGATGCTGAAGGTCAAGGTTCGCGACTCGCCAGCCTTGAGCATCAGTTTCTGGAAGTTTTTCAGCTCTTTGACCGGGCGGCTCATGGAGGCCGAGACATCCTGCAGATACAGCTGCACCACGGTCTCGCCGTCACGCTTGCCGGTGTTCTTCACAGTGACCTTGGCCTCCAGCGTAGCGCCACGCTTGAGGTCCTTGCTCGACAGGGCCAGGCCTGACAATTCGAAGCTGCTGTAGCTCAAGCCATAACCAAACGGATACAGCGGCCCGTTGGGCTCTTCGAAGTACTGCGAGGTGTAGTTGCCGGGCTTGCCGGGTGTGAACGGCCGGCCAATGCGCGTGTGGTTGTAGTACATCGGAATCTGCCCGACTGAACGCGGGAACGTAATGGCCAGCTTGCCGGACGGGTTGTAGTCGCCGAACAGCACGTCAGCGATGGCATTGCCCCCTTCGGTGCCGCTGAACCAGGTTTCCAGCAGGGCGTCGGCCTGCTCGCGTTCCCAGGCGATCGACAGCGGGCGGCCATTCATCAGCACCAGTACCAGCGGCTTGCCGGTGGCTTTCAGGGCCTTGATCAGTTCGCGCTGGCTGGCCGGAATTTCCAGGGTGGTACGGCTCGACGACTCGTGAGACATGCCACGCGACTCGCCGACCACCGCGACCACCACGTCGGACTGCTGCGCGGCCTTGACCGCTTCATCGATCAATACCGCGGCAGGGCGCAGGTCGTTGACGATTTCCGGGGCGTCGAAGTTGAGGAAGTTCAGGTAGTCGAACATCGCCTTGTCACCGGTGACGTTGGAACCCTTGGCGTAGACCAGCTTGGCCTTGCCTTCTACGGCGCGGCGCAGGCCTTCGCGAACGGTCACCGAATGCACCGGTTTGCCGTCGGCCGCCCAGCTGCCCATCATGTCGATCGGCGCATCGGCCAATGGGCCGACCAGGGCAATGGTGCCGGCCTTCTTCAGTGGCAGGGTCTGGTTGCGGTTTTCCAGCAGGACCAGGCTGCGGCGGGCCACGTCACGCGCGGCGTCGCGGTGCAGGCGGTCGTTGCCGTAGTAGTCCTTGAGGTCGGTTTCGGCTTTGCCGATCCGCACGTACGGGTCTTTGAACAGGCCCATGTCGTACTTGGCCCCAAGCACTTCGCGCACCGCCTGGTCCAGCTCGCCCTGGGTCACTTCACCGTCCTTGAGCAGCCCTGGCAGCTCTTCGCCATACAGGGTGTCGTTCATGCTCATGTCGATACCGGCCTTGATCGCCAGTTTGGCCGCTTCACGGCCATCACGGGCAACCCCGTGGCGGATCAGTTCCTGGATGGCGCCGTGGTCACTGATGGTCACACCTTTGAAGCCCCACTCCTTGCGCAGCAGGTCGTTCATCAACCAGGTGTTGGAGGTGGCCGGCACGCCATTGATCGAGTTCAACGCCACCATGACCCCGCCAGCACCGGCATCGAGCGCGGCGCGGTAGGGCGGCAGGTAGTCGTTGTACATTTTCGTCAGGCTCATATCGACCGTGTTGTAGTCGCGGCCGCCTTCCACCGCGCCATACAGGGCAAAGTGCTTGACGATGGCCATGATGCTGTCGGGGTTGGCCGGGCTGCTGCCCTGGAACGAGCGGACCATCACCTGGCCGATTCGCGAGGTCAGGTAGGTGTCTTCACCGAAGCCTTCACTGGTGCGGCCCCAGCGCGGGTCGCGGGCGATGTCGACCATCGGCGCGAAGGTCATGTCCAGGGCGTCGGCAGCGGCCTCGATGGCGGCAGTGCGGCCGACCTTGGCAATCGCGTCCATGTCCCAGGTCGCGGCCATGCCCAGGCCGATCGGGAAAATGGTGCGCTCGCCGTGAATGGTGTCGTAGGCGAAAAACATCGGAATCTTCAAGCGGCTGCGCATGGCGGCGTCCTGCATCGGCCGGTTCTCGGGCGCGGTGCGCGAGTTGAAGGTGCCACCGATGCGGCCTGCGGCGATTTCTTCGCGGATTTGCTCGTGGGTCATCTCCGGGCCGATGCTGATCAGGCGCAGCTGGCCGATTTTTTCGGCCTCGGTCATCTGGCTGATCAGGTGATCGATGAACGCCTGCTTGTCCTGCAGGGGCGGAGCGGTAGGGGCGGCGAGGGCCGCCTGACTGACAAGGCCCATGGCCAGGCCCAGCAAAGACAGTTTCATCATCAATTCCGTTGTGGGGCCTCTGCCGTATCCACAGTGATACGCGCGCGGCCGAAGTTTTCAGGCGGCTATTGTTGTACAGTTCGGGGGCGATTCTTCCAGCGGCGGATTATGCCTGAATATGTCGGCGGCCGATGGCACCCTGAATGCCTGGACAACAACAATAAGAACGATCGAGAGACCGCTGGCATGACCCCCCTCAACGAATACGACCAACGTCAGATCGCCGAAGCCATTGCCCGTGCCGAACGGCGTACCGATGCCGAACTGGTAACGGTGCTGGCCCGCCGTGCCGACGATTACGCCTACCTGCCACTGTTCTGGGCCGCGGTGCTGGCGCTGGCCGTGCCGGGCTTGCTGCAGATGCTGCTGGGCTGGCCCGGTATCCGTGGCCTGCTGGTGGCCAACGTCGTGCTGTTCATCGGCTTGTGCCTGCTGCTGCGCCACCCGCGCCTGGCCGGCTGGCTGATCCCGCGTGCCTGGCGCCGCTGGCGGGCGTCGAGCCTGGCCCGTCAGCAGTTTCGCGAGCAGAACCTGCAGCGCACCCGCGGTGCCACGGGGGTGCTGATTTTCGTCAGCGAAGCGGAGCGGCATGTGGAAATCCTGGTCGACCAAGGGGTCGAGCAATACCTCGATGCCAGCGCCCGCGCGGCCATCGTAGGGCGCTTTGCCGAACAGGTGCGTCAGGGCCGGACCTTGCAAGGCTTTGTCGATTGCATCGACGCCTGCGGTGAGTTGCTCAGCGAGCCCGTGCCGCGCACCCATGCCCGCAACGAACTGCCCAACCGTTTAGTGATTCTGGACTGACAAAAGCGGGCGTATGGATTGGGGGGCCAGCCTCACACCTGTAGAATGCGTGGCATTGCGCAACGCGCTCCCCGCAACTCGAGGCACCGTTTTTCATGTCCGCCAGTCCTTCCGCTTCCACCGCGCCAGAGGCGCGCGCCCAGTTCCTTGAGCTGCTGAGCGCTGCCCTGCACGGCAATACCTTGGTCAAACTGGTGCTGGCGCGCCATGTGGGTGCCGATCAGACCCTGCAGCGGATCATCGCCAAGCCACTGCAAGTCAAGGGCCAGCCCTGCCTGTCACTGGTGTATCGCCACCAGACCCGTGACATCACCCGCAACCTGCCACTGGAGCAGGCCGAAGCGCTGGTTGCCGAGCTGCTGCCTGACAGCTTTCGCAATGCGCACCTGTTCGATGCGGACGGTGAAGTGCAGCTGACCTTCAGCAAGAAAGGCAAGCCCATGCTCCAGCGCCACGGCGCCCAGGCGCCGCGTGATGCGGCTGCGAGCAGTGGCCATGACCGGGAGAAAAAGCGTTACCTGGAGCTGTCGCGGCCCTTTTTGCGTGACCTGGGCGTGACCGATGCGCAAGGTGCGCTGATCCCGTCGATGTCGCGCAAGTGGAAGCAGATCAACAAGTTCATCGAGGTGTTCGAGCACGCCCTGGCCAGCGCGCCGCTGCCGGCCGAACAGGCCCTGCGCGTAGCCGACTTTGGCTCGGGCAAGGGTTACCTGACCTTTGCCATGCACGACTACCTGCGCAACACGCTGGGCCGCGATGCCCAGGTGACGGGCGTGGAGCTGCGCCAAGAAATGGTCGACCTGTGCAATGCCGCGGCCTCGCGCCTGGACCACCCGGGCCTTGAATTCCAGTGCGGCGATGTACGCAGCGTGGTGCCCGAAGCCATCGAGGTGATGATCGCCCTGCACGCGTGCGACATCGCCACCGACTACGCCATCCACACCGGCATCCGCTGCAACGCCGCGATCATCATGTGCTCGCCGTGCTGCCACAAACAGATCCGCCCGCAACTGCACAGCCCAGGCTTGCTACAGCCGATGCTGCAGTATGGGTTGCACCTGGGGCAGCAGGCCGAGATGCTCACCGACAGCCTGCGAGCGCTGTACCTGGAAGCCTGTGGTTATGAAACCAAGGTGTTCGAGTTCATTTCGTTGGAACACACCAACAAGAACAAGATGATTCTTGCGGTGAAGCGCAAACAGCCGATGGATAACGCGGCGCTGCTGGAGAAGATTGCGCAACTCAAGGGGTTTTATGGGGTGCAGGAGCATTGCCTGGAGACGTTGTTGCGGGGGGATGGGTTGATTGCGGGTTGAGGGGTGGGCTTTTGTGCGCATGCCGTGAGTACTGCAGCGGCTGTAAGACCGAGCGCCGCCCGCGC